>DATFFS010000066.1:0-6574 GCA_035249945.1 Gemmatimonadota bacterium
CGCTTGTACTTCAGCGTGGCCTCCCCATGCTCGGTCTGCGCGACGAACCGGTTGTTCTCGATGTCGTTGTGGATCTCGGGTTTCATTCCACGGCTCCTTGAAGACCGGTTTCGGGGCCTCGATCCTCCCCTCGGTTCGAGCCTACTACCAGGCGGCAGCCGAAGCTGTCGCATTCCTTACCGGTCTACCCCGGAAAGCCGTACTCGCTCCACCGCTCGTCGACCCGGCGCATCACCTCGGGATCCATGACGATCGGGGCCGGGTAGCCCGGCTTCCAGGTCGCATCGATCGCCATCCGGCCCGCGTAGCGCGGCCAGGCCCCCTCGAGCCGCGACTCGCTGAAGACGACGTCGCGGGCCGCGTCGAAGCGCGTGAAGATCCCCCAGAGGAGGAGGGTCGGATCCGCGAGCGGCACGTCGTCCGAGACGACGGCCGCCCACTTGTAGCGGCCGAGGGACGACGAGGCGGCGAGCGCTTCGGCGACCGCGCGTCCGGTGCGGCCGTCCTTCTCGCGGACCCGCGCCACCAGGAGCGTGTCGCCGTAGCCGTTCCAGTCGACGACCCGGGAATCGACTTCGGTCGGCGCGCGAAACGGGGCGGCCGTGCCGCCCGGAAGCTCGGCGATCCCTTCGGACTCTTCGGCGATCACGGGTCGCGCGTCTCCCGAGATCCCGCCCGCTCTGCGCGTGCAGTCGAGGATCAGCTTGGAGCCCAGATTCATCGTAAAGGAGGTGAAGTCGAGCGTGTCCTGCGGAACGCCCGGCAGGAGCAGCGCGTCCTCCGACGCGGCCCAGTTGCGCCGGAAGGCCTCGAGGACCCCGGCCCAGTCGTCCGGCCGGACGCCGTCGTCGACGACGATCGCGACCTTGGTGAGAGCCAGCTGACCCTGCCCGCAGAGCGACAGCGCGGCCTTCACCCCTTCCTTGGCGTAACGCTGCCGTACGGAAACGACCAGGAGGTTATGGAAGCCGGTTTCGTACCAGGCGTGTAGCGCGCGGACCTCGGGCTGGACCAGGCGGATCAGCGGCCCAACGATTCCGGCCACCGCCTCGCCCATCGCCACGTCTTCCTGCGGCGGGACGCCGACGACCGCCGCGGGGTAGACAGGACGCTCCCGATGGGCGATCGCCCGTACGTGAAAGACCGGGAACGGCGCGGCGTGCGAGTAGTGCCCGAAGTGGTCCCCGAACGGCCCTTCGAGCCGCCGCTCGCCGGGCGGGACGACCCCCTCCAGGACGAACTCGGCCGACGCCGGCGCGAGCGCGTCGATCGATCCGCAGGGGGCGAGCTCGCTCGGTGCCCCGCGCAGGAACCCGGCGAACGCCAGCTCGTCGATCCCCTCCGGCAGCGGCGCCACCGACGCCAGGAGCGTGATCGGGTCGGCGCCGAGCGCGACCGCGACCGGGAGATCGACACCCAGACGCTCGGCGGCGGCGTAGTGGTATCCGCCGCCCTTCATGATCTGCCAGTGCATCCCGGTCGTCCGGCCGTCGTAGACGTGCATGCGGTAGATGCCGAGGTTCCGCTGGCCGGTCTCGGGATGGGCGGTGAGGACGAGCGGGAAGGTGACGAAGGGCCCGCCGTCGCCGGGCCAGCAGGTCAGGATCGGAAGGTCGTCCAGCGTCCGATCGGGCGCCTCCTTCCAGGCGGGGCGCCGCGTGCGCACGGTTCGGAAGTTCCTCCCGCCGAGGAGAGTACGGCGCGCATCCCACAGGGCGCGCGGGCTCGGAGGCAGGATCCGCTCGGCGGTCGCCAGTAGCCGCGCGCCGATCGCCTCCGGATCGTCCCCCAGGGCCCAGGCGCAGCGCCGGGCGGCCCCCAGCACGTTGGCCGCCACCGGAAACCGCGAACCCGCCACGCGCTCGAACACGATCGCCGGGCCGTCGGCGCGAACGACGCGGGTGACGATCTCGGCGATCTCGAGCCGCGCATCGACCTCGGCCCGGACGCGGACGAGATCCCCCCGGGTTTCGCAGTGGGACAGAAACGCCTGCAGGTCGGAAAAAGGCACCGCGGAGTCGGCTAGTCGGGGATCCGCTCCCGGGGCAGTTCGCGCTTGCCGCCGGCCAGCTCCTCCGCCCGCCAGCCCCCCGGGCGATCGACGCCGAGCACCCGCAGGACGCGGACGACGAAGCCCGCCACGAGATCGTCGATCGACGCCGGGTGGTCGTACCAACCCGGGGAGACCGGCATCACCGTGACCCCGTCGCGCGCCAGGGCGGCGAGCTGCCGGAGCGTCACGGCCGACAGCGGCGTCTCGCGCGGGCAGAGGACCAGCCGCCGGCCTTCCTTGAGCGTGACCGCGGCCGCCCGCGTGACGAGCGTGTCGGCGATCCCGCTCGCGATCTTGCCCACCGTGGAGACCGAGCAGGGCAACACGACCATCGCCTCCCAGGCGTTGGAGCCCGAGGCGAGCGGAGCGGACAGGTCGGAGTCTGTGAAGAGCCGCGTGGCGAGCCCCGCCACCTCGTCCCGCCCGAGACCGGTCTCCTCCCGTGTCACGTGCTGCCCCCACCGCGACAGGATGGCGAACCGCTCGCCCGGCAGGCGGCGCAGGAGCTCGAGGCCGAAGATCGCCCCGCTGGCTCCGGTGATCGCCACGATCGTCCGCATCCCCAGAACCTAGCCCGCGACTCCGCAGGCCGCCAAACCGCCCTCTTCCGGTCCGATACAAGCAAACTTTCGGGTCCGTTGGTAGCTTTTCATCGAGAACCCGATGGAGCAAGTCACGGAAGAAGGCGCCCAATGAAGTCGGATCAGGCCCTCAGGGCACCGTCCCGTCGGGAAGCTCTCGCGTTATGTGGCTTGCTGGCCGTTTCGGTTGCCTGCGAAGACGATGGTCCATCGGGTCGGGACGACGAGGTGGCAACCGTCGTGTTCCTGTCGCTGAACCAGAACCTGGAAATGGGCTACACCATCCAGCTGCAATTCGAGATCCGGGACGCGGACGGGGAGCTGATCGACCCCAACGAAGTGACCATAGATTTCTCGACCAGCAACGAGGCGGTTGCCACCGTTTCCGAGACAGGCCTCGTCACGCCCATCGGCCTGGGAAGTGCCGACATCTCGATTGAAGTGGGGTCGGGCGTGCTGAACGACACGGTGAGGATCACGGCAGTACAGCAGATCGCGTCCATTGAATTCCCCGACACCGAACTCCCTATGATCACCGGCGAGACCCTGTTCCTCGTGCTGAGAATTCTCGACCCGGAAGGCGATCCAGTCGTCCACCCGGTGGGTCCCACGTTCACGAGCTCGAATCCGGCGGTCGCGTCGGTAGGGAGCCGGACCGGCGCCGTGACGGGCGAGTCCGTGGGGACCGCAACGATCACGGTTGTCGCCCGGACGCCGCGCGGCACGGGCGGCAACGGCGCGACCGGTACCATCGAGATCCCGGTCTTCGCAGCGAGTTCCGGAGGGATTTCCGTGATCGGATCCCCCTTCGCCACTCAGACCGATGTGGGCTTCGTGATCAACGAGCTGGCCGTCGTCCGCGATGGCGCGGGGGTCAGTATTCCGGACGCGGAACTCGTCTTCGCTACCACGGATGCGTCCGTCGCGACCGTCGACGCCGCCGGCATGCTGACGGCGGGGGGACCGGGCGAGACCCTCATCACGGTCACGAGCCCGAACGCCACGGGCAGCGCCACGTTTCGGCTGCGAGTCCTGACGGCCGGCAGCATAAACGAGTTCGAGGTCAGTCCGCCTTTTCTGAGCGGTGTTTCCGTAGGCCAGAGCTTCGACTTTGGCGCGCTCGTCTGGACAGACGTCGGGGAGATCGGAGACTTCCTGGCGTTGTACTCCAGCAGCGACGAAACCGTCGCCACGGTGCATCCCTTGACGGGGTTGGTGACGTTCGTCGGGCCCGGAACGGCGACGATCACCGCAAAGAACGGCAACCTGACCGCGGAATCGGTAATCAACGTGTCGGAGTGATCCCCGACGATCCCTCCAATCAATCCCGCCGTTCTCGTATCAAACGCTCACTACTATCAGGGTAACGCTCGTGTCATACGAATGACTGTCTGCCGATGGATTATGACGTAGGCTGGAGTCTGCACAGCGTCGCTCCCTGTCACGCTGCATTCTTTCATGGAGGGGATCTTTCATCATGATGACACTACCTGCCCGTTTCTTGGGCCTCTTGTCCGTATTCGTCCTGCTCGCCTTCGGTGCCACCGCCTGCGAAGACGACGACGGGCCCACCGGACCCGATGGGGACGATGTCGCCCAGGTGATCATCGAGTTCGACGACGATACGCTGACCGTAGGCGGCACTCTCCAGCTCACGGTCACCGTGATCGACGAGGAGGGCGACACGCTCTCCGCCCAGACGGTCTCTTGGTCGAGCAGCAATACGGCGGTGGCGTCGGTCTCGAACACGGGCCTGGTCGAGGGGTTGACGGCCGGATCCGCGACGATCACCGCGACCGTCGACGAGGTTTCCGATACCGTCACGATCGTGATCGAGGAGGACACGGAGCCGGCCAACCTGACGCTGGATCCCGGCGTCGACACCAACTTCGCGGTTGGCGACACGCTGACGTTCACCGGCACCGTGACGACGGCTGGCGGGGACACCCTCGCAGGGCAGGTCGTCACCTTCTCGAGCGTCGAGACGGACGTGGCAACGGTGGACCCGTCCACCGGGCTGGTCACCGCCGTGGCAGTCGGCCGCACGCAGCTCGTGGCTACGTCAGGCGCCCTGGCGGACACGGTCGAGGTTTCGGTCGGCACGTTGCCGGGGAACAACGTCGGGACGCTCACTCTCACGCCTGCAACGCTGAACCTGGCCGTAGGGGCGAGCGACACGCTGGCGGTCGCGGCCACCGACACGCTGGGCGCCGCGATCACGAATCCGCTCGTCGACTTCTCGAGCGACGCCACGGCGGTCGCAACGGTGGACGCCTTCGGCGTCGTCACCGGAGTCGCGACCGGGACCGCCAACATCGTCGCGACGTTCGGCGCTGCGTCCGACACGACCGCGGTCACTGTGCCGTAGGCACGAAATCCACACGTCCGCCGGACGGCGGGCGGCCGGGCGGGCGGCCTCAGGGCCGCCCGCTTTAGCTTTCCCCCCATGAATTCCTCGGAGGCGAGGCGGACTCCGGAGACGGGCGGCTACTTCCTGCGATCGGTGCGGCTCGGCTTCCGCGCCTGGACGCCCGCCGATCTCGAACAAGCACGGGCGCTCTGGGGCGACGACCGCGTGACGCGGCTCATCGGGGGGCCGTTCTCCGACGAGGAGATCCGGGAGCGACTCGCGGCGGAGATCGCCAACGGCGGGACGCTGGGGATCCAGTACTGGCCGATCTTCCGACTCGACGACGGCGCGTTCGTCGGCTGCTGCGGCTTCCGACCGCATCCCGCGACGGGCGGGTTCGAGCTCGGCTTCCATTTGCTGCCGGAGCACTGGGGCCGGGGATATGCCGCCGAGGCCGCCCGGTCGGCGATCGACTACGCCTTCGCGAGCCTCGGAGCGGAGACAATCCACGCCGGGCATCATCCCGAGAATACGCGGTCCGGCGCCCTCCTCGAGCGGCTCGGGTTGCGACGGATCGGCGAGGAGCTCTATCCGCCGACGGGCCGCTTTCACCCGACGTACCGCTTCGACCGCGAAAACTACGACAAGCGCGTTCCCTGAGGCTTCAGCCGGTACTCGCGAACGCCACGCCCACTGCGACTGTCGCTAGCGCCGCGAAACCAACCCAGACGTTTATGCGGAAGAACGCCAGGTCGATGTCGCGCGCCCGCGCGTTCTCCCATGCGAGGAGCGCGCCGACGCCGAGGAGCGGCGGAAACGCGGCGGGCCACGCGAGGCGCCACAGGACGAGCGCCGCCAGCGCGGCCCAAGCGAGCGCGTGGAGGCAGCGCGCGATTCGAAGCGCGGTAGCGCGTCCGTAGCGCGAGGGAAGCGACTGCACGCCGGCCTTTCGGTCGAACTCCTCGTCGAGGGTCGCGTAGATCACGTCGAACCCCGCCACCCAGGCGAGCGTGAACAGACCGAGGAGGAGCGCGGGCCCCGAATCGGAGAAGTCCAGCCGCGCGGCGAACCAGCCGCCGAGCGGCGCCATCGCAAGCCCGAACCCCACGCCCAGATGGCACCACGGCGTCCAGCGCTTCAAGTAGGGATAGGCGGTGAAGACCGCCAGCGGGATCGGCGTCAGCGCCAGGCAGACCGGCGCGATCCACCAGGCCGCCGCCGCATACGCGATGGCCCCCAGCGCGGTCAGCGCGGCGGCCTCGCCGAGCCCCATCGCTCCGCTCGGCAGCTCGCGGGCGGCGGTACGCGGGTTCGCCGCGTCGATTCGCCGGTCGATGATCCGGTTGAGACCGAGCGCCGCCGTGCGAGCGCCGGTTCCCGCGAGGAGGATGAGCCCCAGCAGCCGGAGCGGCACGTCGAGGCGGCCGGCTCCGAGCAGGACCCCGGCGAAAAGGAGCGGCAGGGAGAACAGCGTGTGTTCGAAGCGGACGAACCGGCCCCACGTGCGGAGCCGCCCCGCCGGCGCCTGCGGCGCGCCGAATTCCGGCGCATCGACCCGCGCAACCGTGAGCGCGTCGTCGAGTTCGTCAC
>DATFFS010000067.1:0-1347 GCA_035249945.1 Gemmatimonadota bacterium
AGGTGACCCGATGAGGGTCCGGCGGACCCGCCGCAAGGCGGCGCGCAGGGGCCCGGTCGACAACCGCCTGCGCGCCCTCGTCCTGCTCCTCGTCCTCTTCGGGCTCGTCATGGTGTACAGCGCGAGCTCGGCGCTCTCGCAGGAGCACTTCGACGGCTCCAGCACGGTGTACTTCGCGAGCCAGCTTTCGAAGGCCGTGGTCGGCCTCGTCCTCATGTTCGTCCTGGCCCGCATCGACTACCGGGTGTGGGCGAAGCTCGCCAAGCCGATGCTGTGGGCCTCCGCGGCGCTCCTCGTCGCGCTGATCGCGCCGCTGCCCGGACGGTTCACGCCCGAGATCAACGGCGCGAGCCGCTGGCTCGCGCTGCCGGGCTTCACGTTCCAGCCGATCGAGGTCGCCAAGCTGGCGCTGATCGTCTGGCTGGCGGCCACGATCGTGAAGAAGGACGCGCGGATCGACGAGCCCTGGGACGGGGTCGCCCCGCTCCTCGTGCCGCCCCTCCTCATGGCCGGAATGGCGATCCTGCAGCCGGACTTCAAGGGCGCGAGCACGCTGCTGCTCCTGACCTTCGCCATGCTGTGGCTTGGGGGCGTCCGGGTGAAGTACCTGCTGCGCATGGTGGCGGCCGCGGTGCCGGTCGGGATCCTCGTCATGGTGATCGAGCCCTACCGGATGGAGCGGATCCGCGCCTTCTTCGACCGCGGCGAAGACATGCAGGGCATCTCCTACCAGATCAACCAGTCGCTGATCAGCCTGGGGTCCGGTGGCTGGTTCGGGGTCGGCCTCGGCTCGAGCAAGCAGAAGTTCCAGTTCCTGCCGATGGCGCACACGGACTTCATCGTCTCGATCGTGGGCGAGGAGCTGGGGCTCCTGGGGACGCTGCTCCTGCTGGGCGCCTTCCTCTATCTGGGCGCGCTGGGATACCGGGTCGCGCGCCGCGCTCCCGACGGGTTCGGGTTCCTGCTGGCCGCGGGCATCACGACGATGGTCCTCCTGTCCGCGCTCCTCAACATGGGGGTCGCCACGGCGTCGCTCCCGACGACGGGGCTCCCGCTGCCCTTCATATCGTACGGCGGCACCGCCCTGATCGTGCAGCTCGCGGCGATGGGCATGTTGATGAGCGTCTCGCGGGACGCGGTCGCGGCGCCGCGCCGCCGCGAAGGCCTCGCGCGCGGCCTGTTCGGGAGGAGGGCGTGGGGTGACGCCGCATGACCATGCGCAGGATCGGGACGCCGTCGCGGGCGAGACCGGCGAGGTGCGGGTCGTGATCGCCGGCGGCGGCACGGGCGGACACCTGACGCCGGCGCTGGCGCTCGCGCGCGAGCTGGTCTCGCGGCCGCGGCCGG
>DATFFS010000068.1:0-1289 GCA_035249945.1 Gemmatimonadota bacterium
CGTGCTGAACGCGAGGAACCCCGGGAACATCGCCAGCACCGGGGCCAGCAGATAGACGCGCCGGTCCGCGTTCGTCGGGAGGATGCCCTCCTTGAAGAAGAGCTTGATCCCGTCGGCGAGGGTGACCAGGATCCCGCGCGGCCCCGCGCGCATCGGGCCCTTCCGCGTCTGGAGGTCCGCGATGACCTTCCGCTCGAACCAGATGTAGAGCAGCACGGAGATCAGTAGCCCGAAGAAGACCAGCACGATGCGGCCCACGAGCAGCAGCCAGTCGAGCCAGTCCACCTTACCCGGTACCTCCCTCGACCGCCGTGACTGCGGCGACCTCGACCGGGTCTCCTTCGGCTGGCGCGTCGACGGACTCGATCGTGGCAGCGATCGAGAAGCGGCCCTGCAGGAGCGTGTTCGCGGCGAACCCCGCCTGGTTGAAGGGGACGAAGACCGATCCCCGCGATACGTGGTCGGTGACCCGGGCCGCGAGCGTGGCCTCTCCCGCCGCGGTCTTCAGCCGCACGTCGGTTCCGCCGGCCACGCCCGCCCCCGCGGCATCCTCGGGATGGATCTCGATGAACGGTGGGTCGGCGAGGGCCGCTTTCAACTCATCGGCACCCTCGGACAGGCGGCCCTCGTCCACGAGGAGTGGGTACGTGAAGAGCAGGAGCTCGCCGCCCTCGACGGGAGTCGGCGCAGCGCCGGTATCGGCCACGGCGAGGGGGCGTGTCGCTCGCGGGGCGAGGAGCGTTCCCATCTCCTCGTGGAGCTCATCCAGCGTCTCGAACCCCAGGTCACCGCCGCACGCGAGCGCGAGGCTCGCGAAGATCTCCCAGTCGGGCCGCGACATCCCGAGCGGGTCGCGAACGCGCTGGATCCGCTGGCCTCGACCCTCCCACGTGGTCACGTGCCCCTCCTTCTCGAGGAAGGCGGCCGCCGGCAGGAACGCATCCGCATAGCGCCCCAGGGAGCCGAGCTCGAGCGATTGCACCACCTTGCGCTGCACGTTCTCCAGGGCCCGTCGGGCGAGCGCCGCGTCCGGGTAGTCGCGGAGCGGGTCCACGCCGATCAGGAACAGCACGTCGATCTGCCTGTTCGCCGCCGCCTCCAGGATCTCGCGCCAGCTCCTGCCCCTATCGGGGAGGTTGAGCGATCCCCAGACGGCCTCGACCTCGGCGCGGTCCTCGTCGTCACCGATCGTCCGACCACCGGGGAGGAGCCATGGATGGACCCCCGCGACGAGCGCTCCGCGGTCGTTCGCACGGCGGGTCACATACGCGAACCTCGCGCCGGTGTCG
>DATFFS010000069.1:0-1974 GCA_035249945.1 Gemmatimonadota bacterium
GGTTGCGGCGCGTGGTCGCCGGCGACCACGTCCTCGCCCTGCGCGGTGAACAGGACGTCGCCGTACGGGACCGGCTCACCGCTCGCCGGGTTGCGCGTGAAGAGCACGCCGGTGGCCGAATCGGGCCCCCGGTTGCCGAAGACCATGGCCTGCACGGTGACTGCGGTGCCGAGATCGTCGGCGATGCCCTCCCGACGGCGATACGCCACCGCGCGGTCGCTGTTCCAGGAGCGGAAGACGGCCTCGATGGACGTCCGGAGCTGGTCCCACGGGTCGTCCGGGACGGCTTCGGCGCCGATGACGGCTCGATACCCGGCGCGGAAGCGACGTAGGCAATCGGCGGCGAAGGCCTCGTCTCCGGTGACCGCGGCCAAGCCGCGCGCCAGCTCGTCGTTCAGCCCGAGGTTGAGGATCGTGTCCATCATGCCGGGCATCGACACCGCGGCACCCGAGCGGACGCTGACGAGCAGCGGATCGGACGGATCGCCGAAGCGACGCCCGGCGCGATCGGCGAGCCGCTGCATGTGCGCGTGGAGCGAGGCATCCAGCCCTTCGGGCCAGTGACCGGCCACGACGTCACGGCAGACATCGGTGCTGATCGTGAAGCCGGGCGGGACGGGGAGCCCGAGCTGCGCGGCCATGACGGCCAGGTTCGCTCCCTTGCCACCCAGCAGCCGCGTCAGCTCCTCGGGACTGCCGGCGGGCGGAGCGTCGAAGTCGTGTATCTGGTCGGCGGACACTGCGGCCTCGCATTATCATCGAAGATCGATTCCCGAGTGGCAGGCCAGATGAGCGACCCGGTCCTCGACACCTTCCTCGGCAGCGACGAGTTTCCCATCGAGTGGCGGTCGGACCAGGAGAAGCAGCTCTTCTGGGTCTTCGACGACCTCCACTGCCCGCACCCGCTGAGCCCGATGTTCTACGAGATCGGCGGCTGGTGGCTCACCTGCGACCACATGTTCCGTCGCTTCGGCACACCCTTCGCCTGCGACTGGATCACCAAGAACGTCAACGGCTACCTCTACACGGCCGCCGTTCCGGCCGATGCGTCCTGGAAGGTCGACGCCATGGAGTACGGCGCCCGCTATGCGGCGCGCGTCCCGCTGGATCCGGCCTACGAGCGCATCGGCACCTACCTCGACGCGGTGCTGCCCGTCTACGGGGCGGGCTTCGTCGACTGGTGGCGCGAGCGGCTGGTGCCCGAGATGGAGCGCAACTTCGCCTTCCTCGAGAAGATGCTGGATCGACAGGACGAGATGAGCTTGATGGAGCTGGCGGTCCTGTTCGAGGACGCCATCGACGTCCACGACCGGCATTGGAAGATTCACTGGATGCTGAATTTCGCCCAGCTCTCGGCGACGCTGAACCTGCGGGCGGTCATGGAGAAGACGCGCGGCTCGGTTGACGAGACGCTCCTCGGCCGGCTCCAGAACTCCGCCAGCGACCGGAACTGGGACTCGATCCGCGCGCTGTGGGAGATGAAGCAGGAGGTTGTGGCGGACCCGGCGTTGGCCGCCGCGTTCGGCCACGAGACGGCGGCCGAGATCATCGCCGCCCTCGACGCATCGGAGCCTGGCCGCCGCTTCGTCGCCGAGCGGATCCGGCCGTACCAGAAGGAGTTCGGATGGCATGCCGTCTGGAGCCACGAGTTCGTCTTCCCGACCGTGTACGAGCGCATGGAGCCGGTGATCGAGCTCATCCGCGGCTACGTCGAGACCGATTACGACTATCCGAGCACCATGGGTGCCCTCAAGGCCGATATCGAGGCCGCCTCGCGCGAGATCCTGGCCGGGCTGGAGGGTGACTCGCTGGAGCAGATGCGTGCCGCGAACGAGGTCAACCTGCGCATGGCGCCGCTCACGCCGGACCACCACTTCTATATCGACCAGGGCGCGAACGCGCACCTGCGCCTGGTGCTGATCGCGATCGGACGCAAGCTCGTGGGGCTCGGAGCCATCGACGCGGACGACGACG
>DATFFS010000070.1:0-3408 GCA_035249945.1 Gemmatimonadota bacterium
CTCGACGGCGAACAGCAGCCGTCAGTTCACCAGTTGATCCGCCAGCCGAACGCGCCGTAGACCTCGGTACAGAACAGGTTCCCACTCGGATCGCTATGCCTCCGTGTCCAGAATGGACTGAAGTCCGTCGAGAACACGAGGCCACCGAAATCCCAGAAATCCCAGGAGAAGCGCAGGTTCGCTTCCGAACGAATCGTGGTGCCGTCTCCCAGCACCGTGGACCCCGATCCGGCGAACGCACCCGACTCCTCGTCGTAGCGCCCCACCATCGCGACCTGGGGATCGAGCCCGACGAATTCTATCGTGCTGTCGTTGGAACGGAACGCTATGGATCCGGTTCCAGGATGGGACAACACGGGCGGGCAGGTCCCTGTTGCACTCACCCGCGAGGGTTCGAGGCCCCACTCCCCCCCGATCTCGCTCTTCAACGGAGGTCGAGATTCGCAGCGGATTTCTACCTCTGTGTCGCGTGCCGCCTGAACATCGGCGCTTACCGCAGTACAGCGCATCGCGAATACCGATGCCGTCACCGTGTACCTGCCGGGTGGCAGGTCGTCGAACACGAAGGAGCTGCCGGCGGAGCGCACAGTGGTGGTGTGGCTGGTCGGCCCCGTGAGCTGGACGTCGGCGCCGCCGAGATCGAAGGGGAGTATGATGCCCGTCATCCCGCCGGTCGGCTTCGGAACACACGCGACGTTGACCGTCGTGCTCTGATCGGGATCGACGTGGATGGTCTGGACGGGGCAGCTGAAGAGCCGGTGGAACGCGGTCAGGGCGTATTCACCTACCGGAACGCCTGCGAACGACAGCTGGCCGTTCGCGGACGTGTGCCGGGCCAGCTCCACGCCGGAGCTCGTCAGTTCGACGAGTGCCCCGCCCAGCGGGAGGTCGCCACCCGTGACGATCCCGGCGACGAACCCGGTCGTCGTGTCCGCAGGCTTTCGGCTGCAGGCGATGTCGGCTGCGGTGGTCTGGTTCCCCTGGACGGTGGCGCTGGCCGACGGACAGTCGAACCCCAGGATCGTCGTCCCGGCGGTGTAGACTCCGGGCTTCAGGCCCGTGAAGACGAAGTTGTCCCCGAGCCTCATCGGCGCCGTTCTCATCGGGACGCCCTCCGGGCCGTCCAGGTACACCGTAACCACGAAATCGCTCGATCCCAGGCTCGTGACACTCACGCTGAGGGCCCCCGTGACCTCGTCCACTGCGGTCACGTCGCCTTCCGCCGAGGTGCACGCAGCCAGGGCCAGGAATATGAGCAAGAGGATCCGCGCGACTGGGGCATTCATAGGGGTTCCCTTCTCTCGGGGTTCGGCGAGTGCTGGCTCACCTCGCACCCCTGAGTACGACGGAAACCGCCCGATTCCCTCACGAGCCGTCCCCTCAGTCCCGCGACAGCCCGTGCTTCTCGATCTTCTTGTACAGGTGGGAGCGCTGCATGCCGAGCTTGCGGGCGGTCTCGGAGACGTTCCAGTCGTTCTCGTCGAGCTTGCGCGCGAGGAACGCCTCCTCGGCCGCGTCGCGGTAGTCGGTGAACGACGAATGCGTCTCGATGAGGTCGGCGGTGCCTCCCGACACGCCGGCGCGCGGGCCGGAGAGCGCCTCGACGTCGCCCGCCGAGATCGTCTCGCCCGGTGCCAGGATGACGAGCCGCTCGATCGTGTTCTTGAGCTCGCGCACGTTGCCCGGCCACGGCCGCTCGGTCAGCGCCTCGATCGCCTCCGGCTGGAATCGCTTCGGCGGCATGCCGTTCTCCTCGCAGTACACGCGCGCGAAGTGCTCGACCAGCAGCGGGATGTCCTCGCGGCGTCGCGACAACGGCGGCACGTGCAGCGGCACGACGTTCAGCCGGTAGTACAGGTCCTCGCGGAAGTTCCCCTCGCGGATCTCGTGCTCGATGTCCTTGTTCGTCGCCGCCAGCACGCGCACGTCGACCTCGATCGACGCCGCGCCGCCGACCCGCTGGACGACCCCGTCCTGCAGCGCGCGCAGCACCTTGGCCTGCGCCGCCAGGCTCATGTCCCCCACCTCGTCGAGGAACAGCGTCCCCTCGTCGGCCAGCTCGAACTTCCCCGTCCGCTTGGCGTGCGCCCCGGTGAAGGCGCCCTTCTCGTGCCCGAAGAGCTCGGACTCGATCAATTCATGCGGAATGGCGGCGCAGTTGACCTCCACGAACGGACCCTTGGCGCGCTCGGATCGGCGGTGGATCTCGCGCGCGACGAGCTCCTTGCCGGTGCCGTTCTCGCCGGTGATCAGCACGTAGGCGCGCGTCGGCGCGATCCGCTCGACTTTCTCGAGGACCTCCATCAGCACGGGGCTCTTCCCGATGATCGGGCCGGCGCCCACCGCCGTCTGCGCCTTCCGCAGCTCGGCGTTCTCGCGCTCGAGCTCGCGCTCGGCGAGCGCGTTCGAGATGCGCTTGAGGACGACCTCGCGGTCGGGCGGCTTCTCCAGGAAGTCGAACGCGCCGCGCTTGAGCGCCTCGACCGCGGTCTCCACGCTGCCGTGGCCGCTGATCATGACCACCACAACGTCCGGGTCCTTCGCGCGCAGCCGATCGAGGACGTCGAGGCCGTCCATGGGCGCCATCTTGATGTCGAGGAGGACGAGATCGGAGGGATCCTCGGAGTAGGCCGCCAGCGCGGCGGGCCCGTCCTTGGCGTCCCGCACCTGGTAGCCCTCGTACTCCAGCATCTGGCGGAGCGCCTGACGGATCCCGGGCTCGTCGTCGACGACGAGGATCCGCGCGGAGTTCTGCTTCATTGTCCGGTTAGCCATTTCTCGTAGACAAGGTAGCCGGTCTCCCCCATGCCGAGCTTCTCGTAGATCGCGCGCGCCGGCGCGTTGTCGCGCTCGACGTAGAGCCGCAGCGAGGCGACGTCGCCGGCCGCGCGCGCCGCGGACTCGACGTGGTCCCACAGTGCGCGGAACACCTTCCGCCCGCGCCACTCCGGCACGACGTACACCGACTGGAACCACCAGTAGCGGCCGTTCGTCCAGTCGCTCCACTCGGTCGTGACGAGGCACTGGCCCACGGGCTGGGCGGCAGGGTGGCCGCCGTCGCCGCCGCCGGCGCCCTCGCTCGGTGCCTCGGCGATCCAGTACTGGCCGTGCGTCGGGTCCGAGAGGAGCATGCGGACCCCGCGCAGGAGCGTATCGGGATCGAGCTCGCGATCCTCGCTCTCCGACGCGAGGCGAAGGTTGAACTCCGCGATCACGTCCGCGTCGGTGGGACGCGCGGCGCGGATCCGCACCTCGGCTCCCGAAGATCCGCTCACCGGGCGCTCCGTCGCCGGGTCATTCGCCCTCTTCCAGTACGCCCGCCTCGGCGAGAAGCTCCCGCGCCGCCTCGACGGGGAGTGCTTCGACCGTGTTCCCGTCGACCCCGGTGACCGTCGTCGCGCGGAAGAG
>DATFFS010000071.1:0-3224 GCA_035249945.1 Gemmatimonadota bacterium
CAATCTGGGCATCGACACGGCCCCCAGCTGGTCGCCGAACGGGAGGCAGATCGTGTTCGAGTCCGACCGCGGCGGAGTGGCGCAGATCTTCGCCATGGACGCCGAGGGCGCCAACGTCCGGCAGCTCTCCTTCGGCGGGGAAGCCCACAGCCCGGCCTGGTCGCCCCAGGGGGACCGGATCGCGTACGTCGAGCGGATGGGAGGGAGATTCCAGATCGTGACGATCCCCGCGGATGGGGGGGGCGGGACGGTGCTGACGTCCACCGGGGACAACGAGGACCCGTCCTGGTCGCCGGACGGCCTCCACATCGCGTTCTCTTCGACGCGGGGCGGGGGCTCGGACATTTACACCATGGACTGGGACGGCGGAAACATCCGTCAGGCCACCCGGGGAGGCGGATACGTCAGCCCCACCTGGTCACCCAAGCTCGGGTCCCGGTAGGCGGGCCCGGGATTCGGAGCCCGGCCCGCGCGCTGTCTCCGCCGACGCGAGCGACTATCTTGTGTGCGGTCGCGAATTCGGAGCAAATCGACCACAAACTGCGACGTCAGCCCCAGGAGGGCCCATGCTCGGCAGAAGGCTCACGCTCCTCACGGTCACGGCACTCGCTCTCGGCCTCGCGGTCGGCTGCTCCCGCAAGCAGCCTCCCGCCACCGACGACAGGCCGCGCGCCGAGCCGCCTCCCACGACCGACAACTCCGCGGACGCGGATGCCGCGGCCCGCGCCGAGGAGGAGGCCCGGCTCGCGCGTGAGGCCGCCTATGGATCCATCCAGGACATGATCTTCTTCGAATTCGACCGCTCCGACCTGCGCGAGGACGCGCGCCAGACGCTGCAGGCCAAGGCTGAGGCCCTGCGCCAGTTCCCGGACATCCGGGTGCGGATCGAGGGCCATGCCGACGAGCGCGGGACGGTCGAGTACAACCTCGCGCTGGGCGAGCGGCGGGCGGACGCGGCACGCACGTACCTGATCGACCTCGGGATCGACTCCGACCGCATGACGACGATCAGCTATGGCGAGGAGCGGCCCGCGGTCGAGGGCAGCAACGAGGCGGCGTGGTCTCAGAACAGGCGCGACGAGTTCGTGATCATAGGGGGATAGTGTCGCGGCCGGCGAACGGGAATCGGGCGCGGCGCGGAACCGCGCTGGCGGCGGTCGCCGCGCTCGCGCTGGGGGCCTGCGCCACGCGTGGGGACATCGACGTCCTCATGGTGGAGCACCAGCGCGTCCTCGAGCGCCAGGACGACCTGCAGGCACAGCTGGACGCGGCGCAGCAGTCCCTGGCCCGGCTCGAGCAACTGCTGACCCAGATCCGCGCCGACTTCGCCGCCGACCTGGGAGCGGTCCGCTCCCAGATGAACGCGGTGGAGAGCGCGCTGCGAGGGACGGAGAGCCGGATCGAGCAGCTCCGGCGCTACACCCCGACTCCTGTGCCGATGCCGGTGCCGGGCGACACCAGCCAGGCCGCGGCCGGCGACGTGGATCCGATCGATCTCTACAATGCCGCGATCACGGACTACCAGCAGGGCAGGCTCGACCTCGCGCGGCAGGGCTTCACGGAGTACCTGCGCCGGTTCCCCGACGGGGTCAGCGCGAGCGACGCCCGCTACTGGCTGGGGATCACATGGTACGATCAGGAGCGCTGGGACTCGGCCATCGCCGAGCTGCGCGAAGTGCCGACGCGCTGGCCGGAGAGCTCCAAGGCGCCGCTGGCCCTGCGCAAGATCGGCGACGCGTACCGTGCCCAGGGTGACGAGGAGCGGGCCAGGGCGGCGTACCAGCAGCTCGTGCAGCGCTACCCCAACTCGGCGGAGGCGGACGCCGCGAGACGCCAGCTGGGCGACTAGCGGCAGGTCGTGCGCTGCCCCTTCTGTGGAGCCGACGAAGACCGCGTGGTCGACACGCGGTCCAGCCAGGAGGGACGCGCGGTTCGCCGGCGCCGCGAGTGTGAAGCGTGCGGCAAGCGGTTCACCACCTACGAGGCGGTGGAGCTCTTCCCGCGGCAGGTCGTCAAGCGTGACGGCCGCCGCGAGCCCTACGACCGCCAGAAGCTCCTCCTCGGGATCGTCACCGCCTGCACCAAGCGTCCGGTCAACATCGACACCATCGAAGCCGCGGTCGACCGCATCGAGCAGCGCCTCGAGGAGTCGGGCCGCGTGGAGGTCGAGAGCCGCTGGCTGGGCGAGCAGGTCATGAACGAGCTCCAGGAGGTGGACGAGGTGGCGTACGTGCGGTTCGCGTCCGTGTATCGCCAGTTCAAGGACGTGACCGAGTTCATGGACGAGCTGCGCGGCCTGCGCGAGCCGGACGCGGAGTAGTCCGATGCCGATCGTACCGCGCCCCCATCCCGAAGCCACCATGTCGTTCATCGAGCACCTTGAAGAGCTGCGCCGGCGCGTCCTGTGGAGCCTCGGAGCCCTGGTCCTGGGCGCGTGCGTCGGCTTCTGGGTCACGACGCAGTACGACGTCATCGGGTTCCTGACCCGTCCTGTGCGACCGCTGCTCGAGTCCGGCCGGCTGACGTATCTGCATCCGACCGAGCCGTTCATGGTCTCGATCAAGGTGGGGATCTTCGTGGGCGCGGTGATCGCGCTGCCTATCGTGTTCTACCACTTCTGGCGCTTCGTGGCGCCCGGGCTCATGGAGAAGGAGAAGCGGATCTTCGTGCCCGCACTGCTCTCCAGCGTGCTGCTGTTCCTGGGAGGCGCGGCGCTGGCGTTCTTCGTGGTCATGCCCTTCGGCCTCGAGTTCTTCCTCGGCTTCGCCACCGAGTCGCTGCAGCCCATGATCACGATCAGCGACTACTTCTCGTTCGCCATGCAGGTCACGCTGATGTTCGGGCTCGTGTTCGAGACGCCGCTCGTCATCCTGGTGCTCGTCTGGCTCGGGATCCTCCCCACGCGGCTCCTCAGGAAGTACCGGCGCCACGCAATCGCGCTGATGGCGGTCATCAGCGCCGTCCTGACTCCCGCCGACGTGATCAGCATGCTGCTGATGCTGGTCCCGCTCTACCTCCTGTTCGAGATCAGCGTCATCCTGGGGACGGGTATCGAGAAGCGCCGCGAGCGGCGCAGGGAGCCGGTCCCCGAGGCGCTGGGCGGGGGCGCGGATGCGTAGAGGGGGACATCTGATGCGCAGGGTCGGACCGCCGCTGTTCGCGACGGCGCTGGCGGCCGCGGCGCTGTTCGGGGCCGCGGGCACCGCGCGCGCGCAGGAAGATCA
>DATFFS010000072.1:0-8429 GCA_035249945.1 Gemmatimonadota bacterium
CGCGGGCGGCCGCGGAGGCCGCGGAGCTGGGCGAGCTCGACGAGGAGGCCGAGGAGGCCGAAGAGGAGGCTGCGACCGGGGCGTAATCGCGTCGAACGGCCTCGCCCGTCGGCGGAGGGGAAGTCTCACGAATCGAGAGGGCGCGTCCCGGGGGGCGCGCCCTTCTTCGTGCCTCCGGACGATCTCCCTGGACGGCCGGGATGCGCCCGCTATCGTTGAGGTCCATGGCCCACGACAGCCTGCCCGAACCGACCCTCGGCCTCTCGGAAGAGGAGGCCGCGGCGCGCTTCCAGGTCCTGCAACGGAAGCTCGTACCGCTCTGGAAATCGATCTCCTGCTTCAACAACGACCCGCAGACGATCGTCGTCGTGCCCTCGCTCGACGTGGATCTTCCGCTCGCGGGCTCCGAGATGCAGGCCTATGAGGAGCGCATGCTCTTCCTACTGCTGCTCCTCCGGCAGCCGAGCGCGCGGCTGGTCTACGTGACCTCGCAGGCGATCTCGCCCGTCGTCGTCGACTACTACCTCGACCTCCTGCCGGGGGTCATCGGAAGCCATGCCCGGCGCCGGCTCTTCCTCGTCTCGCCGCTCGACGCCTCGCCCCGGCCGCTGGCGCTCAAGCTCCTCGAACGTCCCCGCATGATCGAGCGGATCCGTGAGCTGATCCTGGATCCCGACCGGGCGCACCTGGTGCCCTTCAACACCACGCGGAGGGAGCGGGACCTCGCCCTGCATCTGGGAATCCCCCTATACGGCGCCGATCCGCGCTTCCTCGCGTTCGGAACGAAGACGGGCGGACGGCGTCTCTTCCACGAGGAGGGAATACCCCACCCGGCCGGGCGGGAAGGCCTGCGGACCGAGCAGGACGTCGTGGGCGCGATCGCCGACCTGCGGAAGGCGGCGCCCCACGTGCGCGAGGTGCTGGTCAAGCTCGACGAAGGTGTGTCGGGCTTCGGCAACGCCCTCGTGGACCTGCGGGACCTTCCGGAGCCGGGCGAGGCGGCCGAGCCGGAGGAAATCGCGCGCCACGTCCGGCGGATGCGGCTGGAGCTGCCCACCCTGACGTACGAGACCTACATGGAGAAGCTGGGCCGGGCAGGCGGCGTGGTGGAGGAGAGGCTCGTCGGCGACGAGTTCCGGAGCCCCAGCGTGCAGCTCCGCGTGACGCCCCTCGGGGAGGTGCAGATACTCTCCACGCACGACCAGGTCCTGGGCGGGCCCGGAGGGCAATCGTATATGGGGTGCCGCTTCCCGGCCGATCCCGCGTACGCGGTCGAGATCAGCCGGCACGCCGGGAAGGTCGGGGCCCGCCTCGCCCGGGAGGGGGTGCTCGGACGGTTCGCGCTGGATTTCGTGGTCGCGCGCGAGCGTGACGGCGCGTGGCGGACCTACGCCATCGAGGTGAACCTGCGGAAGGGCGGCACGACCCATCCCTTCCTCACCCTCCAGTTCCTGACCGACGGCGCCTACGATGCGGAGAGAGGCGTATTCACTGCGCCGGGGGGGCAGCACAAGTCCTTCGTCGCCAGCGACAAGGTGGTGTCGCCGATGTTTCGCGCCTTCACCCCGGACGACCTGTTCGACATCGTCGCCCGCCACGGCCTGCACTTCGACCAGACCCGGCAGACGGGCGTGGTCTTCCACATGCTGGGCGCGCTGGGGGAATGCGGCCGCATGGGGCTGACCGCCGTCGGCGACTCACCCGCCGAGGCGGATGGGATCCAGGCCCGGGCGGTGGCGGTGCTGGAAGAGGAGGCGCAAGCGGCGGTGCATCCGGTTCCGCTGCCGCCCGCCTGATCAGCCGTCCGGTCCGCCCCCCTGAACGGTCGCGCGGCGGCGGGCCCTTCTCGCCGATCTCGCTGGCCGCATTCGACGGTGAAACGATCTCCACTGCAGGTCGGGCGGCCTGCGCCAGAAACCCTTGGGGACGCCGCCCTCCCGAAGGGTCTGGATTGCAATGAACGCAACGTCGGGTCCCCGTACCGTCGGAGGATCGACGGAGAGCAGGAACCCTGTCTCGGTGACCGCGATGCCGAGTTCCCGTTCCCGAGCATGGGATCCGATCCGTTCGACGAGCTGCCCCGCGAGCAATCCGTGCTCGCCTCCGGGTCTGGGTTCACGGAGGATCCCGCCTCTGACCAGCTCGACTCTGTACTCGTCTTCCTAGGGGAGTCGCTCGAACTCCGCGAGCGACAATGTCGTTCCGACTGCATCTGCTTCACTCGCTCTGTCCATTGATCGGCCTCCAGACGACATGCCCGAACCTATCGCCCCACACTCACCACGAGCCATGCCATCCGATCCCCGACGATTCACGCAGGATTGACACCTCGAGTTGCGCGCGGGTAGCATGAAATCGATGAAGGCGATCGCGTCGTTGGATGGTCGGACCCCCTGCATCCTGTCTCTCGCCGCCGTCTTCCTGTCTGCCCCGGCCGCCCCGTTGCGGGCCCAGCTCGACGCCCCCCTCATCGACATCCGCTCGACGGCGACGGGCTCCGCCGTCGATATGGAGACACTCGAGAACCTCCCGAACGGACCCAACGTGGCGGACCTCGCGTCCACGATTCCCCAGACGGGCTCACCCGCACGCACGTCCCTCACCGCGTCCGGAGACGGGCTGATCACGATCGACGGCGTCGTGATCGGCGATGGCGCCGCCCTCGGCAATCCCGGGACCTACGTGGATTTCGAGCACGTCGAGGACGTCCAGGTTCAGACGGGCGGCGGCGCCGCTGAATACGGCAACTCCGCGGCTGGCGTGCTCCGGATCGTGACGAAGGAGGGCGAGACGCGGTGGGAGGGAACGGGACGATACCTCGTCGAGGGCGGTGACCCGAACGACGTGGGCTCCCTGACGAATCCCGGCATCCAGATCGATGTCCGCCACGATGCCAACGGCGCCTGCCTGAGCGGATTCCAGGTCCTGGACGGAGGGGTGCCGCGCCAAGGTGCCGGCGACGGAGGTCCGATCCAGTTCGGATTCGACAGCGGGTTCACGATCGGCGTCGGATCCGGGTCGGGGACGGCCTTCGGCGCCGGCGCGGACGGCAGCTTGAACCTGAGCTCGATTCCGGGCTGCCCCGGGCAGCCGTTCGGCATGAGCTTCGTCGACGCGCCCGGATCCGTGACGCCGGCCAATCGCACCGGAACCGAGCCGCAGCTGCTGGGGCTCGATCCTCAGACCGGGAGCCTGGTGCCGGTCGAAGTGAAGCCCGTGGCCGGGGCGGGCACGATCCGCATTGACCCGCGCACGGGGACGCTCTCGCCGGTCGGGGCTCCTGTGCCGGGCCCACAGACGGCTCCTACTCTGGTGGGATTCATTCGGGGCGAGGGCACGCTCGTGCCGGTCGAGATGAAGCCCGTGCCCGGGGCGGGCACGATCCGCATCGACCCGCGCACGGGAACGCTCTCGCCGGTCGGCGCCCCTGTGCCGGGCCCACAGACGGCTCCTACACTGGTGGGATTCATTCGAGGCGAGGGGACGCTGGTACCGGTCGAGATGAAGCCCGTGCCCGGGGCGGGCACGATCCGCATCGACCCGCACTCTGGAACGCTCTCGCCGGTCGGCGCCCCTGTGCCGGGCCCACAGACGGCTACTACGCTGGTGGGATTCATTCGGGGGGAGGGGACGTTGGTGCCGGTAGAGGCGAAGCCCGTTGCCGGGGCGGGCACGATCCGCATCGACCCGCGCTCGGGAACGCTCTCGCCGGTCGGCGCCCCTGGGCCGGGCCCTCAGACGGCTCCCCCTCTGGTGGGATTCATTCGGGGGGAGGGGACGCTGGTGCCGGTCGAGCTGAAGCCCGTGGCAGGATTCGGCCCGCTCCGAATCGACCCCACTTCGGGCTTGCTGACGCTCGTCGGCACCGGGCGCCCGCTGGGCGAGCAGCCGGCGGCTCCCGCTCTCGTGGGATTCATTCGGGGGGAGGGGACGCTGGTGCCGGTCGAGCTGAAGCCCGTGGCAGGATTCGGCCCGCTCCGAATCGACCCCACTTCGGGCCTGCTGACGCTCGTCGGTGTCGGGCGTCCGTTGGGCGAGCAAGCGGGCGAAGGGGCGGTGACCGGCCAGGGAGTGGGGGTTCTCCAGGAGACGGGCACGAACCCGAAGCCGCTCTTCAGCGAGTCCTTCTACGACTACTCCCCGAACATTACGCAGCTCTTCCCACACGGCTTCTTTACGGAAGCGTCGCTCCAGTCCGCTCCCAGCGGGCGCGGGGTGCAGGACATCGGGCTCGAGATCCGATCCGCGGAATCGGAGCGGACGCTTGCTCCCGCGAGAGAAGCCGATGTCCCCGGTGGCGCCACATCCAGCGACGGAGCGCGGGAAGCGAAGGCAGCAACCGGCCGGCTCCAGGCGCTCGCCGACGGGCTCGACTCCCCTCTCCTCTACGTCGTCGCGAACGGCGGGCCCACGGGCGAAGTCTTCCAGGTCCGAATCGTCCATCCCGCGAGCGGACGCGTGGCGATCGACGGTCTCGTGGCGGTCGAGCCGGTGGCCGCCACCGCGGACGACCGCGAGGACTACGAGCGGGAGCTCGCCGACGCGGGCGGCATCCAGGAGACGCTGACGGCGGCGGGCTACTGCCTCGACCAGGACCTTCTCGCCCCACCCGCCGGCACGGTCTACCGTGTCGCCCCCGCCGCGAAACAGTCCGCCTTCGCGCCCATGCGCCGCGCGCTCGACGCGGCGCGGAGGCTCCGCGACGCCGGCCAGCTCGACCCCGACTCCGATCCGACCGACTACTACCACGCGATCCGCCAGTGGGCGGTCTGGACGATCGAGAAGGGATACGATCGGGAGGGATTCCTCGACGCGTTCGTCGAGCGGACCGAGAAGAACTTCCGCGACTCCGGCCAGCCCTGGTCGGCGGACGTGGCGGCCGCGGTGCGTTCCTACGGCGAAGGCCGCTGGGCCGACATCCGCGAGATCCTCGACGCGGCGGAAGCGACTCCCTGATACAGCGAACGAAAGAGCGCGGATAGAAGCGAGCCGGATCCGCTCCGCAGAGCTGCTCAGCTCCGGCCGATCAGCTCCGCCGGTTCAGCTCCGCCGGTTCAGCTGCGCGAGATCCGCTCCGCCACCTGTGCGCGCGAGACGACCCCGAGCTTGGCCAGCACGCGCTCGGTGTGGCGGCGGGCGGTGTGGGGGCTGATCGCGAGGTCCTGCGCGACCTCGTCGTTGTGCGCCCCCTCCGCGATCCGCCGGGCGACCCGGATCTCCTGGCCCGTGAGCCCGAAGCGTTCGCGCAGCTCGCCGTTGGGAAGCGTCTCCCGGAAGAGCGGCTCGAGGAGGACCAGCACGCCCGCCGGGCTGGGACCCGACTCCCCGGCCAGCGTAGCGCAGAGCCGGTAGCGCCCGCGCATCGTGGCGAGGACGCGCTCGCCGCTCTTCGCGAGACTCCGGACTGCGTTCTTCCCGTTGCCGCGAAGCTCGGCCGTCACCCGGGCGAGGCGGTGCATGTTGCGCTCGATCGCCGGTCGCTCGGGATCGGCGGCGAGCGTCCGCTCGAGGGCCGCGCTGGCATGGACCGGCCTGCCCTTGTCGTCGCACAGCAGAAGCCGCTTCTCGCTTGCGTCCAGCACGGCGCCGAGGACCGCCCGATCCGCGGCGAGGCGCAGGTATGTCTGCACCCCGGCGCGGAAGGCCGGAAGCACGAACCGCAGGAGGGTCCGCTCACGCCTGTCGAACGGGGGATCCTCGTACTTGTCGCGCAGCATGGCCAGGTAGGCGTAGCCCGGCGCCGCGTCGATGGGCGTCACCATTCCCACCGAGTGGTTGCAGTCCCAGACCTTCATGAAGTCGTTGTAGTACTCGCTCGCGTAGAACTCGTCGCGGCCGTGAATCTCCAGCAGGCTGGCCACGGGCAGCGAGTGCTCGAGGGCGAGCGCTCCAGCCACGTCGAAGCGATGGAAATACTCGAGATACGCGTGGGCGCCGCCCGGGTCCAGGCGTTGGCTGTAGACGGGAGCATGCCCCACGCCGGGAAGCTTGAACACGATCTTGTGCGCGTCGAGAAGCAGCCGCGCATAGTGGTTCACGGCGTGCCGCCAGGCGTCGACATCGGCGTAGTCGAATGGCGCGTGCAGCGCCTCGACGAGGTTCGTCAGCCGATCGAGTTCGGAGGGGGAAAGCGTCAGACGCACCGGCATATAGGTCGTTGACCTATTGTATGGTGGACGCGACGCCGGTACAAGTAGCTAGAGAACCCCTTACGGAGTCTCGCCCATGACGGTTCCCCTGCCCCAACCCGGTCGGTCGGCGTTTCTTTTCCTGACTTTCCTGATGCCCGCGGCCGCGGGCGCGCAACAAGGTGCTCGGCCCCCCACAGTCCAGGAGCACTTCGGCGGGCCTCCGCCCGGCGTCCACGACAACGCTCCGCCCCCCTCGCCGGCCGACTATCCGGAAGAGCAAAAGTCAGGAGAGCTGATCGGGGAGAGCGATCCGAACCATCCGCTCAAGGGAAGCAAGGACCCGGGTTCCGCCTGGAATGCCCATCCGAGCGCGCCCCGCCGCTTCCCGGATCCCGCCGACTGGCCGTGGAAGGAGCTTTTCTACGACGTGACCGTGACCTCGGCGCTGGGCGTCACGAATCGTTGCGAGTCGCCCCAGCCGGTCTACATCACCCATGACCTGCCGTATCTGACGATCCAGGCAACGGCCGTGATCCCGCCCGGCGGCATCGACGTGCCGGCCACGATCACCACGCCGCCCGAGCCCCCGGCGCCGATCGGAGCGGGCGCTCCGGGAGCGCCCGGCTGGGGGTGGGTCGAGCCCCCCCACTACGATCCGGCGACCGGCACCTCGACGCGGATGCCCGGGGAGCCGGAGTTCCACCAGCCCAACTTCGTCGACATCAAGGGTAAGGTTTCCGTCTGGCATCCGTGGATCGGGAGATGCCTGCCGAACCGCCAGGTCTGGACGGTGACCGGGCACATCCACTTCCGGCCGCCGCCACCGACCGGCGGCGGTGGAGGCCCGGAGAAGATCGCGGCCCCCGACCCCTGCGTCGTCTACTGGAACATCGGCGCACCGCCGCCGGGTTTCGACGGCCGCGACTGCACCGACATCATCCGCGGGCTCGCGATGGACTACTTCGGGCGGCTCCTCGTTTCAGTGATGCAGGAGGATTCGGCCAAATGGAGCTGGGTGCCGTCCGCGGGGGAGATCTCGACGATGGACATGCAGGAGATCCTGGCGCTCAGGGAGCGCGCGGACAGCCTGATCCCCGAGGAGACCGCATGACGACTCCTCGGATACTCGCGGTGCTACCCCTGCTGGCGTTGAGCTGCCTCGTCGGTCCCTCCCTGGTCAGGGGCCAGTCCGCCGCCGAGCTCGACGGGCAGATCGCCGACCTGGACGGAGTCATCGAGACAGTGAGCACCCTTCAGGCGCTGCAGGAATCCGTCCATGCCGTAAAGGAGCACGTCCGCATTACGGATGTCATCGAGCAATACAGCGGCGACCAGGCAGGAGGGCTCGGGTTCGAGCTGCGACAGATGCGGGATCTGCTCGTCAAGCTCGATACCAAGTTCGAGGCCGATCCCGAGGGCGGGCCCCTGCGCGGGCAGTCGGAGAGGACGGCCATGAGTGGAGCGGTCGACTTCGGCCGCAAGGTTCACTCCGCGCTCAGCGCCGTCGACGCGGCCCTCGCGCTGGGGGCCGGGACCCAGGCCACCGGGCCCGAACGGCTGCGGCTCATGGCACAGTACATCGGGGCCCTGAACGACGCGATCGGCGTCCTGAGCCTCGAGGTCAACCCGGTCATCGACGCCACGCTCGGGGTCTATGCCAAGGCCCTCGAGTCCGCGGCGGACGTCGCAGAGAAGGTGATCGAGCCGCGGACCGCGGCCGTCAACGAGGCGATCGAGGCGG
The DNA here is from genome assembly GCA_035249945.1 of Gemmatimonadota bacterium. Taxonomy (GTDB): domain Bacteria; phylum Gemmatimonadota; class Gemmatimonadetes; order JACCXV01; family JAHWKZ01; genus JAICNR01. The sequence continues at coordinate 7,873 of DATFFS010000072.1, forward strand.
CGGGGGATGCGCTGGGCTCCGAAGACGGCGCCTCGGACGAGTTCGGCGACCTGCTCGATGAGCTGTACGAAATGCGCGCGGACCTCAAGCGCAGACGGGCAGAGCTTGAGACCCAGAACGTCGACTACCTGGCGGCGCAGGGGAACTGCCTGCGCACGCTCGGCCTCGACTATGGCGAGGTGATCGATCGCGAGAACGACGTCGAGCGGACGCGCCACGAGCTGATGGACATCGCCGAAGACCTGGCCGAGGCCGAGCGCACGATCACCGGGGCGGAGATGGCGATCCTCGACCTGGAATCCGAGCTCGCGAACGCGCAGGACCGTCGCCGGCGGGGGGACATAAGCGCGCCGGAGCCTTCGACCATCCAGGCCCGAATCGACGCCGAAACGAACAACATCCGCTACGCGCGGGAGAAGATCCGCCGCCTCCAGGACGAGCTCCGGAACGCAGCGCCGGACTACGAGGCGAAGCTCCAGGCCGCTATGTCGTTCAAGGACTGCATCCGCTCGCTCCTCGCGCAGTACGCGGAGCAGGCGCTCGACGAGCAACCCATC
>DATFFS010000073.1:0-5676 GCA_035249945.1 Gemmatimonadota bacterium
GGAAGCCGCCGCGGGGCTCCCAGACCTCGGCGCCGGCCTCGCGCGCGAGCTCGCCCAGCGGCGAGCGCGGGTCGAAGGCGACCTGGACCTCGTGGCCGCGCGGGACGAGGCGGCGCGTCAGGTGGACGATCCACTTCTCGGCCCCGCCCACGAAGCCGATCGCGTTGACGAACAGGATCCTCACCCGCCGGCGCCTCGGGCGAGGAGATCCAGGGCCGCTTCGACGACCGCGGCGGGATCCGGGTCCTCGAAGGGGGGCAGCCCCCTCCGCGCCCGCGTCTTCCACTCGCGCGCCTCGGGTCCGGCGACGGCCCGCGCCGGCAGGTGGGGCGCCGGGCCGTGGATCTGCGGATCGGAGCGGCCGAACACTCCCACCGCGGGCGTGCCGACGAGCGCCGCCACATGCATGGGGCCGGTGTCCATCCCCACATAGAGATCCGCGCGCGCGAGGAGGAGCGTGAGCTCGGGGATCGTCGTCGGCGGTATCGGGAGCGCGTCCGGAATTTCCGCCGCCAGGGCGAGGGCCTCCTCCTTCTCCGCCGGGCCCCATCCCACGAGCAGCGTGCCCCCCGTCCGGCCACGGATGGCGGTGGCGGCCTCGCGCAGTCGCCCGGGTTGCCACCGCTTGTGGCTGCCGGTGCGGCTCGACCCGGGCCAGACCACGATCCAGGGTCGGGGCTCGGCCGCGATCCGGGCGAGGAACGACGCCACCGGTCCACCCGGCGCGGGGTCGAGCGCAGGACGGGTGGCCGGGACGTCGGGGACGCCCAGCCAGTCGACCAGCACCCGGTGGCGGAGGTGCCGGTTGACCCGCCGGCCGGGGGGCTTCCGGATTCCGTGGTACCACAGCCAGGCAAGGTTCTGGGAGTGTCCCGGGCCCCAGCCGACCCGGACCGCCGGCCCGCCGGCGGCGACCGCCCAGACGGCGCCCTTGATCATGCCCTGGAAGTCGAGCACGAGATCGTACCCGCGGGCGCGCATCGCGCGCCGCAGGCGCCACGCCGCGCGCGTGAACGCCGCGCGCCAGCTGCGGAAGGGGACCACCCACAGCCGGGCGATCTCGGGATGGCCTTCGAGGAGATCGGCGGCCTTGGACTGGACGACCCAGTCGATCTCGGAATCGGGAAATCGCCGCCGGAGGCCGGCCAGCATGGGCAGCACCCGCGCCACGTCGCCGATCGCACCCAGGCGCACGATCAGGATGCGGCGCGGCTCGGAGGGCATCGGGCGGAGCATGGGCGCGGCGAATCTAGTTGCCGTGGCGATTTCGCGCGCTCGGTGCCCACTACCGGCGCGGCGCTTTTGGCGGCCCCGGGCGCCCCATGTATCTTGCTCGGCGGAACAGCGCCTCAGGAGAAGGAACGATGGCCCCCGAACAGACAGGCCGGGAAACCGGCACCCCCGAGGTCAAGCGCGGCCTCGCGCGCATGCTCAAGGGCGGCGTCATCATGGACGTCGTCTCCGCCGAGCAGGCGCGGATCGCCGAGGAGGCGGGCGCTGTAGCCGTCATGGCCCTCGAGCGAGTCCCCGCCGACATCCGCGCGGCCGGGGGTGTCGCCCGGATGGCGCCGGTCACCCGCATCAAGGAGATCATGGCCGCGGTGACGATCCCGGTCATGGCGAAGTGCCGGATCGGCCACTTCGTCGAGGCGCGGATCGAGGAGGCGCTGGGCGTCGACTACGTCGACGAGTCCGAGGTCCTCACACCCGCCGACGAGACCCACCACATCGACAAGAACGCGTTCACGGTTCCGTTCGTGTGCGGCGCTCGGAACCTGGGCGAGGCGCTGCGGCGGATCGCCGAGGGCGCGTCGATGATTCGCACGAAAGGCGAGCCGGGGACGGGGAACATCGTCGAGGCGGTGCGCCACATGCGGCTCATCCAGGGTCAGATCCGCGCGCTGGCGTCGATGGACGAGGGCGAGCGGTTCGTCGCCGCCAAGGAGCACGCCGCGCCGCTCGATCTCGTCGTCGAGGTCGCCGGGACCGCGCGGCTGCCGGTGGTCAACTTCGCGGCCGGCGGCATCGCGACCCCGGCCGACGCCGCGCTCATGATGCAGCTCGGCGCCGACGGCGTGTTCGTGGGTAGCGGGGTATTCAAGTCCGAGAAGCCCGATGCGTTCGCGCGCGCGATCGTCCTCGGCACGACCCACTACGACGACCCGGACATCCTGGCCCGCGTGACCGAAGAGCTCGGCACCGAAGAGGCGATGAAGGGCCTCGACCGCCTGGCCGCCGAAGAGCTCATGCAGACCCGCTCGACCTGACCGCCGCGCGACCCGACCCGACCATGGCACGAATCCACGATCTTCCACGCCCCGGCGATCCCGCCGTGCGGCGGAGCGATCCCACTGCCGCTCTCGGAGCGGATCAGCCCGCATCATCGCGGGCCGCGAAGGGAGCGCGCGTCGACCCGACCGGCAAGCCGCCGGCTCCCGCCGAATTCGCGCTGGCGCCGGCGATCGGGGTGCTGGGCGTCCAGGGAGACGTGTCGGAGCACGCCACCGCACTCGAGCGCGCGGGCGCGCGGGCCGTCTGGGTGCGCCGGCCGGAGGATCTCGAGATCGTCGACGGGCTCGTGCTGCCTGGTGGCGAGTCAACGACGCTGCGACGGCTCCTCGACTACGAGGGGCTGCTGGAAGCCGTCCGTTACCGCGGCGAGGAAGGGATGCCCGTGTTCGGGACGTGCGCGGGCGCGATCCTGCTCGCTAGCGAAGTCGCGGGGGCGCCGGCGCCGCACCTGTCGCTCGTCCCCATGACGGTGGCGCGGAACGCCTACGGGCGGCAACGCGAATCATTCGCCGCCGACCTCGACGTCGCGGGACTGGAAGGCGGTCCGCTGCACGCGGTCTTCATCCGGGCGCCCGTAATCGAGGAAGTCGGCGAGGGTGTGAGGGTGCTGGCGCGCGAAGGCGGCGAGATCGTCCTCGCCGAAACCGACCGCGCGCTAGTCGCGACGTTCCATCCCGAGCTCACCGCCGACAACCGGCTCCATCGGCGGTTCGTAGGAATCGTGCGCAAGGCCCTTGGCTTCAGCGGACCCTCGGGAGCAAGTCGAGGATCCCGATCCTAGGCCTTCCGCCTTGACATCTGACCTATCATGACTATGATCTAGTCATGAAGGTCGGAATCGCAGAATTGAAAGCGCACCTCAGCGAGCATCTCAAGCGTGTCCGGGGAGGCGATTCCCTTGTCGTCACCGACCGGGATCGACCCATCGCCCGCATCGTACCGTACGAAGACCGCGCCGCCGGAGTATCGATCCGGCTACCTGCACGCCGCGGTCGCATCCAGGACGTCCGACTACCCGAGCCGGCGAAACTAGGGCGCGATCCGGTCGAGGTGCTTCTCGAAATGCGCAAGGATCGGGTCTGAACGCCTATGTGGACGCGTCCGTCCTCCTGCGGCGGGTCCTCGGCGCTCCCGGATTCCTCACCGAATGGCAGGACATCGAGCGTCCGATAGGCAGCGTCCTCGTCGAAGTCGAATGCCTTCGGGTCCTGGATCGGATACGAATCGAAGAGCGTCGGACCGAAGACGAGCTTGCAAGCTGGCGCGAAGCGGCCCTGGCGATGCTCGGCACCATGGAGCAAATCGAGATGAGTCGCGCGGTCCTCGCGCGGGCGTCGGAGCCCCTGCCGACGGTCCTGGCCACGCTCGACGCGCTGCACCTGGCGAGCGCTCTGGTCTGGCGGGAGGCCACCTCAGAGGAGCTGGTCGTGGCGACCCATGATCACGCGCTGTCGCGTGCCGCGCGCGCGCACGGATTTCCCGTCGTCGGGATCTGAGTTGACGGCTCTTTCCCCCCGGCGGACCTTGTTCGAAGGCGCAGTTCGCCGCGCCGCAATCTCCTCTCAGGAGAGCTCCCGATGAGCGATCGAACCATGACGATGGACGTGAGGACTACCGCCTCCACGCTCGCGGAGCGCCTCGAGGAGTACCGTCCGGAGGCCTACCACGACTTCTCGGACCCCGAGGTCGCCGAGCGGATGCGCGATGCGATCGCGCAGGTCGCGGGCGAGCTCGGGCGCGAATACCCGGTGCGGGTGGGCGGCGAGGACGTTCGTCTCGAATCCACCCGCACCTCGACGGATCCATCGCGGCCCGACCGCGTGGTGGGTGTGTTCCCCGCGGGCGGGCAGGGGCTGGCCGACCGCGCGATCGACGCGGCGAACGCGGCGTTCGCGACCTGGAAGGAAGTGCCCGCCGGCGAGCGCGCGGCGATCCTCTTCCGCGCCGCCGACGTCCTGCGCCGCCGGCGTCTCGAGCTCGCCGCCTGGATGTGCTTCGAGATCGGCAAGTCGTGGGGCGAGGCCGACGCCGACGTCGCGGAGGCGATCGACTTCTGCGATTACTACGCGCACCTCATGCTGCACTACGCCTATGATCCGTACCCGCTCGTCCCCTACGAGCCCGAGATCAACGAGATGGTCTATCTCCCGCTCGGGGTCGTGGCCGTCATCCCTCCCTGGAACTTCCCGCTCGCGATCCTCACCGGCATGACCGTGGCCGCGATCGTGACGGGTAACACGGTGGTCCTCAAGCCGGCCAGCGAGACGATGACGATCGGCTGGAAGCTCGTGGAGGTACTGGACGAAGCGGGGCTCCCTCCCGGGGTCCTGAACTTCATCACCGGCCCTGGCGAGGTGCTCGGCAAGCGCATGGTGGAGCATCAGGACGTGCATATGGTCGCCTTCACTGGCTCCCGCGAGGTCGGTCTCGAGACGGTCGAGCGCGCGGCGCGCCATCAGCCCGGCCAGACGCACATCAAGCGCGTCATCGCCGAGATGGGGGGCAAGGACGCGATCGTGGTCGACTCCGACGCCGATCTCGACCAGGCGGTCGAGGGCGTCGCGGTCTCGGCGTTCGGCTTCCAGGGGCAGAAGTGCTCGGCCTGCTCGCGGGCAGTGGTGGACGCATCGCTCTACGACGAGTTCATCAAGCGGCTGGTGGCGCGGGTCGGGAAGATCGAGCCCGCCGACGTGACGGAGGGCGCCTGGATGGGACCGGTGGCGAGCCGGTCGCAGTTCGACAAGATCCGGGAGTACATCGAGATCGGCAAAGGCGAGGGCACGCTCGTTCTCGGCGGCAAAGCGGACCCCGCGCGCGGCTGGTACGTTCAGCCGACGATCTTCGCCGACGTCAAGCCCGATGCCCGGATCGCCCAGGAGGAGATCTTCGGGCCGCTCCTGGCGGTCATCAAGGCGCGCGACTACGACCACGCGCTCGAGATCGCCAACGGCACCGAGTACGGGCTCACCGGCGCAGTGTACAGCCGGGACGAGTCGAAGCTCGAGCGCGCCAAGCGCGACTTCCACGTCGGAAACCTGTACATCAACCGCAAGTGCACGGGCGCGCTGGTCGGAGTCCATCCCTTCGGCGGCTTCAAGATGTCGGGCACCGACTCCAAGGCCGGCGGCCGCGATTATCTGCTGCTGTTCCTGCAGCCGAAGTTGATCGCGGTGAAGAAGGACGCGTAGCCGGGGCGGAGCGCTCGCGATCGCGGCGGCCGGGCTGATGATCGGGGCCGGCTCGATGCTCCCGACGCCCGCGCGGGCGCAGCGGCCGGCGGACGCGCTCAGGCTCGCCCCTCCGGAGGTCCGCTACGCGGTCCGTTCGGCCGACGAGATCCTGTCGACCCCCGACAGCGGCGTGGGTCTCGAGTCGTTCGATTCG
>DATFFS010000074.1:0-2650 GCA_035249945.1 Gemmatimonadota bacterium
AGCCTCACGGCCACCGACGAGGACAAGGCGATCGCGCTGATGCGGCACTTCCAGGCCGCCATGCGCGCGGTGGTCTCGGAAGAGAAGGGCCGAATCGTCAAGTTCATCGGCGACGCCGTGCTGGTAGAGTCGCCGAGCGCCGAAGCCGCCGTGATGGCCGCCGACGAGGTGCGCGGGCTCTTGCGCGCCGGGGAATCGATCCGCACGGGCATTCATCTCGGCGACGTGGCGGTGGGCCCCGACGGGGATCTCTACGGCGACGGCGTCAACACGGCGCAGCGGATCCAGACGGTGGCCCAGCCGGGACAGATCGTCGTCAGCGGCGACGTCTGGCGGCAGCTCCGGAACCGGTCCACGTTCCGCTTTCAGCCGCTGGGCGAGCGCGAGCTCAAGGGCGTCGAGGCGCTCGATCTCTACGTCGTCACCGAGGTCGCCCGCTCCCGTCCGCCAGCCGTGGCGGACCGCCTGGCCTCGCCCCAGCCCGCGGCGACGGCCGCGCCGACCGAGCGATCGATCGCCGTCCTGCCCTTCATGAACCTGAGCTCGGACCCCGAGAACGAGTACTTCAGCGATGGGATCACCGAGGAGATCCTGAACGCTCTCGTCAAGGTGAGCGACCTCAAGGTCGCCTCGCGCACCTCGGCGTTCGCCTTCAAGGGCCATCAGGGAGACGTGCGCGAGATCGCCGAGAAGCTGGGCGTCGCCACGGTTCTGGAAGGCAGCGTCCGCAAGGCCGGCAGCCGCGTTCGCATCACCGGCCAGCTGATCGGCGCCGCGGACGGCTACCACCTGTGGTCCGAGACGTACGACCGCGAGCTCGAGGATATCTTCGCGATCCAGGACGACATCGCGCAGTCGATCGTCACCGCCCTCGAGGCCACGCTGACAGGCGAGGAGCGGCAGAAGCTGGTCACTCCGACGACCGACAACCTCGAGGCGTACACCCTGTACCTGAAGGGGCGCTTCCAGTACAACAAGGACACCGAAGCCGGACTCCGCGAAAGTCTCGTTCTCTATGGGCAGGCGCTCGATCACAGCCCGGACTACGCGCGGGCGTGGGCCGGGATCGCCGACTCGTGGATGCACCTGGCAGACGACTACGTGCCCCCGGAGGAGGGATACACGGCGGCGAAGGAGTCCGCGGACAAGGCGCTGGAGCTCGAGCCCGAGCTGGCGGAAGCCCACACCGCGCGCGGGAAGGTCCTGGGCTGGTACGAGTGGAAGTTCGCCGAGGGCGAGCTGGCGCTGCGCCGCGCCGTGGGGGCGAATCCGAACTACGCGGAGGCCCATTGGGCCCTGGGAAGCCTCCTTCCGACGACGGGACACATGAAGGAGGCGCTCAAGGAGGTCCGCACCGCCCAGCTTCTGGACCCCCTCTCGCCCGTGACCGCCTACTGGCACGCGCGCTACCTGCTCTACTCGCGGCAGATCGACGAAGCGATCGAGGAGGGGCAGAGGGCGCTCGGCCTGGACCCCGATTACGTGTATGGAATGGCGATTCTCGGCCGTGCCGAGCTGCTCCGGGGTGAGAACGAAGCGGCGATCGACTTCTTCCGGCGCTGCGTCGACCTCGCGCGATCGAACACGTTCCGGGCCTATCTGGCATACGGGCTGGCGTCCGGGGGTCGAGGCGCGGAAGCCCGGGAGATCCTCGAACGAATCGGCCACGGGGAGGACCTCGATTACGTACGAAGCGAGCTGCTGGCGGCTGTGCATGGGGCGCTCGGCGAGACGGACGAGGCGTTCCGGGAGCTCGAGCGGGCCTACGCCGCGCGCTCCGCGGGCCTCATCTATCTCCACCTGGATCCGCTCTACGACTCGCTGCGCGGCGATCCCCGCATGGACGAGATGGTGCAGCGGATCGGACTTCAATGACCCGTTCGTCCAGCGGGCTTCCCCATCGCGTTTCGGTCGTCTGGTTCAGCGACCTCGTGGGCTGGAGCAGCCTGACGGCGGAGAACGAGGACCAGGCGATCTCCCTGGTTCGGCGCTTTCAGGCCGCCGTGCGCGCCGTGCTGTCCGAGGATCGGGGCCGGGTCGTGAAGTTCATCGGCGACGCGGCGCTGGTGGAGTCCCCGAGCGCCGAGGCCGCGGTCAGGGCCGCCGTCGAGTTGCGCGGCCTCATGCAGGCAGGCGAGACGATCCGCACCGGAATCCACCTCGGTGACGTGGCCTTCGCGCCGGACGGGGACCTGTATGGCGATGGAGTGAACACGGCCCAGCGGATTCAGACGACAGCCCAGCCGGGGCAGATCGTCGTGAGCGGAGACGTCTGGCGGCAGCTGCGGAACCGACCCTCGTACCGGTTCGAGCCGCTCGGGGAGCAGCGCCTCAAAGGAGTCGAGGCGCTGGAGCTCTACCTGGTGCTCGAGGCGCCGAACGATTCCGGAACGGCCGCTCGGAGAGACGCGTCGAAGAGGGTCGTCCCGGAGCCTGCGCCGTCGACGGCGCCCCGGGAGCGCTCGATCGCCGTCCTGCCATTCATCAACCTGAGCTCCGATCCCGAGAACGAGTACTTCAGCGACGGAATCACCGAGGAGATCCTGAACGCGCTCGTCAAGGTGAGCGACCTCAAGGTCGCTTCCCGCACGTCGTCGTTCGCCTTCAAGGGGCATCATGGCGACGTGCAGGAAATCGCGGAGAAGCTCAA
>DATFFS010000075.1:0-10004 GCA_035249945.1 Gemmatimonadota bacterium
CGCACTCGGCGGCGAGCCCGTCCGGTGGGCGCTCGCCGCGCGCTCGCACGAGGACCTGGCGTCGAAGCTCCGGCGGGCCCTCGCGGGCGAGGCCGACGGCGAGACCGTCTTCGTGCGCGCGCCGTTGGCCGACACGCCGGGCAAGGTGGCGTTCCTGTTCGCCGGTCAGGGGAGCCAGCACGTCGACATGCTCGCCGACCTGTACGTCGCGTTCCCGGATCTGCGCGCGGAGCTCGAGGCGAACCCCGAGATCGCGGCGAAGATGTTCCCGCCGCGCGCGTTCACGCCACGCGAGCGCGCGGTGCAAGAAGCGGCGCTGACCCGCACCGACGTGGCCCAGGTGGCGCTCGGCCTGGCGGATATCGCGATGGCGCGCGCGCTCGAGCGCGCGGGATTGGTCCCCGACATGCTGGCCGGGCACAGCTACGGCGAGCTGGTGGCGCTGGGCGAAGCCGGGGCCTGGGGCGCCGCTGACGTGGCGCGCCTGTCCGGGGCGCGCGGGCGCGCGATCCTGGACGCCGCGGGCGACGATCCCGGCGCGATGGCCGCCGTCAACGCGGATCCCGCGTCGGTCGAGACGCTGATCGAGGGGATCGACGACGTGGTGGTGGCCAACCGGAACGCGCCCGACCAGACCGTTCTCTCGGGCCGGACGGCCGCCGTCGAGGAAGCGGTGCGGCGAATCGAGGCCGCCGGCGTCAAGGTTACGCGCGTCAACGTCGCGTGCGCGTTCCACAGCCCGGTCGTGGCGGGGGCGACGAAGGAGTTCGAGGCTGCCATGCGCGCCGTGGAAGTGCGCCCGCTCCGCCGCCAGGTATGGTCCAACAGCACGGCCGCCCCGTATCCAGGCGACCCGGAGAGCACGATCGAGCTCCTCACCGGGCAGATCGCGCGTCCGGTCCGGTTCGTCGAGCAGATCGAGGCCATGTACGAGGCGGGCGCCCGGATCTTCGTCGAGGTGGGTCCCGGGCGAATCCAGACGCGGCTGGTCGAGAGGATCCTCGGGGATCGCCCCCACGTCGCTCTGGCGACCAGCGTCAAGGGGGAAGGCGCGCTCGAATGGCTGGTGCGCGCGCTGGCGCGGCTGGCGGCGTCCGGCGTCGCGATCGATCCCCGCGGGCTCTTCGCGGGGCGGACGAGCGCGACCTTCGACCTCGACGGCGCGGCGGCGAGGGAGCTCTCGCCCACGACCTGGCTCGTGGACGGGCAGTGGGCCCGCCCTGCGTCCGGCGCGCTGCCCCCGGGCTCGTTCCGGCCCGTCAGCGAGCCGGTCGTCCGCCGGCACGTCAACGGCGGTGCCCCAGCCCCCGGGGACGACCGCGAAGCCGCGATGGTCGAGTACCTGCGGAGCGTGCGCGAGGCGATCGAGGCCCAGCGCGAAGTCATGCTGCGCTATCTCGGAGCGGCGCCCGCCCCGAGAGAGCCGGCAGAGGCCGCGAGGGAACCGGCAGCGGCCCCGAACGGCGGAAACGGCGCGACCCCGCACGGGACCCCGACGATGCCGGCGCGGGCGACCGGCCCGATCGCGCCGGTGGCCGCGCCGCCCGCGTGGGCAGCGCTGTCCGACTCGCTGCTGGCGATCGTCAGCGAGCGGACCGGCTATCCGGTCGAGATGCTCGACCTCGATCTCGATCTCGAGGCCGACCTGTCGATCGACTCGATCAAGCGGATCGAGATCCTGGGCGCGCTCAACGAGCAGACCGGCCTTGCCGAGAAACTGGGCGACCAGCGGGACGAGCTGCTCGAGGAGCTGGCCGGGATCAAGACGCTGCGCGGCATCGTGGCCTGGATCGAGGAGCGTGCGCCGCAAGGCGCGGCGCCGCCGTCCACCACACCGGCGACTTTCGCGGAGAGGCCCCCGGCGCCAGTGGCGGCGGCCGCTTCGTCGCCGTCCCGGGGGCCCGCCGGCCCGGCCGCGCCGCTCTCCGATTCGCTGCTGGCGATCGTCAGCGAGCGGACCGGCTATCCGGTCGAGATGCTCGACCTCGATCTCGACCTCGAGGCCGACCTGTCGATCGACTCGATCAAGCGGATCGAGATCCTGGGCGCGCTCAACGAGCAGACCGGCCTTGCCGAGAAGCTGGGCGACCAGCGGGACGAGCTGCTCGAGGAGCTGGCCGGGATCAAGACGCTGCGCGGGATCGTGGCCTGGATCGAGCAGCGCTCGACGGAGCCGGCGGGGACGCCGATCGCCATCGCCGAGAACGGCTCGGCCCATGGCGCACAGAACGGCTCTGCCCACGGCGCACAGAACGGCTCCGTGCACGCGGCGCAGAACGGCCTCGCGCACGCGCAGAACGGCGCGGCTGCGTTGCGGCGGTTCCGCTTCGAAGTGCGGCCGGCGCCCGCCACGCGGAACGGCGCGCGGCTCGACGGGCGCGCGTTCGCGATCATCGACGACGGCCTCGGGGTGGCCCACGCGCTGTCCGATCTGCTCGCGCGATTGGGGGCGAAGGCGACGATCCTGCATCCCGACTGCGAGTTCGGGCGGATCGACGGCCTCGTCGACCTGTCCCGGCTTTCGCCGGCCAGCGGACCGGACGACGTGAAGCGGCTGTTCCGGCTGGCCAAGCGCGCGCTCGATGGAGACGCGCGCTGGATCGTCGCCGCGACCGGGATGGGGGGCGCGTTCGGCTACGGCCGGAACGGCTCCGGCCGTCCGGGCCAGGGCGGCGTCGCGGGGTTCCTCCGCAGCCTCTCCAAGGAGCGCCCCGAGGTCCACGTGCGCGCGATCGACCTGGATCCGCAGGCCGATCCGCAGCGGCTGGCGGAACAGATGGCGCAGGAGATCGTGTCGACGGGAGGTCCGGTGGAGGTCGCCTATTGCGGCGACGAGCGACGCGAGCTGGCGATCGTGCCCGCGCCGCTCGAGCGCAACGGCGGCGGAGCCGCGGGGCTGGACGAGACGTCCGTCGTGCTCGTGACCGGGGGCGCGCGGGGGATCGCGGCGCACGTGTCGATCGAGCTCGCGCGCCGCCACTGCTGTGTGCTCGAGCTGGTCGGCCGATCGCCGTTGCCGGCGGAGGGCGACGAGCCGGCGGAGATCGCCGGAATCGACGACCCCCGCGAGCTCAAGGCCCGCCTGATCGCGCTGACACCAGGAGCCCGCCCGGCCGAGATCGAGCGCCGCGCGCGCGAGCTGCTGGCGGCGCGCGAGATCCGCGCGACGCTGGGCGCGATCGCGGCGGCGGGTGGCAGGGCCCGGTACCACTCGGTCGACGTGCGGTCGCGTGTGGCGTTCGGCGACCTGATCGACGGGATCCGAGCGCTTCACGGCCGGATCGACGCCGTGTTCCACGCGGCCGGCCTCATCGAGGACAAGCTCGTCGTGCACAAGACGGTGGAGTCCTTCGAGCGCGTATTCGACACCAAGGTCGCGGGCGCGCTGACGCTGGTCGAGAAGCTCCGCGAGGACACGCGGCTGATCGTCTTCTTCTCGAGCGCCGCGGGGGTCTTCGGGAACGCGGGCCAAACCGACTACGCCGCCGCCAACGACGTCCTCGACCGGTTGGCGATTCACCTCGCCGAGCGCGGTACGATGCGGGCCATCTCGGTCGCGTGGGGGCCCTGGGATTCGGCGGGCATGGTCTCCGATGCCCTGCGCCGCGAGTACGATCGCCGCGGCATCGGCCTGATCCCGCTCCGGGCAGGCGTGGCCGGGCTCTTCGACGAGATCGACGAGCCGCACGCCGATGCCGCACGGGTCGTCCTCATGGGCGCCGCCGACGAGCGGTTGGCGGACTCTCCGGCCCCCGATCAGGGGTACTAGCCGGCGCCCGATTCGCTCCGTGCAGCCCTCCGCCTCCACCGACGTCGCCATCATCGGGATGGCGTGCGTGTTCCCCGGCGCCCGCGATCTGGACGCCTTCTGGGAGAACCTGCAGGCCGGCCGCGACGCCATCGTCGACGCCCCGACTGAGCGGATCGAGCCCCTGTTCTTCGATCACGCGGCGGGGGAGCTCGACCGGCTCTACTGCCGGCGCGGCGGATTCATCGGCGATACGCTCGAGTTCGACCCGCTGCGCTGGGGGCTCATGCCGATCGCCGCCCGCGGGAGCGAGCCCGACCAGCTACTGTCGCTGGAGACCGCCGCCGCCGCGATGACCGACGCCGGGTACGACGATCGCGACCCGCCGCGCGAGCGGACCGGCGTGATCCTCGGCCGCGGCGGGTACGTCAACCAGGTCGCGATGAGCCTGGTCCAGGCGGTGCGGACGGCCGAGGAGATCGTGCGGTCGGCGCGGGCGCTGATCCCCGACATGACCGCCGACCAGGCGGCGGAGATCAAGCGCCGTTACCAGGCGCAGATCGAAGGCCTGGGCCCCGACACGATCATCGGCCTGGTGCCGAACCTGGCCGCGTCCCGGATCGCGAACCGCCTCGACCTGCACGGCCCCGCGTACGTCGTCGACGCCGCGTGCGCGAGCTCGCTGCTGGCGGTGGATCAGGCGTGCGCGGAGCTGGCGTCCGGGCGTTGCGACCTGGTCCTGGCGGGCGGCGTGCATCTGGTGCACGACGCCGCCTTCTGGGCGGTGTTCACGCAGCTCGGCGCGCTGTCGCGCAGCCAGCGCATCCGCCCGTTCCACCGGGATTCCGACGGCCTGCTGATCGGCGAGGGCGCGGGGATGATGGCGCTCAAGCGCCTGTCCGACGCCGAGCGGGACGACGACCGGGTCTACGCGGTCATCCGCGGCACCGGCGTATCGAGCGACGGCCGCGCGTCGAGCGTCATGAACCCGAGCGCCGACAGCCAGGTGCTGTCCCTCGAGCGGGCGTGGGAGCGCGCCCGGCTGGACCCCCGCGAGCGCGGATCGGTGGGCCTGGTCGAGGCGCACGGCACCGCCACGCCCAACGGCGACGCCGCCGAGCTCGCCACGCTGGAGCGGGTGTTCGGGCCTCCCGACGGGTCGCCGGCCGCCGGCCTGGGATCGGTCAAGTCGATGATCGGCCACGCCATGCCGGCGGCGGGGATGGCCGGGATGATCAAGGCCGCCCTGTCCGTCCACTACGGGATCCTGCCCCCGACGCTCCACTGCGAGGAGCCGCACCCGGGCGTCGAGCGGACGCGCTTCCAGCTCGTGCGCGAGGCCGCCGAATGGGAGTCCGACGGACCGCGCCGGGCGGGAGTCAACGCCTTCGGCTTCGGCGGGATCAATGCGCACGTCGTCCTCGAGCAGCACCGCGCCACGCGCCTTCCGCGGGCCGGCACGCGCAGGCAGGCGCCCGAGGGGGCGTGGCTGCGCCTGGCGGCGGCGACGAGCGAGGAGCTGGCCGAGAACCTGGCGAGTGGCGCGCCGGCCGCGGGTTCGGGCCCCTGCCGCCTCGCGCTCCTCGACCCCACGCCCGAGCGGATCGAGCACGCGCGGTCGATCGTCGCCGCCGGAAAGACGTTCCGCGACCGATCCGGCGCGCTGATGTTCGCGCCCCGCGGCCTGGCCGCCGACGGCGGCCGGCTGGCGCTCGTCTTTCCCGGTGTCGAGAGCACGTTCGACCCGCAGGTCGACGACGTGGCCCGCTGGTTCGGGCTGCCGCCCCTGCCGCCCGCGATCGAGGGCGACCTCGAGCGCAGGGGCGCGCGCGTGGTGCTCGCGGGCCGGCTCCTGCACCACGTGCTGGCGGGGCTCGGGGTGCGGCCCGCGATGGTGGCAGGCCACTCGATCGGCGAGTGGACGGCGCTCTTGGCGGCGGAGACGATCCCGCCGCGCGCGCTCGACGACGTGCTGGCCGCGCTCTCGCCCGGCACGCTGGCCGTCCCCGAAGTCGCGTACGCGGCGGTGGGCTGCGGTACCGAGCGGCTGGAGCCGTTCCTGGCGGAGGCCGGCGACATCGACGTGGCGCTCGACAACTGCCCGCATCAGACCGTGCTCTGTGGTCCCGGCGCGCGGCTGGGCCCGGTCCTCGACGGGCTGCGCGCGGCCGGCGTCTTCTGTCAGGTGCTGTCCTTCGAGTCGGGGTTCCACTCGCCGGCCTTCGTCGAATACGTGGAGCCGATCCGGCGCGTGGTCGAGGGTCTCGAGATCGTGCGGCCCGCGGTGCCGGTCTGGTCCGCGACGACCTGCGCGCCGTATCCGGACGACCCCGCGGGAGTACGGGAGCTGTTCCTGGAGCATCTCGTGCAACCGGTCCGCTTCCGCCGCCTGACCGAGACGCTCTACGCCGACGGCGTGCGGCTGTTCGTGCAGGTCGGGGCGGGGAGCGTGGCGGCCTTCGTCGAGGACACGCTGCGCGGGCGTCCGCACCTGTCGATGGCGGCCAGCTCGCACCGGCACGAAGGGATCGACCAGCTGCGGCGGCTGGTGGCGACCCTGTGGGTGGAGGGGGTGGAGGTCGACGCCGACGCGCTCCTCGGTCCGGCCGGGACGCCGGCGCGCCGGAGCGTGCCGGTTCGCATCCGACTGGGCGCTCCGCTGCTCTCGATCGAGCCGGGGATGGCACCTGATCTCCGTGCGCGGACCCCTTCGGCGCCGATCGACGCCGGACTCGACCTCTCCGATCCGATCGCGCGCGAGCTCGTGGCCACCGCGCGCGCGCTCGAGCAGAGCCACTACGCGGTGCTCGAGGCATGGCGCGACCGGCGGCAGGCGCCGCCCGTCGCCACCGTTGAGGCCGCGGCCCCGCCGGCGGGCCCCCGCGAGGCGACGTGGGAGGAGGAGTTCTCGCTCGAACGCTATCCGTTCCTCCTCGACCACTCGTTCTTCAGCCTGCCGCCCGGCTGGCCGGACCCCGGCGACGGGTTCCCGCTCGTGCCGTTCACGATGACGCTGTCCCGCATGATGGCCGCCGCGGAGCGCGCCGTTCCGGGACGGCTCGCGATCGGCGTGGAGCGCGTGGTGGCGTACCGCTGGATCCCCGTCGACGAGCCGCGCACGCTGCCGATGATCGCGCGCTACGACGGCGGGACACGGGTCGTCGTCCGGGTCGGGGAACACGCCGAAGGCACGGTCGTCCTGGCGGACGAATGGCCCGAGCCGCCGCCTCCCGACCGGGACCCCCTCGAGAACTCGCGGCCGATCGACCAGAGCCCCGCGGAGATGTACGCCAGCCGGCTCATGTTCCATGGCCCGCGCTACCAATCGGTCGCGGATCTCGGCGAGATGGGCGCCGAAGGCATCCGCGGGAAAGTCGTCCAGATGCCGGCGGAGGGCGCGATGCTGGACGGAGCCGGACAGCTCCTCGGCTACTGGATCAAGGCGCAGTCGGATCGCGACCGCGTCGCCGTGCCGGTCATGCTCGACCAGGCCAGCTTCTTCGGCCCGCCGCCGGAGAACGGCCGTGCGCTCGACTGCACTGTGCGGGTGCGGCGCTTCGGCGCGCGCCAGGTGCGGGCCGACCTCGAGCTCGTGGACCGGGGGCGCGTGTGGGCCCGCTTCACGGGGTGGGAGGATCGCCGGCGGCCGAACGAGCCCTGGATGTGGCCGGTGATCCAGTGGCCCGAGAAGAACACGCTGGCGCGGAAGATCGACGGCGCGCCGGGATGCGCGCGGCTCGAGCGGGCGTTCGCGGACGCGATCACGCGCGACTACTTCGCGCGCCGCTATCTCACCGCGCGCGAGTGGGCCGTCTACCGCGATCAGCCGGAGCGGCGCAAGGAGGACTGGCTCGCGGGACGCGTCGCGGCGAAGGACGCCGTGCGGCTCGTGCTCTGGGAGCGGGGCCTGGGGCCGCTGTGGCCGATCGAGGTCGAGATCCCGGCCGGAGCCGACGGCGCTCCGGAGGTGCTGGCGCCCGGGGGACTGGACCTCAGGGTTTCGATCTCGCACAAGCAGGGACGCGCGGTCGCGATGGTCGCCGAGGGCGTGGATCCGGGGGTGGACCTCGAGACCGTCGAGGCCCGGCCGCCCGAGCTCGAGCGCGCGGCGTTCACGGAGCGCGAGCGAGAGTGGCTGTCGTCGCGGCCCGAGGCGGAGCGCGACGGCTGGCGCGCGCGCCTGTGGGCGGCGAAGGAAGCGGCGGCGAAGCGCCGGCGGACCGGAATGAAGGATCCGCGGCGCATGGAGATCGAATCGATGGACGAGGATCGCATCGACGTGGGAGGAACCCTGGTCGCGACGCGGATCGAGGACGGATGCGCGATCGCCTGGACGATGGAGGACTGAGGAGCGATGAGCGAGACGCTGGAAGTGATCCGTGGCGTGATCGAGGACGTGGTCGGACCGGAGTGGTCCGTGGACCGGCCGATCACGATGGACACGTCGTTCGGCAGCGACCTGGAGCTCGAGAGCATCGAGTTCGTGGCGCTCGCCGAGAAGCTGCAGGCCCGCTACGAGAAGGTCGATTTCGTGCGCTGGCTGAGCGAGAAGGAGCTGGAGGAGATCATCGAGCTCAAGGTCGGCGACGTGGTGACGTACATCGATACATGCCGCTGATCGACGCCGCCGGCCGGGCGTTCCACGTCCAGAAACTGGGCGTCGGGCCGCCGGTCGTCCTGATACACGGGCTCGTGATCGGCAACCTCGCGACATGGTTTTTCGGCGTCGCCCCACTGCTCGCGCGCGGGCGCTCGGTCCTGCTATACGACCAGCGCGGGCACGGACTGAGCGCTCCAGCGGAGTCCGGCTTCGACCTCGCGACCTCCAGCGCGGACCTGGGCGGGGTGTTGGCCGCGATGGAAGGCTTCGGGGGTGCCGTCGACGTGGTCGGCCACAGCTACGGCGGAGCGGTGGCGCTGCGCTTCGCGCTCGACGAGCCGGAGCGCGTACGGCGGATCGTCGTGCTCGACGCGCCGCTGCCGCCCTTCGATCCCGCCGAGGTGGCGTCGATGATGAAGGACGTCGACGAGGATCAGATGCGGCAGCTGATCGAGCTCGACCACCGGCAGTTCTCCGAGCTCGCGGCCAGGCTCGCGGTCGGACGCGGCCGGCGGGGCGCGCTCCGCGCCGATCGCGCGCGGCACCTGCGCGAGGGGACCACCGTAACCGCCGACTTGATGGCGGAGCCGCCCATCGACGCCGGCGGCCTGGCCCGCCTCGAGCGGCCGGTCCTCTGCGTCTACGGATCCACCTCGCCTTTCCGTGCTCGCGCCGCCGAGCTGGCGGCAACCCTTCCCGACGCGCGCGTCGTCGAGCTCCAGGGCGGACACCTGCTTCCGCTCGAGTGCCCCGCAGAGGTCGTGCGCGTCGTGGAGGAGTTCCTGGATGGCTGACGTAGAGGCACGCGGGCTGCGGTTCCACGTGGTCCGGCTCGGCTCCGGGAACCCGACCGTGGTGTTCCTCCACGGGCTCGTCATGGATAACCTGTCGAGCTGGTACTTCACGGTCGCCAACCCGGTCGCGCGCGCGGCGGACGTCATCCTCTTCGACCTCCGCGGCCATGGAAAGACCGAGCGCCCCCGGACCGGGTATACGGTGGACAGCCTGGTAGCCGACGTCGACGCGCTCCTCGACGCGCTGGTCCCGGACGGCCGCGCCGTCGAGCTCGTGGGCAACAGCTTCGGGGGGCTGCTGGCGCTCGCCTATGCGATCGCGCATCCCGAGCGGGTGCGCGGCCTGGCCCTGGTCGACGCGAACATGACGGACGACTCCTGGGCCGGCGAGATCACGCGCGCGTTCGCGCTCAAGGGCGCCGAGCGCGACGAGATGATCATGAAGTACGCGCACCGCTGGGCCGGCAGGCACAGCGAGCGCAAGGCCAACCGGCTGATCGTCAACTCCCATCATCTGACCCGGGGAACCACGCTCGTCGACGACCTCGCGTCCTCGCCCCCGGTGACCGACGAGCAGCTCGCCACCATCCGCTGTCCCGTGCTGGCGCTCTACGGGACGGATTCAGAGCTGCTGGACCGTGGCGAGCGGCTCGGCCGCACGATTCCGAACTGCGAGGTCCGCCTCTTCTCGGGCTGCACGCATCTGCTCCTCTGGGAGGCGACCGAGAAGCTGAAGGAGCACATCGCGGAATGGATCGCACGGCCGCAGGAGCGCGCGACCGCACCATCATCGTCGTTGCTTTGACGAACAGGACGACGCCCGGTACCTTCGTGCTAACGAGGCGCGGCCAATGCCGCGCGC
>DATFFS010000076.1:0-11884 GCA_035249945.1 Gemmatimonadota bacterium
GAGATGGTGATGCCGGGCGACAACGTGACGATGGAGATCAACCTGATCACGCCGGTGGCGATGACGGAGGGCCTGCGGTTCGCGATCCGCGAGGGTGGCCGTACCGTCGGAGCCGGCGTCGTCACCAAGATCAAGAAGTAGCGAGGAAAGATGGCGGCGATCCGCGACAAGATCGTGTTGGCGTGCGCGCAGTGTAAGGAGCGCAACTACAACACCACCAAGAACAAGCGCAAGCATCCCGACCGCGTGGCGTACCGCAAGTTCTGCCCGCGGTGCAACAGCCACACCGAGCACAAGGAAACGAAGTAGCTCGGGAAGCGAAGGGTCGGGAAGCGAAGGGTCGGGAAGAGGGTCGCGCTGGCGCTTTAGCGAAAGGGCGAGATAGGCGGTGCATGTCAAGGCGCGCGACGAGGGACGGCCGAGGCGTACCGGAGTGTACGCCGCAGGACGGCACGAGGAGCGCAACGCAGAGATGCACCGCCTTGCTCGCCCGTCCAGGGGTGTAGCTCAGTTGGGAGAGCAGCGGACTCCAAATCCGCAGGTCGCAGGTTCGAGCCCTGTCACCCCTGCCAGAACCGACTGAGGAGGAGGATGCTCGAAAAGCTGCGGAATTTCCTGCGCGAGGTTCGCGTCGAGCTGGAGAAGGTCACCTGGCCCGGACGGAAGGAGGTCCAGGCCGCGACCCTCGTGATCATCGCGCTGGTCGTGCTGCTGGCGGTGTTCATCGGCGCAGTGGACTTCGTGGTCAGCAGGGTCCTGGGCCTGTTCTTCAGGCTGTAACGGTGGTCTCACGTGCCGACCAAGGATGATATCGAAGTGAAGACGGGGAACGAGCAGAACAAGGGCGTCCAGGCAACGGAGGAACGACATCCGGACGCGCACTGGTATGCCCTGCAGGTCTATTCCGGACACGAGAACAAGGTGCGGAACCTGCTCGACAAGCGCATCGCGGAGAACACCAACCCCAATGTGATCGTGCATCAGGTGCTGGTTCCGACGCAGGAAGTCATGGAGATCAAGCAGGGCAAGAAGACCCGCGTCACGAAGAACCTGTACCCGGGCTACATCCTCGTCGAGGCCTTGATGAACGACGAGACCCAGTACTTCATCAACTCGATCAATGGGATCATCAAGTTCCTGGGGGCCGGATCCATGCCCCAGCCACTGCGGGATCGAGAGGTCAACAAGATCCTGGGTCGCATCGACGAGGTGAAGGAGCCCGTCGAGGACGTGGTCATCCCGTTCGTGGTCGGCGACGCGGTCGACGTGACCGAAGGGCCGTTCTCCGATTTCAGCGGCACGGTCGAGGAAGTGTACCACGACAAGGGCAAGGTCAAGGTGACGGTAAGCCTGTTCGGACGGCCCACCTCGGTCGAGCTCGATTACCTGCAATTGAAGAAGACATAGGGAGAGGTTTCCGGTGGCCAAGAAAATCGTCGCGCTGATCAAGCTCCAGATCCCGGCCGGGCAAGCGAATCCCGCCCCGCCCGTCGGGCCTGCGCTCGGGCAGCACAGCGTGAACATCATGGAGTTCTGCAAGGCGTTCAACGCGCGGACCGCACAACAGGCCGGCCTCATCATCCCGGTCGTGATCACGGTCTTCGCGGATCGCTCGTTCACGTTCATCACCAAGACGCCACCCGCCGCGGTGCTGCTGAAGAAGGCCGCGGGGCTCGAGAAGGGCTCGGCCGAGCCCAATCGCACGAAGGTCGGCAGAGTGACGCGCGAACAGTGCCGGGAGATCGCCCGCACCAAGCTCCCGGACCTCAACGCGACGGACCTCGAGTCCGCCGCCAACATGATCGCGGGCACCGCCCGCTCGATGGGTCTGGAGGTCGTGGAGTCATGAGTCCCAGGACGGCGAGCCGCGGCAAGCGGTACACGGCGGCGCTGGAGAAGCGCGAGCCGGACAAGCGCTACGACATCGACGAAGCGGTGGGCGTGCTGCTGGCGATGCCCGCGGTCGGCTTCGACGAGACGGTCGAGGTCGCGGTCCGGTTGGGCGTCGACCCGCGCCACGCCGACCAGATCGTGCGCGGCACGGTCGTCCTGCCCAACGGCACCGGCAAGAAGGTGCACGTGACGGTCATCTGCCAGGGCGAGAAGCTGCGCGAGGCGGAGGAGTCGGGGGCCGACGTGGTCGGCGGCAAGGACGTCGTCGAGAAGATCCAGGAAGGGTGGCTCGACACCGACGTGATCATCTCGACGCCGGACATGATGGGCGACGTCGGGAAGCTGGGCCGCGTCCTCGGGCCCCGCGGCCTGATGCCGAATCCCAAGAGCGGCACGGTGACGTTCGACGTGGCGCGTGCCGTCAAGGACGTCAAGGCGGGCAAGATCGAGTTCCGGACCGACAAGACCGGCAACGTGCAGGCGCCGGTCGGCCGCCGCTCGTTCGCGCGCGAGCAGCTGGCGGAGAACATCCGCGCGTTC
Organism: Gemmatimonadota bacterium; assembly: GCA_035249945.1. Taxonomy (GTDB): domain Bacteria; phylum Gemmatimonadota; class Gemmatimonadetes; order JACCXV01; family JAHWKZ01; genus JAICNR01. Next base: position 2,434 of record DATFFS010000076.1, read on the forward strand.
ATGGACACGATCGTCCGCGCGAAGCCGTCCTCGGCCAAGGGCCAGTACGTGCGCAACGTGGTGATCTCGAGCACGATGAGCCCGGGCGTTCCGATCGACATCAATCTGTTCCGCGTGGCCTGAGCCGGGCCGAGCGCAGCAATCTCAGAGGACGGAGCCGGTACGATGCAGATGGCGCAGAAGCAGGAGGTCGTCGCCGATCTCAGCGCGAAGCTGAGCAAGGCGAAGTGCCTTTACCTGACGGACTTCACGGGGTTGGACGTGGCTGCGATCACCGAGCTGCGCCGCCGCCTGACGAATGCCCGGGTCGAGTACCTGGTAGTCAAGAATACGCTGGCCCGGCGCGCGCTCACCGGCGGCCCCTACGAGGGACTGACCGAGCACCTGGCGGGCCCGAACGCCTTCGCCCTCTCCGACGAGGACGTGGTGACGGCCGCCAAGATCCTGACCGAGTTCGCCAGGGAGCGCGAGCGACCCCAGATCCGGGCCGGCGCGGTCGAGGGCCGCATCGTGTCGATCGAGGAGATCCGCCGGATCGCGGACCTGCCGCCTCGCGAGCAGCTGCTGGCCCTGGTTCTGGGAACGATGCGCGCGCCGCTGACCGGCCTGGCGTTCACGCTCGGCGGCCTGCTCTCGAAGTTCGTCCGCACGGTCGACGCCGTGCGGGAGCAGAAGCAGGCGCGCGGCGAGTCCGCCGACACGGCGGCGGCGCAGTCGACCGAGGAGCCGCAGCTGGCCCCGGCGGCGGCCGAGCAGCCGGCAGCGAGCGCCGGTGAAGAGACCCAGCCGGCCGCAGGCCCGGCGGAGGAACCGGCGGCGAGCGCCGGCGAAGATTCCGTAACGGAATGACGATGGCACGCAACCAGCACCCCGCAAGGAGAAACCGGTAATGGCTACGAAGACGATGGGCAAGGACGAGATCCTCGACGCGATCGGCAACATGTCGGTCCTCGAGCTGGCCGAGATGGTCAAGGACATGGAAGAGAAGTTCGGCGTTTCGGCGGCCGCGCCCGTCATGGCCGCGCCCGCCGCGGCAGCCGGGGGGGCGGCGGTTGCCGTCGAGGAGGAGAAGGACGAGTTCGACGTGATCCTGCAGGCCGCGGGCGAGAAGAAGATCCAGGTGATCAAGGTGGTTCGCGAGATCACCTCGCTGGGTCTCAAGGAGGCCAAGGACCTGGTCGACGGCGCTCCCAAGCCGGTCAAGGAAGCGACCACCAAGGGGGACGCCGAGGAGATCAAGAAGAAGCTCGAAGAGGCCGGCGCCACGGTCGAGGTCAAGTAGTTCCGGACGCCCGCGCCAACCGCACACTCGGCTGGGCGGCTCCTGATGGAGCTGCCCGGCTTCCGCACGCCCGTCGGCCGATGCACGGCCGGGCGCACATGCAACACCCGTTGAGCGTCGTCAGCCCAACGAAAAGGAGCAGGAATTGAGCCCGAAGACCGAACCCGCCATTCGTCACCATTCCTTCGCCAAGCTGGGCGGCACGATGGACATGCCGGACCTGCTGGCCGTTCAGAAGGAATCCTTCGCCCATCTGCTGCAGGCGGACGTCGCGCCCGAGAAGCGCGACAGCGACGGCCTGCAGGCCGTGTTTCAGGACGTCTTCCCGATCACCGACGTCAAGGAGAACTACTCGCTGGAGTTCGTGAAGTATTCGATCGGGGAACCGAAGTACACGGTCGAGGAGTGCCAGGAGCGCGACATGACGTACGCCGCGCCACTGAAGGCGACCCTCAGGCTGGTGATGAAGGAAGAGGTGGACGGCGAGAAGAAGATCAAGGCCGTCACCGAGAAGGAGGTCTTCCTGGGCGAGGTTCCGCTGCTCACGGATCTCGGCACGTTCGTCATCAACGGAGCCGAGCGCGTGATCGTCAGCCAGCTGCATCGCTCGCCGGGCGTGGTGTTCGAGGAGAACGTCCATCCCAACGGGCAGAAGCTCTACAGCGCGCGGATCATCCCGTTCCGTGGATCGTGGGTCGAGTTCACCGTCGACATCCACGACGTGATCTACGTGCACATCGACAAGAAGAAGAAGTTCCCGGTCACGGCGCTGCTGCGGGCGTTCGGCTGGAACGAAAACGACGAGATCCTGAAGCTCTTCTACTCGGCCCGTAAGGTGTCCCTGGCCGACGTGAAGGACGCCGAAGTCCGGCGCGATCTGCTGGGGTCGCCGCTGGCAGCGGACATCGTGGACGAGGAGACCGGCGAGATCCTGTACGAGCGCAACACGGAGCTGAGCGCGGAGGTCGTGAAGAAGCTGCGCAAGAAGGGGATCGATCAGATCCACATCTACGTCAGCGGACTCGACGTGCCGCGCACCGAGGCGCACCTCGTCGCCAACACGCTGCGCAAGGATCCAACCAAGGACGAGAATGACGCCCTGCAGCGGATCTACAGCCTGATGCGCTCGGGCGAGGCGCCGAACCTGACGATCGCCCGCGACCATCTCGAGCGGCTGTTCTTCGATCCCAAGCGCTACGACCTGGGCCGCGTCGGCCGCTACAAGCTCAACCAGCGGCTCGAGCTGAAAGGCGCCGAAGACGTCACGGTGCTACGCCGCGAGGACTTCGTCGAAATCATCAAGTACCTGATCAAGCTGCGCAACGGGCTGGGATACGTCGACGACATCGATCACCTCGGCAATCGCCGGGTGCGCTCGATCGGCGAGCTGATCGCCAACCAGTTCTCGCTCGGCCTGTCGCGCATGGCGCGGCTGGTGCGGGAGCGCATGACGACGCAGGATCCCGAGAAGATGTCGCTCGACGATCTGGTGAACGCGCGCACGATCAGCGCGGTGATCAACGCGTTCTTCGGTTCGAGCCAGCTGTCGCAGTTCATGGACCAGACCAATCCTCTGGCCGAGATGACCCACAAGCGCCGGCTGTCGGCGCTCGGGCCGGGCGGCCTGACGCGCGAGCGCGCCGGGTTCGAGGTCCGCGACGTGCACTACTCGCACTACGGTCGCATGTGCCCCATCGAGACGCCGGAAGGCCCGAACATCGGGCTCATCACGAGCCTTTCGACGTACGCGCGGATCAACGAACTGGGCTTCATCGAGACCCCCTATCGGCGGGTCGAGAAGGGGCGCGTCACGGGAGAGATCGTCTACCTGTCGGCGAGCGAGGAGGATCCGTTCGTCATCGCGCAGGCCAGTGCGCCACTCGACGAGAAGGGGCGCTTCGTCAACGACTACGTGCTGTCCCGGCTGCACGACAACTTCCCGCTCGCGAGGCCGGAAGAGATCGACTACATGGACGTCTCGCCCGAGCAGCTGGTCTCCATCGCCGCGGCGCTGATCCCGTTCCTGGACCACGACGACGCCAACCGCGCGCTGATGGGCTCCAACATGCAGCGCCAGGCGGTTCCTCTGCTCCGGCCCCAGGCCCCGATCGTCGGCACCGGCCTCGAAGGCCGCGTGGCGGTGGACTCGGGCGCGGTGGTGACCGCGCGGAGGGACGGAGTCGTCGAGGCCGCCACCGCGGACCGCGTGATCGTGCGCGTCAGGGGCAAGGGAGCGACCAATGGCGACGGGAAGATCGACTTCGCCAACGCGGACGTGTACGAGCTGAAGAAGTTCCGGCGCACGAACCAGGACACCGCCATCAACCAGCGCCCGATCGTACAGCGCGGGGAGAAGGTGAAGGCGGGCCAGGTCCTGGCCGACGGCGCGGCCACCGAGGAGGGCCGGCTGGCGCTCGGCGTGAACACGCTGGTGGCCTTCATGCCGTGGTACGGGTCGAACTTCGAGGACGCGATCATCCTGAGCGAGCGGCTGGTCAAGGACGACACCTTCACCTCCGTCCACATCCAGGAGCTGGAGCTGCACGTCCGCGACACCAAGCGCGGTCAGGAGGAGATCACCCGCGAAGTGCCGAACGTGGCCGAGGAGGCCCTGGTCAACCTCGACGACCGGGGCATCGTCCGGATCGGGGCCTCGATCAAGCCCCAGGACATCCTGGTCGGCAAGGTGAGCCCCAAGGGGGAGAAGGAGCTGTCTCCGGAGGAGCGGCTCCTGACGGCGATCTTCGGCGAGAAGGCCAAGGACGTGAAGGACACCTCGCTCAAGGCGCCGCCCGGCCTGGAGGGCGTGATCATCGACGTCAAGGTCTTCAGCCGCAACGAGGACGATCCTCTGACGTCGCGGGACAAGGAGCTCGAGCGGGAGAAGGCCAAGCAGTACGAGAAGCGCGAGATCACGAAGGTGCTGGCCAGTCGCGACGAGCAGCTGGCCGAGGTGCTGGCGGGCTCCACCGTCGAGATCCTCAAGGAGAAGAAGAAGGGCGCCCGGAACCTGTTCAAGCCGGGCACCAAGCTCAAGGCCAAGGACCTCGAGGGGATCGACCTCTCGACGATCGAGTGGGACGAGGTCGAGCTCAAGGAGCAGCGGGCCGACACGCACCTGAAGGAGATCGTCTCCGCGGCCAAGGACAAGATCGCCACCATCCGCGAGAAGACGAAGGAGCGGATAGAGAAGGTCACGCAGCGCGACGACCTGCCGCCAGGCGTGGTCCAGCTGGTCAAGGTGTACGTAGCCCAGAAGCGCCGCGTGTCGGTCGGCGACAAGATGGCCGGGCGCCACGGCAACAAGGGAATCGTGGCCCGCATCGTCCCCGAGGAGGACATGCCGTTCCTGCCCGATGGCACCCCGGTGGAGATCGTGCTCAATCCGCTGGGCGTGCCGAGCCGAATGAACGTGGGCCAGATCCTGGAGACCCACCTCGGCTGGGCGGCCAAGCTCCTCGGCTTCCGGATCGAGACGCCGGTGTTCCACGGGGCCACGGAGCAGGAGATCGACCAGTGGCTGGAGCGCGCCGAGCTTCCCGCGGGCGGGAAGACGACGCTCTTCGACGGCACCACCGGCAGGCCCTTCGACGAGAAGGTCACGGTGGGATGCATCTACATGATGAAGCTGAGCCACCTCGTGGACGACAAGATCCACGCGCGCTCGATCGGGCCCTACTCGCTCGTGACTCAGCAGCCGCTCGCCGGCAAGGCGCAGTTCGGCGGCCAGCGGTTCGGAGAGATGGAAGTGTGGGCGCTCGAGGCGTACGGCGCGGCCCACACGCTACAGGAGATCCTGACCGTGAAGTCGGACGACGTGCAGGGCCGGTCGCGCGTCTACGAGGCGATCGTCAAGGGTGAAAACCTGCCCGAACCCGGCGTGCCGGAATCGTTCCGCGTGCTGGTAAAGGAGCTCCAGTCGCTGGGGCTCTCGGTGGAGCTCGGGAAAGATGGGCAATGATGAGGTATCCAAGCCAGAGGCTCAGGAGCTGCCGGCAGTCCAGACAGGCAGAGGAGGCACCAAGTGATTGAATTCCGCACCCAGCGCGACGATCGGGTCTCGAATTTCACGTTCATCCGGGTGGGGATCGCCTCGCCCGAACAGATCCGGGACTGGTCGTACGGCGAGGTCACCAAGCCGGAGACGATCAATTATCGCTCGTTCAAGCCGGAGAAGGACGGCTTGTTCTGCGAGAAGATCTTCGGGCCCGTCAAGGACTGGGAGTGCCATTGCGGCAAGTACAAGCGCATCCGCTACCGCGGCGTGATCTGCGATCGCTGCGGCGTCGAGGTGACGCTGTCCAAGGTGCGCCGCGAGCGGATGGGTCACATCGAGCTGGCCGTTCCGGTGGCGCACATCTGGTTCTTCAAGAGCCTTCCGAGCCGGATGGGCTATCTGCTCGACATGACCCTGCGCGACCTGGAGAAGGTGATCTATTACGCCAATTACGTGGTCGTGGAGCCGGGCAATACCGAGTACGAGAAGAAGCAGCTGATCACGGAAGACGAGTACCTGGACGCCCTCGAGCAGGGAGCGGAGGGATTCGTCGCCAAGATCGGCGCTGAGGCGGTACGCGATCTGCTGGCCGAGATCGACATCGAGGACCTGTCCGAGGAACTGCGCGCGCGGGCCAAGATCGAGACTTCGGTCCACCGCAAGAAGAACATCCTCAAGCGGCTCAAGGTCATCGAGGCGCTCAGGCAGTCCAGCAACCGCCCGCAGTGGATGATCATGACCGTGATCCCCGTGATTCCGCCGGACCTGCGGCCGCTGGTGCCGCTGGAGGGCGGCCGGTTCGCGACGTCGGACCTCAACGACCTGTACCGGCGGGTGATCAACCGCAACAATCGACTCAAGAAGCTGATCGAGATGCGGGCGCCGGAGGTCATCCTGCGCAACGAGAAGCGCATGCTGCAGGAGTCGGTGGACGCGCTGTTCGACAACGGGCGGCGCTCGCGCGCCGTGCGCGGCCGCGGTAAGCGCCCGCTCAAGTCGCTCAGCGACATGCTCAAGGGCAAGCAGGGCCGGTTCCGCCAGAACCTGCTCGGCAAGCGCGTGGATTATTCCGGGCGCTCGGTCATCGTGGTGGGGCCGGAGCTCAAGCTGCACCAGTGCGGCCTGCCCAAGACGATGGCGCTCGAGCTCTTCAAGCCCTTCATCATCCGGAAGCTCGAGGAGAAGGGGCACGTCCAGACGGTCAAGAGCGCCAAGAAGCTGGTGGAGAGCGAGGATCCGGTCGTGTGGGACATCCTCGAGGAGGTCATCAAGGACCACCCGGTGCTCCTCAACCGCGCGCCGACGCTCCATCGCCTCGGGATCCAGGCCTTCGAGCCGATCCTGATCGAGGGCAAGGCGATCAAGATCCACCCGCTGGTGTGCCAGGCGTTCAACGCCGACTTCGACGGCGACCAGATGGCGGTGCATCTGCCGCTGTCCTACGAGTCGCAGCTCGAGGCCCGCGTCCTCATGCTGTCGTCGAACAACGTGCTGAAGCCGGCCGACGGCAAGCCGATCGCCTCGCCCAGCCAGGACATCGTGCTGGGCATCTATTATCTGACGCACGACCCGGTCCAGGACGCGAAGCGGAAGCACGGCGACGAAGAAGTGCCGAACGTGCGCCTGTTCGCCGACGATGCCGAGGTCGAGATGGCGCTGGAGAACGGCACGGTGGTCCTGCACGACCGGATCCGCCTCCGCAAGGACGGCCGACTGGTCGACACCACGGTCGGCCGCGTGATCTTCAACAGCATCGTGCCGCGGGGACCGCAGCCGGACGGGCAGAACATCGACATCCCGTTCCTGAACAAGGAGCTGGCCAAGAACGCGCTGAACGACGTGGTGTCGCTGGTCTACGCGCGGGCCGGGCTGCGGCACTGCGTCGAATTCCTCGACAACCTCAAGGCCCTGGGCTTCAAGTCCGCGACGATGGCGGGGAACTCCGTGGGCATCAAGGACATGGTGATCCCGGAGGCCAAGAAGGAGATCCTCGCCAAGGCCGATCAGCAGGTCGAGAAGATCACGAACCAGTACCAGAAGGGCGTGATCACCGACGGTGAGCGCTACAACAAGGTCATCGACGTCTGGACGCACGCCAACACGGACGTGTCCCAGGCGATGTTCGAGGGCCTGAGCAAGGACCAGGGCGGGTTCAATCCCATCTTCATGATGGCCGACTCGGGTTCGCGGGGATCGCGCGACCAGATCCGCCAGCTGGCCGGCATGCGCGGCCTGATGGCCAAGCCGCAGAAGAAGATCACGGGGCAGATCGGCGAGATCATCGAGAGCCCGATCAAGTCGAACTTCCGCGAGGGGCTGTCGGTGCTGGAGTACTTCATCTCCACGCACGGCGCCCGGAAGGGTCTGGCGGATACCGCCCTCAAGACGGCCGACGCGGGTTACCTGACGCGGCGCCTTGTCGACGTGGCGCAGGACGTGACGATCACCGGGGACGACTGCGGCACCATCCGCGGTCTCGAGATCTCGGCCCTGAAGGAAGGCGAGGAGGTCATCGAGCCGCTGCGCGACCGTATCGTGGGGTCGGTGGCGCTCGACGACGTGGTCGATCCGATCAATGGCGAGATGCTGGTGGAGGCGGGCGAAGAGATCACCGACGATGCCGCGCAGGCGATCGAGGACGCGGGCATCGAGAAGGTCCGCATCCGCTCGGTGCTCACGTGCGAGGCAGGCCGCGGGCTGTGCCAGAAGTGCTACGGCCGCAACCTGGCCACCCTCAAGCCCGTCGACAGCGGCGAGGCGGTGGGGATCATAGCCGCGCAGTCGATCGGCGAGCCGGGCACGCAGCTCACGCTCCGGACGTTCCACATCGGTGGCACGGCGAGCCGCATCGCCGCGCAGTCCCGGAAGACCGCCAGCTTCGCGGGCCAGGTCGAGTTCGACCGGATCCTGGTAGTCGAGACCGAGCCCATCCCGCCGGCCACGGAAGGCGACCGCATCGTAACCGGGCGCGAGGGCCAGATGCTGGTCAAGGACACCGAGGGACGCATCCGGAGCCGGCTGACGGTTCCGTATGGCGCCTTCATCCGCGTCGAGGACGGCCAGAGGATCGAGGACGGGGATCTGCTGTTCGAGTGGGACCCCTACTCGACCCCGATCCTGACCGACAAGCCGGGCAAGGTGAAGTTCGTCGACATCGTCGAAGAGCTGAGCGTACGCGAGGAGCTCGACGAGTCGACGGGCCTGCGCCAGCGCGTGATCGTGGAGGACCGCGACAAGTCGCTGCACCCGCGCATCCAGATCATCAGCGGGAAGGAGAAGATCCGCGACTACATCGTGCCGACCGGCGCGCATCTGCTGGTCCGCGACGACGAGGTCGTGACCGCGGGCCAGACGCTGGTGAAGATCTCGCGCGAGATCTACAAGACGCGCGACATCACGGGCGGCCTGCCGCGGGTGGCCGAGCTGTTCGAGGCGCGGAAGCCCAAGGATCCGGCGGTCATCACCGAGATCGACGGCACGGTGGAGTTCGGCAAGATCGTACGCGGAAACCGGCAGCTCCTGGTCAAGCCGGAGACCGGTGAGCCGCGCGAGTACCTGATCCCGCACGGCAAGCACCTGCGCGTCCACGAGGGTGACGTGGTGCGGGCCGGCGACCGGCTCTCCGAAGGTCCCGTGAATCCGCACGACATCCTGCGGATCAAGGGGCCGCGCGAGGTGCAGGAGTATCTGCTGAACGAGATCCAGGAGGTCTATCGCCTGCAGGGCGTGAAGATCCACGACAAGCACATCGGCGTGATCGTGCGCCAGATGCTGCAGAAGGTGCGGATCGCCAACCCGGGCGACACCGACATGCTCGAGAACGAGCACGTGGACAAGGTCACGTTCCGGCGCGAGAACGAGGAGATCCTGAAGCTGGGCGGCGAGCCGGCCACGTCGGAGCCGCTGCTCCTGGGGATCACGAAGGCCGCGCTGACGACCGAGTCGTTCGTGTCGGCGGCCTCGTTCCAGGAGACGACCCGCGTGCTGACCGAGGCCGCGCTCTCGGGCAAGCGCGACGAGCTGACGGGCCTCAAGGAGAACATCATCATCGGCCACCTCATCCCGGCCGGGACAGGCATGATGCGCTACAGCGCGGTCGAGTTCCCGCTGCCCAAGCTCGAGGAGCTGGCGGCGGAGGCCGAGGCCGAAGCGGCGCTGTCGGGCAAGCGGGA
>DATFFS010000077.1:0-1315 GCA_035249945.1 Gemmatimonadota bacterium
GCCTTCGGCGTCGCTCTAGAAGAGCATGGCGACGCTGAAGTTGTTGGTGCCGCCCAGGCGGCCCCAGTCGCGGTACGCGTAGTCGAACCCGGAGCCGAACGCGCCGAAGTCGAACTGCAGCCCGGCGCCGAAGCCCAGGCCGCGGAACACGTCGTTGTCGTTCGGGCTGTCGCCCAGGTCCTCTTCATCCTGCTGGTAAGTGTACCCCGCGCGCGCCGCCAGCGTCGTGGCCACGCCCCCGTTGTTGGCCGGGATCAGCGTCTGAGACCACTCCCCGCCCACCGAGTACGTCGTCTCCAGCTGCCGCGGTGCGGCGAACTCCGCGTTTACGATGAAGCTCGACGACTCGCTCTCCAGCAGGTAGTACGCCAGCGCCGTCTTCAACGTCGTCGGCGGCCGGAAGTCCTGCGTGCGGAACTCCAGCGGCAGCTCGCCGCTGTTGGGGAACGTCGGGAAGTCCGGAGGACGCGCCTCCAGCTCCAGACGACTCCCGTTGGCGTTGAAGTTCGTCCCCAGGTTCTGCACCACGAACGCCAGCCGGATGCCCCGGCCCGCGAACGTCGTGTGGTAGTTCGTCCCGAAGTCGAACTGGTACGCGTCGCTCGACACCCCGAAGATGTTCTCGTGCGCCCACTTCACGCTGGCGCCCGCCATGAAGCGGTCCGAGATGTTGTGCGCGTACGTTCCCTGCACGCTCGTCGAGTACGTGTCGAACTGCTGCCCGTTGCCCAGCGGCTCCTCGATGGTCGTCACCTCCATCTTGTCGAACGACAAGACCGTGATCGCAGCACCCACCGTGCCGTTGCCGCCGAACACCGGCGCGCCCACGCCCACGAAGTTGATCTGCGCATCCAACGGCATGTTCACGTTCGTGAACAAGGCCGCCGGACTCCGCAGGAACCCCAATCCCGCCGGGTTCCACCACAGTGCGCTGATGTCGTCCACCACGGCCGTGAACGCCTGACCCATCGCCACCCCGCGGGCGCCCACCGGGATCGTCAGGAACTCGCCACCCGCGTTGCCGATGAACGAGAACCCCTCCACCCGGCCTTCCAGCAACTGCAGCTGGTCGGCGTTCTGGCCGCGTGCCGGGGAGAACGCAGCGAGCAAAAGCGCCACCGCGAAGCTCCCCTGAACGGCCTGCTTCCAGAGCTTCCTCATAGGACTCGCCTCCCTCGCCACGTCAGTTGATCACCGCGAACCGGCCCAGATGCGTGCGGCCGTCGGGTGTCGTCACGTGGTAGTAGTAGTTCCCGCTCGCGACCAGCAGGTCGAAGCGGGTCCGGACATCCCATTCCTCCGTGCCGCTGCCGTC
>DATFFS010000078.1:0-1972 GCA_035249945.1 Gemmatimonadota bacterium
CTCTACGGCGCGGGCCGCGCGGCGGAGCTGGCCGGGAACACCGACGCCGCCGCGCGTTATGCGGCGGAGCTACTGGAGCTCATGGACCGCGCCGATCCGGACCGGCCCGAGCCCGCGTGGGCGCGCGGGGTCGTCGGCGCCGGGCCTTCCCGGTAGCAGCGAGATTCGGCGTCGTCGACGATCAGTCCTCCAGCGGTCCCAGCGGGCTCGGCTCGCAGCCCGTCGGCTCCATCGTGAACGCCACGCCGGCGATCTTCCAGCCGGCGTCCGTCCGAAGGAGCGTGAACGTGTCGACCCCGCAGTGGAGGAATTCTCCATCCCCGTAGATGTCGTACGGCGCCCACACGACAGCCAGGGGGCCGTGCAGCAGAATCGTCGGATCCCAGATCCGCTCCACGATCCGACTGTCGCGGCTCGCCAGGCTCGCCATGTAATCGGCGGTCGAGAGCGAGGCCAGGAAGTACGCGGGCTCGAGGCGGATCCCGTAGTTCATGCCGTCGCGAAGCACGATCGCGCCAGTGGCGGCCGAGTCCGCGGCCGTCATCGCGTCGAAGAACTCCTGGACCACGGCGAGGACCGCCGTCCGATCGTCTTCCTGCGCGGCGGCTGGAACTGGCGCCATCACGGACAGGGCGAGGCAGAGCCACAGGACGCCCAGGCGTCGGCCTTTCATCGAATCGACCGTCATCGGTTCCTGCTCCATGTGTGGGGGTGGTGTGGGGTGGTGACGGATGGACGCTGCCGAAATCTACGTGGATCCGCGCGTTTCAGTGATCGGCCGGGAGTACGTCGAGCGCTGGGCCGCGGAGTTCGCGACGATCCCCGGGCGGGAGGCGCTTCCGGACCACGTCCGGGAGCTGCGGAAACACAGCTAGCGGCTTTTCCTCTTTGGCCGCGCCGCCTCGTATTGCGCGATCATCTTCTCGGGCGGCGTGCTGGCGATGATCTTCCCGATCGCGTCGAGGGGCAGGTCGGCGGCGGAGCGGAAGTGGAGGCACGACTTCCCCATGTCCAGCTTCTTGCCGCTCTTCTCGAACGCCTCCTCGAGGCGCTTCCGCTGCTGCGGGTCGCCGTACGCGCCCATCAGGTACAGCGTATTGAAGTTCTTCTGCGCGGCGAGTCCCGCATAGCCGAGCGGCTGCCCGTTGTACGTATCGGGATAGCTCTCGAGCGGGATGACGTAGTAGATCGCGCCCCACGCCATCGTCTCGCGGTACCCCTTCGGCAGGCTCTTCCGCACCACGCTCCGCACCTTCGCGATCTCCTTCCGCCGATCGGCGGGGAGGCTGTCGAGATACTCCTTCACGGTCGCCGCCCCGCTCTGCACCATGCGCGCCCCCATCGGTCCGGGAAGAACATGCTCACGGAGAACAATCCACCCTAGGAACCGCCCGCCCGTTGGTCAACGGTGGCGGCGGCTCGCACGTCGGATACAATCGAACCCATGGCTCCGCCCGCTCCCCCGGTCCGAATCGGCCGACAGGCGACGGGTCCGGGCTTCTGCGTCTCCGAGGTGAATTACGCGGCGGGATGGCGCCAGCCGCCCCACGCGCACGAGAGCACCGGCGTCACGCTCGTAGTGGCGGGCGGGTTCCGGGAGACCGCCTGCGGGCGGGAGGAGTCGGCCACCGCGCTCAGCGTGGTCGTGAAGCCGGCGGGCGTCGTCCACGCCGACGAGATCGGCGCCGAGGGAGCGCGCACGATCCTGCTCGAGATCGAGGATCCATCGCTTCTCCCCGAGCGCCTCGGACCGTGGCGCTGGCTCCATGCCGGCCCCGGAGTACGCCCGCTGCTGGCTCTGGCCGCCGCGCTCCGAGGCGAGGCCCGCCCGATCGAAGACACGGTCCTCGAGCTCCTCGGCGAGGTCTCGGACACCGCCCGGCCGGCGCCGCGGGATCCGCCGGCGTGGGTCCGGCGCGCGCGCGAGGCACTCGACGACGCCGATCGCTCTGCCGCCCGCGTGCGCCTCCTG
>DATFFS010000079.1:0-3638 GCA_035249945.1 Gemmatimonadota bacterium
TCGCGCGCGAGATCGGCCGCGCCCGCGGCGCGCTCTCGACCCACGTCTGGCGCGGCGCCGCGTCGGGGAACCTGGGCGGCTGGCAGGTCGCGCGCTGCCTCGAGTGGCTGGTCGTCCTGACGGGCAGCGTGGCGACACCCGGCGGGACGACCCCCGCCGCGCGCGACAAGTTCACCGCCCGCATGCCGCTCACCCCCCCGCCGGTCGAGCGCTGGAACGAGCTGACGTTCCCGCGCGAGTACCCGCTATCGCACCACGAGCTCTCGTTCCTCCTGCCCCACTTCCTCAAGGAGGGACGCGGCCGCGTGGAGGTGTACTTCACGCGCGTGTACAACCCGGTGTGGACGAATCCCGACGGACTGTCCTGGATCGAGGTCCTGCGCGATCCGGGAAAGGTCGGCTGCCACGTCGCTCTGACCCCGACCTGGAACGAGAGCGCGTACTGGGCGGACTACGTGCTGCCGATGGGGCACGGCCCCGAGCGGCACGACCTCATGAGCCAGGAGACGAGCGCGGGCGCGTGGATCGGATTCCGCCAGCCCGTGTTGCGCGCGTTCCGCCAGGAGACGGGCGCGACCGTCCGCGATTCGCGCGACGCGAACCCCGGCGAGGTCTGGGAGGAGGACGAGTTCTGGATCGACCTCTCGTGGCGGATCGATCCCGACGGGTCGCTGGGGATCCGCCGCTGGTTCGAGTCGCCATACCGTCCGGGCCAGAAGCTCACGGTCGACGATTACTACGGCTGGATCTTCGAGAATTCGGTCCCGGGGCTTCCCGAGGCCGCGGCGTCCCAGGGCCTCTCGCCGCTCCAGTACATGCGGCGCTACGGGGCGTTCCGCGTCAAGACCGACGACTACCGGTTCTACGAGCGGCCGGCGTCACCCGAGGACAAGGGCCTCGAGGTGGACGGGCGCCGCGTCGCGGGGTTCGACACGCCGTCGAGGAAGCTCGAGTTCTATTCCCCCACGATGGCGGAGTTCGGCTGGCCCGAGCACGTGCTCCCCGGCTACGTGCGCTCGCACATTCACTGGTCGGAGCTCGACCGCGCCGCCGGCGAGGCCGTGCTCCTCCCCACGTTCCGTCTACCCACGCTGATCCACACGCGCTCGGCGAACGCGAAGTGGCTGGTCGAGATCTCCCACCGCAACCCGCTCTGGGTCCACCCCACCGACGCGCGCCGCATCGGGATCGGCAACGACGACCTGGTGCGCGTCAACACCGCGATCGGATGGTTCGTCGTGCGCGCGTGGGTCACCGAGGGCCTGCGGCCGGGCATCGTGGCCTGCTCTCATCACATGGGACGCTGGCGGCTGGGGAACGACGCGGGAGTCGGCGGATGGACGGCGGCTCCCGTCTCGCTGGTGGAGGATCGCGGCGAGGACGGCGGCGTCTGGAGGATCCGCCACGAGCGCGAGGTCGTTCCGTTCGAATCCGACGACCCCGACTCCGCGCGCATCTGGTGGAGCGACGCGGGCGTCCACCAGAACCTGGCGTTTCCGGTCCAGCCCGATCCCGTCTCGGGGATGCACTGCTGGCACCAGAAGGTCCGGCTCGAGCCGGCGCGTGAAGGCGACCGCTACGGCGACGTGGTCGTCGACACCGGTAGGAGCCACGCGATCTACCGGGAGTGGCTGGCGAAGACACGCCCGGCCAAGCCCGGCGGGCTGCGGCGGCCGCTCTGGTTCTCGCGTCCCGTTCGCCCCACCGACTCCGCCTACCGGATCCCGCCCGACGCCTGAGTCTCTACTGTGGGCGCAGGCCGTAGATGGGCCGTCTTCAACCCCCTGCCTGCTCCTCGAAGAGGAGGCTGAGGCAGGTCAAGCTTCCCTCGGCCTTGGCGAGCTCACCGACGTCCACGGCTCGTGCGTCGAACCCTGCGGCCGTCACGCGCTCGATCGTTCGAGGACATCCGGCCTGGAGCAGGACCGAGCCCCCGACCCGCACCGCGTTCGCCGCGTCCGGCTCATCGGGGTCCACCTCGATCGTGCGCTCGGCCTCGAACGCCGAGGGATCGACCCACGCGGGGTTCGCCAGCAGCGTGTCGTCGTCGAGCGCGGTGCACGCGGACTTGAGATGGAGGCAGCCAGCAACCTCGACGGGGACGACGCGATACCCGTGCGGCGTCGCGACCTCGCCGAGCGCGGCGATCCCCCCATCGTGCGTGCGTCCCGTGCGGCCTACGTAGAGCGTCCTTCCGAGCCGCACGATATCGCCTCCCTCGGCGCAGGCGTCGTCCGGCAGCGGGACGACTTCGCGCCAGCGGGCGATTTCGGCCACCGTCATCGCCGGCTCCTCCCGCCGGCTCCGGGCGCCCATGGGGAACAGGACCGCGAACTCGTCCAGGACGAGGGCCACGTCTTCGATGAAGACCGCATCGGGGAAACCGTCGAGCGCCGGAAGCGTCGTCACGCGCGCCCCGCATTCAGCGAGCGCGCGCCGGTACCCTTCGTGCTGGCGCGCCGCGAGCGCGACGTCGATCGGCTCGCGCGCGCGGTGCGTGCGCTCGCCGGCTGCCAAGGACGCCGAGGGCTCCCGCGTCAGCGCGATCATCGAGGTGCTGCCATCAATTCCCTTCATTCAGCCGTAGAAATCTGACGGCGTTGTTGTAGAGGATATCGCGCTTCTGTTCCTCCGTGAGGAAGGCAGCCGATTCGATCCCCTCGATGGCCATCCCGATTCCCTCCGGCCAGACCATCTGATCAGACCCGAACATCAACCGCTTGCCGAACCCGGCGCGCACCAGTGCCCGCAGATATTCGTGAAATTCCTCGCGCGGGCGCAGCCAGTCGATCGCGCCCAGATCCGCATAGACCTGCGGGTACATGTGCATGATGGCTTTCGTCTCCTGCAGGTATGGGTAGCCGGCGTGCATCAAATAGACGCGAACCTTCGGGTGTCGAACGAGCACCTCCTCGAGCAGCGCAGGGTTCCCGAGCGTATTGCGGAACTCGGGGCAACACTGATAAGGAGTGCGCGGAGGGGCCAAGCCTGTATGGATGCCGACGGGAATATCCAGTTCCTCGGCCAACGCCCAGTACGGCTCCAGCTGAGGATCGTGGGGAGCCACGCCCATGTACTGCGGCGCCAGTTCACCGATGACACCAAGGCGCCCGGCAAGAAAATCTTCCCGCAGGACGCTGACATCCGGTAGAGGCATCATCGTGCCGCCGATGATCCGTTCCGGGTCGGCGGCATGCCAACGCGATACGTGCTCCGGCGGCCCGCCGGCGACAGCATGGACCACGTTGTAGCGTCGCAACTCGGCCAGCGACGCCTCCATCGCTTCACTGTCGGTACGGGCCGACGGCACCGTACCTGTCAGCGGATTGGGAGGCGGCGGGCTACCCTGATGATCCCAACCAAAGGCATGCACGTGCATGTCGATGATGGGCGGTCGCTGCGGCGCCACCGGCTGCTGCGAGAAAGCATCCGCAGCGCCGAACAACAGCAGCAGGTATGGTGCCGTCGGGCCGACGAACTTCGGCGCGATCATCGATCCATCACGTCCAGCGCGTCGCGGATCGCCTGGGCGAGCGCCGTGGCGCTGCCTCGTCCCCAGATGTGCACGTGCACGTAGTTCGGCTCCTCCCCCATCGCGGCATCATCGATCGAGGCGATCTCGATGCCGGCGGCTCGCA
>DATFFS010000080.1:0-1631 GCA_035249945.1 Gemmatimonadota bacterium
CTCGGCGACGCGATCGTCTGTGGCACCGGGGAGATCGAAGCGCGGGCGTGCGAGCTGGCGATCATGGACTTCGACTTCATGGGCGGCTCGATGGGAAGCGTCGTCGGGGAGAAGTTCGTGCGCTCCTGCGAGCGGGCCGCGGAGTCGGGCGGGCCTCTCGTCTCCGTGTCGGCCTCCGGCGGAGCCCGGATGCAGGAGGGCATCCTCGCGCTGATGCAGCTGCCGAAGACGATCTGCGCGATCGACGAGCTGCACGAGTCGGGCGGCTCGCTGCTCTCCGTGCTGACCCATCCGACGACCGGCGGGGTGCTCGCTAGCTTCGCGAGCCTCGGTGACGTCGTCCTAGCCGAGCCGGGCGCGCTGATGTCCTTCGCCGGCCCGCGCGTCGTGTCGCAGACGACTCGCGAGAAGCTGCCGGACGACTTCGGGCGCGCAGAATCGAACTACCGCTACGGACATCTCGACGCGATCGTCCCCCGCTCCGAGCTGCGCGGCGCCATCGCTCAACTCCTCAGGCTCTTCGAGCGCACCTGAGATGCCCACTGAAGCGGAGATGCGGCTGCGCGAGCGCCTCAGTAAGCTCGGCGGCATGAAGCTCCTGCGCGGCACGAAGCTCTCGGGCGAGCTCGCACGCCTCCAGGACCAGCTCGACCAGCTGCGCGCGGATCCGACCGCGGAGGAGATCTGGCAATCGGTCGAGCTCGCGCGCCATGTCGACCGGCCCTACACCCTGGACTACGTCGAGCGGATCTTCGACGATTTCTTCGAGCTCCACGGCGACCGGGGACGCGCCGACGATCCCGCGCTCGTGACCGGCCTCGGGAAGCTCGACGGCAGGACCGTCGTGCTCATCGGGCACCAGAAGGGGCGTGACATCAAGGAGCGCGCGTCCCGCAACTTCGGGATGGCCTATCCCGAGGGCTACCGCAAGGCGATGCGCGCGATGGCGCTCGCCGGCCGGCACGGCTTTCCGCTGGTCACGATGGTCGATACGCCTGGCGCCTACCCTGGGGTCGCCGCGGAGCAGCACGGCCAGGGTGGGGCGATCGCGCGGTCGCAGGCCGCGATGGTGCGGCTCCCGGTACCCACCGTTGCGTGTGTGATCGGGGAAGGCGGGTCGGGAGGGGCGGTCGCGATCGCCGTCGCGGACCGCGTGATCATGCAGGAGAACGCGATCTACTCGGTGATCTCGCCCGAGGGGTGCGCGGCGATCCTATGGCGGGACGCGGGCGAGGCGCGGAAGGCCGCTGCTGCATTCAAACCCGACGCCGCGCACTGTTTCGAGCTCGGAGTCGTGGACGGGATCGTCGCCGAGCCCGAAGGCGGAGCTCATACCGACGTCGATGCCGCCGCCCAGCTCCTCGAGCAGGGCATTCTCGCTGCATTCGAGGAAATCGACGACCTCGACGACGACGATCGGCGGCGTTTGCGCCGAGAGAAGTACCGCATGATGGGCGTCCTCGCGTCGACGGCGTAGCAGACGCGTTCTCCACAGATTCCACAGGCTTATCCCCGGCACGATTAAGCGGTCTGAGCAGGGAAAAAGGGCATCGTGCAGCTGGTTGGTGAAGAACACGTTGCGGTTCGGGCGACAATCCACAGGTGAGCCTCGACGAGTACCGCGAGAAGCG
>DATFFS010000081.1:0-9586 GCA_035249945.1 Gemmatimonadota bacterium
GGGTTCGATCCGGCCGACGCGGAGAAGGTGTTCGTCATCTTCGAGCGTCTGAACGTCGATCACGGCGTCCCCGGCACCGGGCTCGGCCTTGCGATCTGCCGCCGCATCGTGGAGGCGCAGGGGGGCCGGATCTGGGCGGAAGCGGAGCCCGGGCGCGGCAGCGTGTTCCGGTTTACCCTCCCGGCAGCCATGAACTCGCAGGCAGCCGCCCAGCCCCAGATCTCCGCGTGAGATGATCTGTCCGGGCTGCCAGGCCGAGGCCGCTCCCGGGGCCCGGTTCTGCCCCGAGTGCGGCGCCCCTCTCCCCGTGGCAGCCTCTCGCCAGGACGAGACGCGGCTCGTGACCGTCCTGTTCGCGGACATGAGCGGCTCCGTCGCAACCACGCAAGATCTGGATCCCGAGGCGGCCCTCGAGCGCGTGAGCGAGGCGCTGGAGGTCATGTCGAGCGCCGTGGCGAGCCACGGCGGTCGCATCGACCGCTACCTGGGCGACGGTGTCCTGGCGCTCTTCGGAGCACCGCGCGCGAGCGAGGACGATCCGGTGCGGGCGATCCGGGCAGCGATAGCGATGCGCGAGGGGGCCCGCGCCCGGGGTTTCGAGATCACCGCGGGGATCAACACCGGCGACGCCTACGTGGGCCGGGTCGGCTCGGATGTCCACCGCGAGATCACGGCGATGGGTCCGGCCGTCAACCTGGCGGCGCGGCTCCAGGGACGCTGCGAGCCCGGAGAGGTGCTGGTGGGAGAGAGCGCGTGGCGGATCGCGCGGCGGGCGTTCGACTTCGAGCCCCGCGAGACGCGCATCAAGGGGCTGGCCGAGCCGGTTCCCGCCTGGGCGGCGCTCCGAGAGAGACCGCGCCCGGAGATCGCGCGCGGCGTCGAGGGCCTGCGCTCGGCGCTCATCGGGCGCGAGGAGGAAATCGCCAGGCTCTCCGCGGCCCTCGCGAAGGCGCGGGCGGGGGCCGGCCAGGCGGTGGCGGTGATCGGCGAGGCAGGGGTCGGGAAGTCGAGACTGCTGGCGGAGGTCCGGAGACTCGCGCTCGGCCCGGACGGGAACGGGGGCTGCCTGTGGCTCGAGGGCCGCTGCCTCGAATCCAGCGCCGCGACGAGCTACGCCCCGATCGTGGACCTCCTGAGAGAGCGCTTCCTCCCCGGCGCCGGAGTCTCCGAGCGCGTGGAGCCCGTGGCCGAGGAGATCGCGGGGCTGACCGGCGACGCGCTGCCCGCCGAACGGGTCGACGAGGTACTGGTGCCGATCCTCAACCTCCTGTCGATCCCCGACCCCCGGGCGCTGGAATTCGGCCAGCTACCGCCCCAGCAGGTCAAGGCGCGGACGTTTCTCGCCGTCGTCGAATACCTGCAGGCCCTCGCCGACAAGCATCCTGTCGTCGTGGTGCTCGACGACCTGCACTGGGCCGACAGCCTGACGATCGAGCTGATCCCGCGGCTCGTCGAGGGACTGGCCGATTCGCGCTCGGTTCTCGTATGCGTGCAGCGGCCCGTCCAGGAGCACGCTTCGCGGCACCTCGTGGCGCTGGTCGAGCGCTATGCGCAGGGCCGATACGCGGAGCTGCGCCTGGCGCCGCTGGACGACGCCCAGACGCGCCGTCTCGTGCTGGCGCTCCTCGGGACGGAGGAGCTCCCGTCGCCGGCACTGGGGGCCATCCTGGGGAAAGCGCAGGGAAATCCGCTGTTCGTCGAGGAGGTGCTGCGCTCCCTCCTCGCGTCCGAGCAGATCGCGATTGCCGGTAGCGGGGTCGCGGTAGCCGACCGGCTGCGGGTCGACGACGTCCCCACCACCGTCCAGAGCATCATCCAGTCACGCGTCGACAGGATCGACGACGAGCCCCGACGCGCCCTCCAGTCCGCCGCCGTGATCGGCCGGGTGTTCTCCAGAACTCTGCTCGAGAAGATGGTCGGGACCACGCTCGATCTCGACCGCGCGCTGTGGCAGCTCGAGCAGCACGATCTCGTGTACCTGGATCGGGTCGTTCCCGAAGAGGAGTACTCCTTCAAGCACGTCTTCACCCGCGATACCGTCTACAAGAGCCTGCTGCGGAAGCGCCGCGCCGCGCTGCACCTCGCCGCCGCCGAGGCGATCGAGTCGCTGTACGCGGACCGCCTGGAGGAGCACGTGGAGCGGCTCGCGTATCACTTCGAGCGGACCGAAGACGCCGCTCGCGCGGCCGCGTACCTGTTCCGGGCCGGCGAGAAGTCGCGCCGCGCGCACCTGAACGCGGAGGCCCTGGAGGCGTTCCGTCGCGCGCTCGAGCGGCTGGCGACGCTGGCCGACGACGAGTGGGCGCGCGCGCTCCGCGCGCAGATCCGCGAGTCGATCGGCGACGTGCTGGAGCTCGGCGGCAGCCATGACGAGGCGGTCGATTCGTTCGAAGCCGCGCTGGCGGACAGGACGCCCGAAGAACACCTCGCGCGTGGGCGTCTGCTGCGAAAGGCCGGCGCCAGCCGCCAGATCCAGCGCCGGCGGGAGGAGGCCCTCGGGCTCTTCGACCGGGCGGTGCAGGAGCTCGGTCAGCCTCCCTCGGAGCTCTCGCCGGAATGGGACGAGGAGCGCGCGGCGGTCGAGCTGGGCAGGATAATGCTCCAGTACTTCACCTCGACCCCGGACGTGCTGGTCGAGCAGATCGAGCGCTCCGCGCCGATCGTGGAAGCGCGCGGCACGACGCTACAACGCGCGCTCCTTTTCAATTCGATGGCCCTGCTCGGACTGCGCCGCGAGCGGTACGTGGCGTCGGCCAAGACCGTCGAGCACGCGCGCGCGGGCTACGACGCGGCGCTCGGCGTGGAATCCCGGCTGGAAGTCGCAGACGTGCGATTCGTGTACGCGTTCAGCCTCCTGTGGGCGGGCAGACTCGACGAATCGGAACGCCACCTGCGTGAGCTCCTCGTGGAGGCGGAGCGCGTGGGGTACGCGACGATCCAGTCACGGTGCCTGGCGTACATCACGCTCATTCACCGCCGGCGCGGGGACGTGGCGGAGACCCGGCGCTGGGCGAACCGCACGCTGGAGGCATGCGCCGCCAGCGGGATGTCCGAATACGTGGCGGCCGCCGAGGCGCACCTTGCATGGGCCGATCTCCGGGAGGGAAAGCTCGAGGAGGCGGCCGAGCGCGCGCGCCGCGCGCACGAGGAAGGGGAGAAGATGGGCGGGGCGTACCGGGTCCTGGTCTGGATCGTCACCTGGCCGATGCTCGGCGTCCACCTGCACGAGGGGGATCTCGACAGGGCGATCGCGCTCGCCCGCAACCTGCTCGCTCCGGAGGCCCAGCCGGCGATAGAGCCGGTCAGACAGGCGCTCGCGGAGGCGGTCGCCGCGGCCGACGCCGGCGAGCGGGACCTCGCGCTCGGTCGCCTGCGGGCGGCGGCGGAGCTGGCGCGGGAGCCGGGCTACCTGTAGGACGCGGCACCTGGAGGAGACGGTAAGGCATCTGACCCGGTCCGATCCCGGACAGCGGCCCGGAACCGAGGGTCGCTATCATGAAAAGCAGAGGGTCGCGAATCGGGAGGTGAAGCGAAGATGCGAAGGAATCAGCGACACCAGGATGGGCGGCGGGATGACCCGGTGGAGGAGCGGTTCATCCATCTCGGATCGGGATATTTCCTGGACCGGGAAACAGGACGCGTCGTGGCCCTCTGAAAGATCCGCCTTGCGGCTGGATCGATCGCGGGTGAAGTTAACGGGATGCAGCTACTGGAGATAGAAGGCCTGCAACCGGTCCCGTCACAGGCCCGATCGCCGGCCCCGGTCTCGGATCGTCCCATGAAGGGGCTCCTGATCGCCCCCGAGTTTCCGCCCAACTCGTTCTGGAGCTATCGCCACATCATGCCGATGATCGGCAGGAAGGCCGCCTTCCCGCCGCTGGGGCTCATCACGTTCGCCGCCTTCATGCCCGAGAACTGGCAGTTCGAGCTGATCGATCTGAACGTCGATCGGCTCCCCGACGAGGAGCTGAGGGAGCGGATCGCGGACGCGGATGCGGTCTTCACGGGCTGCATGTCGGTGCAGAAGCCCTCGCTCGTCGAGCTCGTGAGCGGTCCGGCCAAGGGCCTCGACACGCCGTGGATCCTGGGTGGACCCTATCCCTCTTCCTATCGCGATCATCTGCTCGATCCTCATACCCCGTCGGATGCAGTGCTGCACGAAGGCCTGGACGTCCTTGTATGGGGCGAGGGCGGGCAGTGGGTCGACGCGATCTGCCGGGTCCTCGATGACCCGGAGCTCGGCCGGCATCGCACGGGGTCCCCGCTGCTCCTCATCCCCGAGGCGATCGCCACTCAGCCGCCGGGATCGCGCAAGGCGCTCAACGACCGCTCGATCTTCCGCGAGCTCGATTACACCCCGCCGCCACGCTGGGACCTGGTCGACATCCACGACTACCGCGCGCTGATGGGGCAGACTACCGTGGGATGCCGCTTCCGCTGCGACTTCTGCGACATCATCCAGTTCAACGGAGGGTTCACGCGTCCCAAGACGCTGGAATCGGTCCGCGAAGAGCTGGCCATCATGTACGACCTGGGGCATCGCGGGGGCATCTTCACGGTGGACGACAACTTCGTCGGGAATCCCGACGCCATCGAGGGAATCCTCGAGGAGATGATCCGCTTCCAGCGCCAGCACGACTACCCCTTCTCGTTCTACACACAGGCCAGCCTGGATCTCGGAAGCCCGAAGCTCCAGCACCTGCTGCCGCTCATGAAGCAGGCCGGCTTCAACGAAGTGTTCCTGGGCATCGAGAATCCCGACCCGACGGCGCTGAGGAACATGAACAAGAAGCAGAACTTGAAGGTCGACATCGCGGAGACGGTGGGGCGCATCCAGGACGCGGGCATCGAAGTCATGGCCGGGTTCATCTTCGGCGGCGACGAGGACACGCCCGATACCGCGGACGCCATCGCGAACTTCGCCAAGAAGGTCGCGATCCCGACCGCGATGGCCGGGATGCTGACGCCGATCCCGCACACGCCGCTGGCCGAGCGCCTGCGCGAGGAGGGGCGGCTGCTGGAGAGCGAGTTCTCGGGGAACAACTCCGATGACGACGTGCAGCTCGTCCCCAAGAACATGACTCCGGAAGCCATGAAGATGAATTACCACCGCATCCTCGAGAGTCTGTTCGGGCCCGGGGAGATCTATCACCGGGCGAGCGATCTCATCGATCGCCTGAACCCGCACATCTTTCGTGGGAAGCAGGTCTCCAGAGCGGACATGAAGGCGGCCCTCGCCTCGCTGTGGAAGCAGGGTGTGATCTCGAGCAAGCGGCGGGAGTACCTGCGGCTCCTGTGGAAGGCGGCCAGGAGCGACCTGGCCCGCTATCGCGCCTCCGGGCGGGCGGCGGCTGACCTGAAGCGGAGGCTGTCCGCTCTGGCCGGCGAGGCGCGCACGCTGCACGTGAGCGAGGAGCGGGCGCGAGAGCTGGCGGCGATGGTCGAGCGCGCGCGTGACGCTCTGGTCCGGGCGCGGCCGGAGTGGTCCCTGGACGACGTCCGCCGGATCGTCGAGCGCATCCGCGAGGGGCTGGAGGCGCGGCGGGTCGCGCGCGAGGACGCGGAGCTACTGTACGCGCTGAACTGCGAGTTCCACCGCTATGCGCGCCGCGCGCACAGGTTCCCCGGAGTATTCCTGGTGAAGGCGTTCGAGCTGTCGATCAAGGGTCTGCATTACGAAACCGTCATGATGGGCATCGTTAGAGGACGCTGAAAACGGCCCATCTTCGGCGTTCCGCTCCTCGTGACTTCCTGCGGCGTACAGTCGTACGCCTCGGAATTCACTCGTCGCGCGCCGCCGAATCTGGGCCGTTTTGAGCGCCCTCTGCGCACGCCAGGTCGCGGTCGGGCCGCTAGCGGGCCCAGCGGCCCTTCGGTTTGCGGCCCCACACCTGAGACATCAGAAAGCTGACGACGACGGTTTCCGGGTCGGCGGCGATGCCTTCGCATTCCGCCAGCGTTTCCTCCAAGGCGTCTTCGTCGATCGCCCCCGACGCGAGGATCCGTTCGCGATGCTGTTCCGCGAGGTCCACCAGAAATCGCTTGGCGGGGTGCGCGCCCTGTAGTGCCAGCGCTGCCGCGCGAATCCGAACGTCCTCGAGTCCAGCGCGCCTCAGCAGGCCGAATGTGCGGCTACCGGAATCGAGGTCCGCGCCGCCGGCCGAGAACGAGGTCCGTACCGCGTCGCGAAGCCGCTTCCATTCGGCTCGGTCCGGGTAGCAACTCGAGGACGAAAGATCCGGCTCCTGGAAGCCCACGATCCCTCCTGGGCGAGTGAGCCGGAGCATCTCCTGGAGGAGTGCCTGCTCGTTTCCGCCGGCCGACAGCAGGAAGCGCTCGTGGACCAGGTGGAAAGATTCGTCCGGCAGCGTAGTGCGGTCGGGCGACGTGTCGAGCAGGCGCACGTTCTCGAGCTTCGTCCGAGCGACGAACTCGCGCGCCGCGAGGAGCATCGCAGGCCGCGGCTCGACCCCGATCACGCGTCCGGTGGGGACGCTTCGTCGACTCAGCGGCTCCAGGATACCCATGGCACCGCATCCCAGATCGACGCATTGCCATCCGGGCTGGACGTCGATCTGGTTCAGCCAGGTCTCGACCTCTGGATCCCAGATTCGGCTCTGAAGCCTTGACCGGTCCGGATTTCCCGCATCCGGATGGAGGGGGACTTCGCTGAAGCTCAGTCGGCGTGACGCTCGTCGGAGCCGGTGTAGACCTGCCGCGGCCGGGCAATCCGCTGATCCTCGTCGACCAGCATCTCCTGCCACTGGGCGAGCCAGCCCGCCGTGCGAGCGATGGCGAACAGGACCGGAAACATGGCGGTGGGGAAGCCCATCGCCTGATAGATGATCCCCGAGTAGAAATCGACGTTGGGATAGAGCTTGCGCTCGACGAAGTATTCGTCTTCGAGCGCGATGCGTTCGAGCTCGACGGCGATGTCGATCAGCGGGTTCTTGCCCGTGACGGCGAAGACCTGCTCGGCCAGCTCGCGGAGGATCTTCGCGCGCGGGTCGTAGTTCTTGTACACGCGATGACCGAAGCCCATCAGCCGGAAGTCTCCCTTCTTCACGCGCTCGATGTGCTTGGGCACCTCGCTGACGTTGCCGATCTCCTCGAGCATCCGCAGAACGCGCTCGTTGGCTCCGCCGTGAAGCGGGCCGTAGAGCGCGGCGCAGGCGGCCGCCACGGCCACGTACGGGTCGGCGTGCGAGCTCCCCACCGCGCGCATCGTGCTCGTGCTGCAGTTCTGCTCGTGGTCGGCGTGGAGGACGAAGAGCACGTCCAGCGCCCGCTCTAGGATCGGATCGGGCTTGTACCGCGATTCGGTGGAGCGATACATCATGTTCAGGAAGTTGCCGGTGTAGCTCAGATCGTTGTCAGGATATGCGTACGGCATGCCGGCGCTGTAGCGAAACGCGAAGGCTGCGATGGTGGGCATCTTGGCGATCAGCCGTACGATCTGCTTGTGGCGGGTCTCCGGGTCCTGGATCCGACGCGATTCGGGATAGAACGTCGAGAGAGCGGCCACCGTGCTGACGAGCATTCCCATGGGGTGCGCGTCGTAGCGGAACCCGTCCATGAAGCGCTTGATCTTCTCGTGGATGATCGTGTGATGGGTGACGTGCCAAGTCCAGTCGGCCAGCTGGTCCCCGTCCGGCAGCTGACCCTGCAACAGCAGATAGGCGACCTCCAGGAACGAGCGGCTCTCGGCTAGTTCCTCGATCGGATAGCCGCAGTAGCGGAGGATTCCCTGCTCGCCGTCGATGAACGTGATGGAGCTCTTGCACGAGGCGGTGTTGGTGTATCCCGGGTCGTACGTCATGAGCCCGAAATCGTCCTCGGACTGCTTGATCTTCCTCAGGTCCGCAGCGGGGATCGCGGCGCCATAGGTGGGATACGTTCCGTATATGACCGGGAGCTCGTATCGCTCGCCCGTGCGGTTGTCGATGATCGTGACGCTGTCGGACACTTGAGATCCTCCTCTGCATGAACGATGGCCGAGCGGATCCGGTCCGCCGGCGCGCAGGAAGTGAACCTAGACTCTCGCGAGCAGTGGCGCCGCTGCTACTGCACGCCGCCGGTCAGTCGCTTGACGAACGGGCTGGCCAGCACAGCAACCAGGCCGGCGCCGCCGACGATCATCGCCACGTTGGAGAACAGCGCCGACGGTGAGAGTGTCTCGAGGAAGCCCGCCGCCAAGCCGGCGATCAGGCTCCCGAGTGCCGATGCCATGAACCAGACCCCCATCATCTGACCCACGCGCCCACGCGGGGCGAGCTTGGTCATCGACGACAGGCCGACGGGCGAGAGAGCCAGCTCGCCGCACGTGTGCAGGAAGTACGTGACGACCAGCCAGGACGGGGATACGGGATTCTCGGGAGTAGCGTTGGCCGCACCCCAGGCGAGCACGAAGAAGCCGACCGCGAGTCCCAGCAATCCGAGCCCGAACTTCAACGCCATCGAAGGGTTGGCGTTCCGGCGCGCGAGCCAGGTCCAGAGAATGGCGAAGACCGGAGCCATCAGGACGATGAAGAACGAGTTGATCGACTGGAGCCAGCTCGCCGGCGCCTCCCAGCCGAACATGACCCGATCGGTGAGCCGCTCCGCGAAGAGGTTCATCGACGACCCCGCCTGCTCGAAACCCGACCAGAAGATGGCGGCGAGGAGGAACAGCCAGAAGATGACGAGCAGCCGCTTCTTCTCGACCGCGGTGTGGCCTCCCGCCAGGAGCAGGAAGGCGAAGTAGGCGATCGCCAGCGCGACGATCCCGACCCCCAGGCCGTGCGCCACCGTCTCCAAGCCGATTCCGATCACGCCCGTGACGGCGAGCGCGACGACCCCGATCACGACCAGGCCCGCCAGGGCCAGCGTCTTGTAGAAGTTTCCCGCGCGACGCGTCATGGTCGCCGCGTCGTCGTCGGTGGAGAGCTCTCCCGCCGAGCCCAGGAACTTCCCTCCCATCCGGTACTGGATGAGTCCGGCGACCATGCCGATGCCGGCCAAGGAGAACCCCAGGTGCCAGTTGTATCCCTCGCCGAAGAGCCCACAGAGGATCGGGCCCAGGAAACCTCCCAGGTTGATCCCCATGTAGTAGATCGAGAACCCGGCGTCTCGACGGGCGCCGCCTTCGGGGTAGAGGTCCCCGACCATGGCGCTGATGTTGGGCTTGAGCAAGCCGGTGCCGATGACGATCAGCCCGAGGCCCAGATAGAACGTCCCGAGCGTGGGGATGGCCATGCTGAAATGGCCGGCGGCGATGATGCAGCCGCCGACGAAGACGGATTTCCGCTGACCCCACAGCTTGTCCGCGATCCAGCCGCCCGGCAGGGCCATCAGATAGACCATCGCCGTGTAGAGACCGTAGATGGCTCCGGCCCGGGAAACGCTGAAGCCGAGACCTGGATTCGCTCCCGAGACCGCGTCCACCATGAACAGGACGAGGAGCGCCCGCATCCCGTAGTACGAGAAGCGCTCCCACATCTCGGTGAAGAAGAGGGTTCCAAGTCCGCGGGGGTGCCCGAACCAGCTCCGATCCATGGAGAACCCTGCCGGGCCACCCACGGTGGCGGCGCGGGGATCGGCTACCTCG
>DATFFS010000082.1:0-4932 GCA_035249945.1 Gemmatimonadota bacterium
CAGCAGAACTTCTACCGGGAAGAGAAGGTTGCTGAAATCGCCAGGAGGTGGTGGGCGGTGCAGGATTCGAACCTGCGACCTCCGGTATGTGAGACCGGCGCTCTAACCAACTGAGCTAACCACCCACGAGGAGCCGAGAAACTAATCCTTGGCTCAGGAGCCCGTCAAAGGAAGCGGGGAGAGGTTCTCGCGCACTCCGTCCGCCCGAAATATACGCTCGCAAGTCCCTGAGACTCCAGGAAAGGTGCCCTCGAACGTAATCGAACCGGAGATGTTCACCTCGCCCTCCGTCACGCGGGCGAACATGAGCATCACCCCCGGAAACGAGCCGCCCGTGGGGTTCTCCACGAGGATCGTGCCCTCCACGGTCATGATGCGACTCTCGTCCTCGAACGTCCCCGTGAGAACACCCGCCTCCCCCACGGTGATCGTGACGTTGTCTCCATCCCGCTCGATCGTGATCTCGACGGCCTCGCTCCGACCCTCGTCTCCCACGCACGTGTCGGTGGTATACGTGAGCGTGATCGGATAGGTGCCATCGACGCCGATGGAAGGGTCGTTGTCGCACGCAGGCGCCGCCAACGCGAACGCCAGGATCGGTATCCACTTCAGGTATCGCACGCGCTCTTCCTTTCGATTCTCGATCGAGTGGGCCCGGCTGGATTCGAACCAGCGACCCTCGGATTATGAGTCCGGTGCTCTAACCGCTGAGCTACGGGCCCCGCGGCAGCTAAGTGAAACTATACCAGCGGGTTCGAGGTTTAGATCCCTACAGGTCGTAGAACTTGAGCAGCTCGCGGCACTTCGACGGATGGCGCAGCTTCTTGAGCGCCTTGGCCTCGATCTGCCGCACCCGCTCGCGCGTGATGTTGAAGATCGAGCCCACTTCCTCGAGCGTCCGCGGGCAGCCGTCGCCGATCCCGAAGCGCAGGCGGATGATCCGCTCCTCGCGCTGTGACAGCGAATGGAGGACGGCGTTCACGTTCTCCTTGAGGAGCGCGAAGGCGGCGTTCTTGGAGGGCGAGAGCGTGCGACTGTCCTCGATGATGTCGGAGATCTGGGTGTCCTGATCGGTCTGTACGGGTCGGTCCAGCGAGATCGGCTCCTGCGCGATCTTCAGCACCGCCTTCACCTTCTCGAGCGGCAGGTCGAGCTTCTCGGCGATCTCCTCCGGCGTCGGCTCGCGGCCGGTCTGCTGGACGGCCCTGCGGGTGTAGCGGTTCACCTTGTTGATCGTCTCGATCATGTGGACGGGGATGCGGATGGTGCGCGACTGCTCGGCGATCGCGCGCGTGATCGCCTGGCGGATCCACCACGTCGCGTAGGTGGAGAACTTGTATCCCTTCCGGTGATCGAATTTCTCGGTCGCCCGGAGGAGCCCGGAGTTCCCCTCCTGGATGAGGTCCAAGAACTCCAGTCCCCGCCCGATGTACCGCTTGGCCACGGACACCACGAGCCGCACGTTCGCCTCGACCATGCGGCGGCGCGCCGACATGACGCTGCGGGTCAGCGTGACCACCTCGGCGAGGATCGCGTGGTACTCCGCGCGGCTGAGCCCGGTGGCGCGCTCCAGGTCGCGCTCGCGCCAATCGACCGCCGATACCCCGTCCAGCTCGCGCAGCTTCTCGGCCAGATATTCGATCTGCGAATGGTGCAGCGGCAGCGACAGGAAGAACCCGCGGACCGCCTCCATCTCGGCGTGCGCCTGCTTCCCCTTGTTGCCGCGCAGGCCGCTCCGGTCGAACACCTCGCGCGCTGCGTGCCAGCGCTGCTCGTTGGCCTGGAGCTCCTGCGCGAGCTGGCTGGCGTCGAGGGGCGGCGTCTCCTCCTCGCCCTCCCACTCGCTGAAGTCGTCCCCCAGGAACGCCTCCGGCCGCATCGTCCCCACGACCACCGCCCGACCCTGCTCGAAGGCGCGCTCGATCGAGGTGTAGGACCGGAAAACGACCTCGCGCAGCTTCACCTGGCCTTCGGCGATCGCTCTGGCCAGCTCGATCTCCTCTTCGGCGCTGAGGAGCGGCACCCGACCCATCTCCTGGAAATACATGCGGATCAGGTCGTCGTAGACCTGCAGCCGCTGTCCGAAGCCGCCCGATGGCTCCTCGGCTCCCGATCCCTCGTCCGAATCGCTCTCTTCTTCGACGTCCTCGTCGTCGTCGTCCCGCATCGCGTTCCGGCGAGGCGCGGGCCGCCGCTCCTCGGCGACCTCCGACTCGTCATCGGCTTCTTCCTCGTCCCCGCGAAGGTCGAGGATCATGCGGTCGATGGCCTCGGAGTCGCGCTCGACGCCGAGGGTCTCCTCGGGATCGGCGGCGGGCTCGATTCTGGAAAGGGCGCGGCGGGAAGGATTCATGCTCGACGGATGGGTGAAGGGAGGCCGGGGGCCAGGTTAGAGAAGTCAAGGTACGCAGGCCGGAGCCGGAGTGTCAAACGCGGAGCGCTCACGTGCGCGGACGCCGGGCGCCGAACGGTCCGGGCGCGATCTCCTTGCGCGTGAGCTGCCGGCGCAGCGTGTCCTCCAACACGTCGCCCGTGCTCTCGGTGCGGCGCTCGTGCACACCGCGGGCGAGCGCGTCTTCGTGGACGCGGTTGAGACTCTCACGGAATGCTTTGTCGGAGAGCTCGAACCCTTGCTCCTGTGTCCCGCGCAGGGCCTCGAGCCGCGCCATCACGCGCTGGAACTCCGCGTCCGCCGCCGAGCGCAAGGCCTCCTCGACGTCGCCCCGCCCGTCGGCGTGGAGCTGAGCGAGCCGCGAGAAGAACTCCGCGTACGCCGGTACGGTGAAGTACTCCGCGCGGCACTCTTCGACGAGCTGGTCGAGCCAGCGCGGCTCGCTGACCGCGTGCAGCAGCACGTACCATTCGTCCTGGCTCTCGGGGATGGAGATTCCGGGCGGCGTCCGGGTCGGCTGCTTCACCGCGGGCCGCTGCGGGCCCTGGGCGGTCGCCGGCCGGCCCCGCTTCCCGACCGCCGGCCCCCGCAACGTCTCCTTCGGCACGTCGAGCTCGCTCGCGATCTTCCCCACGTAGAGCTCCCGCGTGACGGGGTCGGGGACGCGCGCCACCGATTCTAGCAGCCGCTTGATCGCATGCCGCTTCCGTGGGACGTCGGACAGATCGACCTTCTCGCGGACGATGCGCAGCTTGGCGTCGATCACGTCCTCACCCGCCTCGAGTCGCTCATGGAACGCGCCCGCTCCGCCCTCCAGGACCAGCGAGGCAGGGTCCTTCCCGCGTGGCAGCGCGACGACCCGCACGGTGAGGCCCGCGGCCAGCAGCATGTCCGCGGCCTTGAAGGCCGAGCGCTGGCCGGCTGCGTCCCCGTCGTATGCCAGAAACGCGGTCGAGGTGTAGCGCTTGACGATGCGCGCCTGCTCGTCGGTGAACGCGGTGCCGAGCGGCGCCACCACGTTCTTGAAGCCGGCGCCCGCAAGGGCGATCACATCGAAGTTCCCCTCGACGAGGAGCGCCGCCCCGGACCGCCGGATCGCCGGCCGCGCCTGGTCGAGGTTGAACAGCATGCGACCCTTGGCGTAGACGGGCGTATCCCCCGTGTTGAGGTACTTGGGCTCCTCCGCGTCCAACCGGCGTCCCGAGAATCCGACCACCTTGCCTCCCACCGAGCGGATCGGGAACGTCACGCGGCCGCGGAACCGGTCGAACAGTCCGCCCGTCTTGTCGCTCCGCCCCACGAGTCCTGCGCGCAGGAGCGCATCCTCGGTCACGCCCTGCCGCTTCGCCTCGCCAAGGAGCGCGTCCCAGGACTCGGGCGCCCAACCCAGCAGGAACGCCTCCTGGATCGGTGCGCCGACCCCGCGGCCCGCCAGGTACTCGCGCGCGCCGGCGGCGTCCGGCGACTCCAGCAGCGACCGATGGTAGAACTCCGCCGCCATGCGGTTGGCGTGATGAAGCGGCGCGTTGGGATCCGCGAGATCGGCGGGCTCTCTGTCGGGGACCTCCACCCCCACGCGCTGCCCCAGGGTCCGGACGGCGTCCGGGAACGTGATCTTCTCGTGATCCATCAGGAACGTGAACGCGTTCCCGCCGGCCTGGCAGCCGAAGCAGTAGTACATCCCCTTCTCGGGGCTCACCGTGAACGACGGGGTCTTCTCGGGATGGAAGGGACACAGGCCGACCCAGCTCCGGCCGCGTTTCTTGAGCTGCACGACCTCGCCGACGATCTCGACGATGTCGGTCCGGTCGCGGATCTCCTCGATGACGTGGTCGGGGATGCTCAGGCGCTCTCCTCCTCGGAACCTTCCGGGCCCAGCGTTGCAATGGTCACGCCGTCCCCACCTTCGTTCCAGTGTCCCAGCCGGAATCCGTGCACGTAGGGGTGCTTCTCCAGGAGCTCTGCGACGCGGCGCCGCAGGACGCCGGTCCCCTTGCCGTGGATGAAGCGGATGACCGGCCTGCCCGTATGGTATGCGCGCTCGAGCGCGCCAGCGAGCGGGTAGCCGATCTCGTCGGCCGTCATCCCCCGCAGGTCGATCTCCAGCGGCAGGGGCTGGCCGTCGTCGCCCGCTTCCGCGTGGGCGCCTGCCGCGGGCTCCTTCGCGTCCGTCCGCTCGGCGGCCTTCTCGACGATCTCGAGCTCGCTCACCCGGCAGGCGATCCGCACCTGGCCGGCCTGGACCGCGCAGGTGTCGTCGGTCCGGCTAAGCGAGACGACCTCGCCGATCACGTCATAACGAGGGATGCGGACCAGATCGCCGGGCTCGACGGGCGGGCGATCCCGCTGCCCGATGAGGGCCTCGCGCTCGGAGCGGAGGGCGTCGGCGGCGCTGGCCAACTCCTCGGCGAGGGCCTGCGCGGCGCGCGTCGAGGCGGCGGCCTCCGAGAGCTCCGCCGCGCGCTCGCGGAGCTTCCGCTGCTGGCGGCGCATCTCCTCGCGCATGCGGACGATCCTCGCCTCCAGCTCCTCCAGCCTCC
>DATFFS010000083.1:0-1183 GCA_035249945.1 Gemmatimonadota bacterium
CCGTACTAGTCAGTTCCCCAGCCCCTGCGGGTCAAACCCAAGACTGACGGCGGTACCTCTGTCACGGTCTCAGGTCGGCCTGGCCGTTGCGTACTCCGGGCGTCCGGTGGGCCGGTAGACCTGGATCGTCACCCCGCCGGGAGTGGACCGCGAGTCGACAAGCTCGAGTGCTGTGTCCGGGCCGGTGTCGGGGAATAGGCGCGTGCCCTGGCCGACGACCACGGGATAGCTGAGCAGGGTGAGCTCGTCGACCAGCTGGTTGTCGAGGAGCCAGCGGACCAGGCTGCCGCTGCCGTGCACCTGCAACTCGCCTCCCGGTCCAGCTTTCAGCTCGCCGACAGCGGCCGCGACGTCTCCGGAGAGGACGGTCGTGTCCGCCCATTGCGGGTCGCTGAGCGTGGTCGATACCACGTACTTGGGTCGCGTGTTCAACCCCACTGAGATCGGGTTGTTGCCCTGATTTGGGCCCCAGGAGCCGGTTCCCCAGGAGCGGGCGAAGATCTCGTAGGTCCGCCGGCCGAACAGGAACGCGTTGGCGCGCTGGAAGACCTGGTCCAGAAACGTCGCGGCCTCGTTGTCGAAGAGCGGTATGGCCCATCCCCCGCGCTCGAAGCCGCCGCGACGGTCCTCATCGGGCGCGCCGAGTCCCTGCATCACTCCGTCGACAGAGACGTGCGTGATCGTCGTCAGTTTCATGGGCACAGCTCCCCTCCGGCTGGGTTTGTCGTCTGTTCTATTCGACTGGACACCGGCGCCGCTCTCATCGGTCGCAGCAGAGTCCGTTCGGCCCAGCAGCACAAGGCCCGCCTGTCGCTCTCGCGGACACGACTGCGATGAAACCGCGCCCACGGGTTACGCGTACTCCCTCGGGAGGAGTCAGTCGGTGCTCCACCCGCTCGAGATTGGAGGATCTCGTGAGACCTACCGCACTCATCCCGGCCGTTGCACTTGGGGTCGCGCTCGTCGCTACGGTTAGTGCCTCGGCGCGGCCGCAGGCGACGGCGATCCAGGTGCGCACGGTGATGAACTCCGCACAGGAGGTACCGGCGCCGTCCGGTGACGTCAGCAACGCGCGCGGCACGTTCGCCGCGAGCATCACGAAGTCCGACTCGGGCGCGTCGATCTCGTGGCAGCTCGCGTTCAGCGGCCTCACGGGCAACGCCGGCGCGGCACACATCCACTC
>DATFFS010000084.1:0-14104 GCA_035249945.1 Gemmatimonadota bacterium
CCGCCACGCCGATCGCGATCCCCGCCCGGGGCCCGATGTCCGCCACGCTCCGGTCGAGCAGGAAGGCGTCGGCCCCCATGTAATAGACCAGTACGAGGAGTGAAGCGCCCGAGATCCACGTGGCGTAGGCCTCCCACTTGAACCAGTGGAGCTCGCTCGGCATCCGGCCGGGGGCCACGCGGTACTTCGCCACCCGGTAGAAGCCGCCCCCGTGGACCTCCCAGGCCTCGCCCTGGACGCCTTCGGCGGGCTCGGCGACGGGCGCGAGCACGGCGTTCAGGCGGATGAAGTAGAACGACGTGCCGATCCACGCGATCCCCGCGATCACGTGGATCCAGCGCACGGCGAGCTCGAGCCATTCGACGCCCGGCACTAGCTCCTCCGCCGATTCCGACGACGATCCACCTGCTCAGCTCCCGCGATAGGTGGAGTAACCGTAGGGCGAAAGGAGGAGTGGCACGTGATGATGCTCGACGGGGTCCTCCACCTCGAAGGCGATCTCGACATAGGGCCAGAAGCCGGGCTTCCCCGCGCCGCGGAACCAATCGCCGGTCTCGAAGCGCAACCTGTACGCGGCCACCTCCAGCGGGCCGGCTCCGTCGAAGCGCGCGCGTCCGTCCGCGTCGGTGCTCGAGCGGGCCAGCTCGCGCCAGCCTTCGCCGGAGCGCACGCTCAGGAGCACACCCATGCCCGCGGCGGGCCGGCCCTCCGCCACGTCGAGCACGTGGGACGTGATGCTCATCTCTCCCCTCCCTCGGTGAGCAGCTTCCTCAGTCGCAGCCGTCCGATCTTCCGTTCCTCGGTCGCGGCCACGTCGATCTCGACTTCCGGGTCGTTGGCGAGCCGGGCGCCACAGTCCGCCAGCATCTCTTCCGCCGTCCGCCCGGTGGCGCACACGATGTACGGCCACCCGAACCGCCGCTCGTACTCCCGCTGGGCGCCGGCGAGACCGATTCGGGTGTGCGCGCTTACCGCGGCCATTCCCGCCTGCTCGTCCCGCGACCAGTCCGACCCCTCGCCCCCCGACATGCGTTGGTCCTCGCCGATCCGCGGATGGGACGCGAAGGCCTCGCACCAGTCCGCGCGGCCGAGCGCCTCCCAGGCCACTTCGGCGGCGGCGAACAGATCGGCGGGGTAGGCGAACGGCCGGGCCGCCCCGACCGCGGCGGCCCACCGGCGCGAGCCGCACACCTCCCGCAATACGGCCTCCGCCTCGTCATCGGTCAACGCGTTGAGGCGGTCCAGCGGCGCTTCGACGATCACGGGAGAAGGGTTCCATGCACGCGAAGTCGGGCCACTCCGCCGTCGGGATAGATGGACAGCCGCACGTGGGTGGCGTCCGCGGGCGAGAGCTCCGGCGGATCGAAGCCGTGCGCGCGATCGGCCGCGAGCGGCGTCCGCGGCAGGATCTCGCGCCAGCGGGCGTCGTTGCCCGCCAGATCGGTTGCGCCGGCGTCGCCCGCGTCGATCGTCTCGACACGAGCGCTCTCCGGGTAGTTGCCCTTGAAATGCCGCGTGTCGATCTCGATACGCTCGATCCGCGCCCGATGCCCGAGTCGGACGACGACCCAGTCGTTTCCGGGACCGCGCCGGCGTCGTGTCTCCCAGCCGTCCCACATCCCTTTCGGGTCGTCGGGGAGAAGCAGATGATGGGGGGCGCCGAAGAACGCGTCGCTCGACGCCACGACAACGCCTCCCCGGGGGATCGCTGCGACCTCGACGGGGCCGTCTTCGCTCGCGATCGCCGCCCAGTCGGGGACGGGCCCCCCGTGCACGCGCAGCCGCGCCACCCCGCCATCCGGGAAGATCGAGAGCCGGACGTGCGTGCACAGGCGCACGTCAGCCACGGGGAACGCGTTCTTCGCGTCTCCCGCGAGCGGCGTGCGCGGAACGAGCGGCATCCACGCGGCGTCCTCCCAGCGGGCCGTATCGATTTCGAGGCGGGCGCCTTCGACCGACGCGCTTTCGGGGTGATTGCCGCGGAAGTGGGCGGTGTCGATGACAATGTGGCGGACGATGCCCGGGACCCCGAGCCGGACCACGCACCAGTCGTTTCCCGGGTCCCGCCTTCGGCGAGTCTCCCAGCCGTCCATCCATTTTCCGCGGTCGGTGTAGCGGCCGGAATCGAACGTCGCCTCGCCCTCGAGGAGCAGGTTCTCCTTGGGTGCGAAGAACTCGTCGTTGGCGGCGACCACGCAGCCACCGAGTCGACTGGAGGCGAGATCGGGCAGAGACAGGTAGTCGGTCATCCCGTCCGGCGGGCCGCGGCGGCCCCGGCCCGTCCCGCGAGCCAGCGGCCGTCCGCCGATTCGGGGAAGCTCCCCCGTTCGTAGACGACGCGCCCCCGCAGGATCGTCGTCTCGACTACGCCGGCCAGCGTCCGCCCCTCCCACGGGTTCGCGCAGTGCCGCTGATGGAGGGTTCGCGCTTCGACTTCGAATTCACGCTCCGGATCCCAGACGACGAGGTCGGCGTCGAGGCCGGGGGTGATCCGGCCCTTGCGCTCGGACAAGCCGGCGAGGCTGGCCGGCGCCTCGGCCAGCCAGCGGGCGTTCTCGGCGAGCGAGTGGCCCCGTCGGCGCGCCTCGGTCCACGTCGCCGGGAGGCGGAGCTCGAGCCCCGCGATCCCGCCCCACGCCCCGCCGAAGTCGCCCGCGGGCTTGAGCGCGGGCGGACACGGTGAGTGGTCGGACGCCACGAGGTCGAGCGTCCCGTCCCGAAGCCCCAGCCAGATCGCGTCCCGGTGGCCGGCTTCGCGGATCGGGGGCGCGCACTTGAAGCGCGTATCGCCCTCGGCTACGTCATCGGAAACGAACGAGAGATAATGGGGACACGTCTCCGCGGTGAGGGGAATCCCCGCCGACTTCGCACGCCGGATCTCGTCGAGGGCCTCGGCCGAAGACACGTGCACGACGTGGGCCGGCGCGCGCGTCCTGCCCGACAGTGAAGCCACGCGCGCGACCGCGCGCGCCTCGGCGGAGGCCGGGCGTGAGGCGAGCCACGCCGCGTGCGAGCCGATCCGCTCCGCGAGATCCAACCCCGCGAGCTCCCCGGCGTCCTCGGCATGCACGAGCACCGGTGCGCCACGCCGCGTGACCGCCGCCATCGCGGCCCCCAGCATCGCGTCGTCCACCGGGGGAAAATCATCGATCCCCGACGGGACCAGGAACGCCTTGAAGCCGAGCACGCCGGCGTCGAGCAGCCCCACGAGCTCCTCGAGGTTCCCGGGAACGATCCCTCCCCAGAATCCGTAGTCGACAAGGCACGCGCCCCCGGCCGCCGCGACCTTCGCCTCGAGCGCCGCGACCGTCGTCGTCACCGGCGAGGAGTTGAGCGGCATGTCGACGATCGTGGTCGTGCCGCCCGCCGCCGCCGCACGGCCGGCGGACTCGAACCCCTCCCAGTCGGCGCGACCAGGATCGTTGACGTGCACGTGCGTGTCGACGAGTCCCGCCATCACGACGGAATCTCCGGCGTCGATCTCGGTGTCCGCGTCGATCTCGGTGTCCACGGGAGCCACCCGCTCGATCCTCCCCGCCGACACGGCGACTGTGGCGGGACGGACACCGTCCGGCAAGACGACGCGCGAGCTGCGGATGACGAGCTGCATGGCGCTCAAGCTATGGCCCCCGGCGCGCGGGCGGAACGCCCCCGTGCTCCCACTCGGCTTCGAGATTCCACGAGGAATCGCGAGCACTCCGCTTGCCGGGGGGATCCGCGCGGCCCACCTTCGGGGCATGCCCGAAGAGTCCATGCCGCTCGAAGAGCGGCTCGTGGTGATCGGCGATCGCGTGCTGATCCAGCCCGACGAGGGCGAGCACCGGACCGAGGTCGGGCTCTACCTGCCGCGCTGGGCCGTGGAGAAGGAATCCGTGCAGGCCGGACGGATCGTGGCCGCCGGACCCGGCATCCCGCTTCCCGATCCGGGCTCGATGGAGGACGAGCCATGGAAGACGCTCGAGTCCTCTTCCCGCCATGTGCCGATGCAGGCCCACGTCGGCGACTACGCGATCTTCCTGAGGAAGGCTTCGGTGGAGATCAAGTTCGAGGGCCGGACGTACCTCATCGTCCCCCAGGGGGCGATCCTGCTCCTCGACAGGAAGCCGCCAGCGGGTTTCTCCGACGACAACGTCGACGATGATCCCGAGGAGGGGCCCGGCGAGGGATAGCGGGCGCCTGCCGGCTTCCGCGAGAAGCGCCTACTCCGTCGACGTGCGTTGCCCCACCTCGCGGTCCAGGATCAGGAGCGCGGCCTTGTCGTCGCCCGCCATCTCGAGCCGCTCGACGAGCTTGAGCGCACTCGCTTCCTCCTCGACCTGCTCGAGGACGAACCATTGCATGAGGGCCTCGGTCGGGTAGTCGTTCTCCTTCTTCGCGGCCGTGTATAGCGCGTTGATCTTCTGGGTCACCGCGCGTTCGTGCTCGAGCGCCTTCTTGAGCACGTTGAGCGGGTTCGTGAACTTCGCATCCGGAGCGGCGATCGGCGTCAGCTTCACACGGCCGTCACGGTCGATGACGAAGTCGAAGATCTTCATCGCGTGGTTCATCTCCTCCTCCCGCTGGAGGCGCATCCAGTGGGCGAAGCCGTCCAGATTCATCGCCGCGAAGTACTCGGCCATGGCGAGGTACTGGTAGGCGGCGAAGATCTCGTTGTTGATCTGCTCGTTGAGCGCTTTCTGAAGCTTTTCGCTCAGCATCGCGGCTCTCCTCCCGGCTGGAAATTCCCAGTATCAAGAATAATTCCCGAAAAGGAATACCTATTGCATGGCGGGGTGTCAACCCTCCCGTGCGACGAGGACGATCTTGCCGGTGTGCCTGCGGCTCTCCATCCGGCGGTGGGCTTCGGCGGCGTCTTCGAGCGGGAACGTAGCATCGATGCGGGGCCGCACGCGCCCGCACGCGATCAGTGGCCAGACCTCCTTCTCGAGAGCGCGGGCGATGGCGCCCTTCTCGGCGGGCGTCCGGGGACGCAGCGTCGAGCCGGTCACGGTCAGCCGCTTCGCCATGACGGGCCACAGGTCGAGCGTGGCTTCGCGACCCTCGAGGAGCGAGATCAGGACGAGCCGGCCCTGGGGCTCCAGGATCGCCAGGTGCCGAGCGACGTGGGGGCCGCCCAGGATGTCCAGGACGACGTCGACGCCTCGGCCACCCGTCGCCTCGCGCACTACCTCGTCGTAGGCCTCGGTCCGGTGGTCGATCGCGCGCTCGGCGCCGAGTTCCTCGCAGATCCGGCACTTCTCCCGCCCGCCCGCGGTCGCGAACACCCGCGCGCCTCGCGCGGCCGCGAGCTGGATCGCAGTGGTGCCTATCCCTCCCGAGCCGCCGTGGACCAGGATACTCTCCCCCGCCGCCAGGCCGCCGCGCTCGAAGACATTCGTCCAGACAGTGAAGAACGTCTCGGGGATCGCCCCGGCCTCGACCATCGTAAGGCCATTGGGCATGGGCAGCGCCTGCACCTCCGGCACAGCGCAGTATTCGGCGTAGCCGCCACCCGCGAGGAGTGCGCACACCTCCTCGCCGATCTCGAAGCGCCGCGCGCCGGCTCCTCGTGCGGCGACGGTACCCGCCACCTCGAGGCCCGGCAGGTCCGACGCGCCGGGCGGCGGCGGATAGCGCCCCTCGCGCTGGTGCACGTCGGGCCGGTTGACCCCGGCGGCGTAGACCGTGATCAGGATCTCGCCAGGCAAGGGAACCGGAACGGGTCGCATGGTGGGCAGGAGCACTTCCGGCCCACCCGGTCGCGCGATCTCCACCGCCCGCATCTCGCGCGGCGGAGCCTCCGGTCCCCGGTCGCTCGATACCGACGTGGCGATCACAGTGTCAGACGTTTTGGGTGGAAAAGCCTCCGGAGGGCGAGGCCTTGCGCTCCGGATCCAGTGCTAGGTTGATGGCCATCTCGAGGGGAAGCGCGCGCCCCTGTTTCAGGAGCTCATCGCATGCCTCCAAGCCGATGGCTTCCATAGCGGGAGCGAGGTGTGTCCGCCACCACAGTTGCTCGTCCGGGGAAGCCGCGGCTCCCTTCGATCCCCCAAGCTGCTCCGCCGCACCCAGAATCTGCGCTCCGCGATTCACGTCCCGGCGCTCCAAGGCCACCGCTCCCAGTCCCGCGAGGGAGAACGAGATCCCCCGCTTGTTGTTCAGCCGGCGGTCGGTCTCCAGCGCCTCGCGGTACAACTCTTCCGCTCGATCCGGATCTCCGGCATCGAGCGCGATATCCGCCAGATGCTGGAGGGCGCTTGCGATGCCGGGCTGGCTTCCGATCTGGCGACACAGATCCAACCCTTCCTGATACAAACGGCGAGCCTCTTCCGGACGGTTTCCCCGGCGGGCGACGTCACCCAGCCCGGCAAGTGCGTTGGCTACGTAGTGCCGGTCGCCGGCCGACCGGGCCAGCGTCAGGGCCTGACTGTACAGATCCGCGCATCGATCGAGATCTCCCATATGAAGGGCCGTCTTCGCCAATCCCCTCAGCGCCGCACACTCGCCGAGGGAGTTGCCGAACCCCCGGTCCATTGCGAGCGCTTCTTCGTACAGCGGAGTCGCCCTTTCGTAGTTCCGGAGATTTACCAGGCTCGAGGCCAGGCTGCGAAGCGCGCGGGGAATGCCCCGCAAATCCTCCCTGCTTCGCTCCAGCACCAATGCCTCCTCATAGTGCCGCGCCGCTTTCTCTCCCTCCCCATCCATCGTTGCGATCGCACCGATTGCCACGAGCAGATCCGCTCTCAAGGATCTCGGCAGATCGGAGCCCCGCTGGAGCGCCAGCTCCAGTCGCGTACGCATCTCCGCGAAGTGCCCCCGAAGCCAGAAGAACCACCACATCGTGCTCCCGAGGCGAACCGCCTTTTCGACCTCTCCGGATTCCAGGGCCCAATCCATGATGGCGGTGACGTTCTGGTGATCCCGGTCGAGTCGATCCAGCCATTCGGCTTGGTCGGGTCCCGTCAGGAACGGTTCCGCCCGCTGGGCGAGATCCAGGAAATACTCCAACTGCTGGCGCCGGACGGTCCCCGCCTCATCCAAGGTCTCGAGAAGACTCATCCCGTACTGGCGAATCGTCTCCAGCATCTGGAAGCGAGGCTCACCCTCCCCGGTCTCTTCCTGGCGCACCAGGCTCTTCTCGACCAGCGAGGCGAGCAAGTCGAGGACGCCGCGTTGCGACGAAGCCCCGCATTGATCCTCCTGTCCCGTCTTGACCTTCTCCAGCCACTCCGCGGCTTCCAGGCTGCAACCACCCACGAACGGCGCGAGATGGCGGAACATCGCCTGCTCCCGCGGGTCGAGCAGCGCGTAGCTCCAATCGCATACCGCCCGCAAGGCCTGGTGTCGCTCGGGAAGATCGCGTGGGCCTTCGACCAGGAAATCGAACCGGTCCTTGAGTCTCGCCAGCAAAGCGGGGGGAGACATCATGCGTAGTCGCGCGGCCGCGAGTTCGATCGCGAGCGGCAGGCCGTCCAGCTGACGGCAGATCTCGACGGCCGCCTCCAGGTCATCGGGGCCAGGCACATGCATGGGCTTTACGGCTTCCATCCGCTCGAGGAAGAGCGCCACAGCGCCAAACCTGCTGAGGTCGGCGATACTACTCCCCCGCGTGTCAGCCACCGGAAGGGCCAGTGGGGGCACTTCGAATACGTGTTCCCCACGCACCCGCAGGGTGGCCTGGCTGGTGATGACCAGCTTGAGTTCGGGGAGCGCTCCCAGTAGCTCGGCTACGACCGGCGCGGCCTTCAGAAGATGCTCGAAGCCGTCGAGGATGAGCATGACGCGCTGGTTCCGAAGTGCGGCTACGAGCGCATCGCGGGGACTGGGATCCATCTCCACGATGCCCATCGCTCGCGCCAGCACGGGAACGAGGATGTCGGGAGGATCCACCGCGGAAAGCGGAATGAATCGAACCCCGTGCGGGAAGCTCTCGAGCGCGTGGAAGGCGGCCTCGATCGCGAGCCGAGTCTTCCCTACACCACCTGGACCGAACAGCGTCACGATCCTCGCTGTCGGATCCTGCAGCAAGACCCGCATCGCCCTCAGCTCGCGTTCGCGTCCGACGATCGCAGTCGGCTGGATGGGGAGATTGTGGTTTACACGGCCCGTCGACGTGGGAAATCCGACCCGCGCAAGGAGTCGCTGGAACCGCGGATCGTCATGGAGGTAAGCGAAGCGGGGTTCGACCCTGAGGCTCGTGAGCCAGCTGGTGCGCTCCTGAAGCGCCAAGTCAAACCAGCGGAAAGCCTCGTCCCGGTCGTCGAACGCCAGATACGCGGTCGCTACGAGGAACGCCGAGGTCTCGCCTCTCTCGGCCATGGCCCGCAAATCCGCCAGCAGACACCGCGCTTCCTCGGTGCGACCGACTGCGGCGTAGCCGATTACGAGTCCGGCGATGGCTCCTTTGAATCCCGCCAACTCTCGGATGCGTTCGAAGTGTCGCAGGGCCTCGTCAGGCAACCCCTTCTGGAGGCAGCAACACGCCAAATAAAAGTTTGCGTTGTAAAAGTGGGAACCTCGCTCGAGGGCTCGCCGGCACTCTTCCATCGCCTCGTCGTAGCGCTTGGCGTGGTAGAATACTCCCGCAACGGCCGCTGAAATCGGAAGCGAATGCGGGTCTTGTCCCTGCGCGCGGCGGACCTCCACGATGGCTTCATCGAACCGCCCCATCTCACGCAGGAAGTTCCCGTAGCGGTACCGACCCTCGGCGTACTCCGGGTCCAGGGCAAGGGAACGCCGGAACCCACGTTCGGCGGCATCCCAGTCCCAGTCGTACCGCAATTGAACTTCCGCCAGAGCCGCTTGAGCGGCGGCCAAACAAGGATCCAGCTCCAGTGCCTTGCGTGCCGCCTCCCGAGCCCGAGGGTAGAGGTCTTTGGGACGGCCCAGAAAGACAGCGCCCATCGTGATGTAAGAATCGGCCAGCCCTGCCCAGGCCAGGGCATAGTCCGGATCGGCTGCGATCGCCTTCTCGAAATGGTCGATGCTCTTCCGGAAGTCCTCCGGTGTGTGGCGATTCCAGTGATAGCGCCCCTTCAGGTATTCTTCGTATGCCCCGGTGTCGCGCGTGTGGCGCCGGGCGGTTCGTTCGGGAGCCCCGAGCTTCACCTGCAAGGCGTCAACAATGTCTCGCGATATCGTCTCCTGAAGGTCGAACACGTCCTCGATTTCCCGCTCGTAGGTGTCGGTCCATAGCTGGTAGCCGTTCATAGCGTCCACCAGCAGCGGGATGACCCGCACGCGAGTGCCGACTTTACGAAGGCTTCCTTCGAGGATGACGTTCACCCGCAACGTCTCGGCGATCTCCTCGATGCCTGCGGCCCGCCCCTTGAACGAGTAGGACGACGTCCTCGATGCCACGCGGAGACCCTCGACGCGAGAGAGCGAATGAATCAACTCCTCGGTTATTCCGTCGCTGAAGTACTCGTTGTCCTGTCCGGGGCTTATGTCGACGAACGGAAGGACGGCTATGGCCCACGGCTCGGGGATATTGGAGGCGGACTGCC
Organism: Gemmatimonadota bacterium; assembly: GCA_035249945.1. Classification (GTDB taxonomy): domain Bacteria; phylum Gemmatimonadota; class Gemmatimonadetes; order JACCXV01; family JAHWKZ01; genus JAICNR01. Next base: position 9,486 of record DATFFS010000084.1, read on the forward strand.
CGTCGCTCTTCCTTTGGGTGACGGCACTTACCGCGTAGAGCCTATGGGTGCCCTCCATGCCCCGAAGGTTACGGGCCCCCCGATCCTCCATCGCGAAATCCGGCCGCCCCCTCAGGTGGCGCCAGACCTCCTCGCTCACGAAAATTTCGCCCGGCTGCGCCTCGCGCTGGATTCTGCTCGCCGTATTTACCCCGTCGCCGTAGATGTCGTCGTCGGAGCTGACTATGTCGCCCACGTGCACGCCGACTCGCAGAAGCGCTGAAATTCCGCTTTTGTCGGCAAGGGCCTGGAAATCGGTTACCAAAGCCAACGCTGCGCGGACGGATGCGTCGGTGCTTCCGAACTCGGCCATCGCTTCATCGCCCATGAACTTGACCAGGCGACCGCCATGGGCTGCGACAGCCCGCCGGGCGCACCCCTGCAGGAGGGAGACGAGAGCCATCGCCGTGCGCTCGTCGCGCGCGGAGATCCCTGTATAACCGACGATGTCGGCGAACCAGACGGCGGCAAGACGATGGATAGACGCGGAGGAAACCGCTATTTCGGACATGCCACATGTAATCTTGTCTCGGCGTGCCGGCAATTCAATCCAAATCTTGGCGTAGTTGGGGAGGGTGGGTAGTCTCTGGGCATGTTCGGGCGAGAAGCGGGTGCGGCTAAGTCTCCACAGCGATACTCCCCACGGGCACTTCCACCTTACCGCTTCGTCCCCGGGGAAACTCCCCACCCGACGCGCGATCCGCTGGGTCACTCGTACGGCTGCCAGATCGAAGTGCCTGGAACGTGGCGGGTCGAGGACTGGAGACAGCTGGAGGAATGGCTGTGGGCCGTCGATCTTTTCAACGAGGGGTACTGGTGGGAGAGCCACGAGGCGCTGGAGGCGCTCTGGCATGCAGCTGGCAAGACCACGGCACCTGCGCGGTACGTCCAGTCGCTCGTCCACCTGTCGGCCGCGTGTCTGAATCGCCGTCGTGGACACCTTGCAGCTTCAGCGCGTCAGGCGGCGCGTGCCGTTCGGGGGCTGCGCGCAGCGCGCGACGAGGGTGGTATCCTCATGGGGATCGACATCGAGCGGCTGATCCGCGACGTGGAGCGGTCCTTCGAGAGCGACACCGGACTCCCGATTCGGATCGATCTCGACTTGGAGGAAGCGTGAAGGCGGGTACCCCCCCGACGAGCGCGCGCGTCGACCGCTGGCTCTGGGCCGCTCGGTTCTACAAGACACGGAGCCAGGCCGCCGCCGCGATCGAGGGCGGTAAGGTGCGGCTCAACGACGCGCGGCCGAAGACCGGGGCGCTGGTCCGGCTCGGCGACGTCGTCCGGGTCCGCAGCGGCCCCATCGAGCGCACGGTGGTGGTGCGCGGGCTCGGAGAGCGCCGCGGCACGGCGGCCGCGGCGGCGAAGCTCTACGAGGAGACCGCCGAGAGCCTCGATCGGCGACGAGCGCGGGAGGCTCAGCTAAAGCTCATGCCTGAGACCTCGTTCCGTGGCAAGGGCCGGCCGACCAAGCGCCAGCGGCGCGAGCTCGACCGGCTGCGCGATCCCTGGCCGGAATAGTCCGGCGAACGGACCGAATCCGCGGATGCGCCTTGCGCCGCAGAGGATCAACCGGCGGCGACCACCACGCGCATGAAATCGTCGAGGAGCCGGGCATCGAGTCGGCCCTCGATCCGGATGCCGCTGCAGAGATCGACACCGAATGGACGCACCACGTCGATCGCGCGCGCGACGTTCCCGGGATGGAGACCACCCGCCAGGTAGACCGGCACGTCGACGGCTTCGCGTATCGCCCGGCTCGTCTCCCAGTCGTGGACGCGGCCGGTGCCTCCCAGCTCTTTGACTGCCAGATCGGGCCGGCCGGAATCGAGCAGCAGCGCGTCCACCTCCGGAGCAGCCGATCGAGCGGCGTCCACCGACTCCGCGCCCTGCACGTGGATCACCTGGACGAGCTTCACCCCCGGCAGCGCCCGCCGCAGCGCGACGCGCGTTCCCGGTGCCGGCTCGTCGCAGAGCTGGAGCACGCCGACTCCGGTTCGGGCTCCCTGCGCCGCGATCTCCGCGGGGTCCGTGCGGCAGGTGAGGAGGAACGTCGCTACACCGGGAGGAGCTAGCGCCGCGATCTCGGCGATCCGCTCTTCGGGGATCACGCCGGGGCCGCTCGGCATCTCCGACACCAGGCCGAGCGCCGACGCGCCGGCGGCGATCGCCATCCGAGCTTCGTCGGCGCTCGCGATGCAGCAGACCTTGACGCGTGTCTTCAGGATCCCTCCACCGGCACCGCCGGCCACGAGTGACGTCGAAGCTTCGGTCGCAGAGCGAACCAGGTGCCCAGCAGAACCGTCGGGGTCAGCACGATGGCGGCCGCCTGCGGTCCCAGCAAGTCGCCTACGACTCCCGCCGGGATGACGGCTAGAGCCGCCGTCGCCCACGCCAGGCCCATGACGATCCCCGAGCTGGTCGAGCCGAAGCTCGGCGAGAGCTCGAGCGCCATGATCACGATCGGAGGCAGCACCGCCATGTTGACCGCCCCCGCGAGCATGACAACGGCAAGCGACAGCGGCCCGCCAGCTGGCAGCAGGAAGGCGAGCGCATGGAGCGGGAATGCGATGCCGGTCAGGATCGCCAGCAGCTGCGGGCGGTCCACTCGATCGGCGAGATAGCCGCCCGGCAGCGTGCCCGCCGCCTGACCGCCGAGATACAGGCTGAGGACGACCGCACCCTGGGACTCGCTCATCCCCTCCCCCGACATGACGATCGGCATGAAGGTAAGGAACAAGCTGTTGAGAAACGCCGAGGAACAGCTGATCCCGAAGACCAGTCCCAGCGGCCCGCGCAGGATCCGGCCCATGTCCCGCAGCGAGGGCGCGGGCGCGGCGATCCGGTCGGAGGTCCCCGGTGGCAGGACGAACCAGAGCACGAAGCCCAGGGCGAGCACCGGAAGCATCGCCACCCACATGCCGTCGAATCCCACCCGCGCGACGAGCCAGACGACGGCCACCGGACCCAGCGCGTGCCCCGCCGCGCCGCAGAACGAGAAGATCGCGTGCCTCATTCCGCTGCGGCCTCCCTGGCCCACGCGTGCCGCCAGTGACGCGCCGGGGGGGTGGAACGCAGCGCTTCCCAGTCCGCCGACGGCGAGCAGGACGACGAGCATCCAGAATCCGGGTGCGAGGCCCATCAGGGAGAGGAAGACGCCGGTCGTCATCGGCCCGAGGACGACGAGCGCCCGCCGGCCGCGTCGGTCAGCGAGTCGACCCATCAGCGGCTGCGCCAAGGAGGAGCCGAGCGCCAGCGCGGTCATGAGACCGGCCGCCAGCGTGATCGACAGATCGAGCTCGCCGATGATCCGCGGCAGGAGCGGCGGCAGGAACGACGTGTACGCGTCGTTGAGCGCATGGAGTGCGGAAACGGCGATCGCGATGCCGAGCGGGGTGGCGCGCAGGGATCGCTTCATACCGGATTGGCGTCTCCCGTCAGCGCGCAGCCGCGACCGCGATCTCCGCCGCGACAGCCGCGTTGTTCACGAGAAGCCCGACGTTGGCGCGGAGCGACCGCCCCGCGGTGATTTCCGCGACCCGCCGCAGCAGAAACGGGGTCAGCCCCGGGCCCGCCAGGTCGAGGGCGTAGGCCTCCTCCTGGGCCCGCGCCACGGCGACCTCGCTCTCCTCGCGCGGGAGCGCGGCATTCGCCGGCGGGGGAACGCAGACCAGCACGGCCCCGCGGAGTCCCAGACCGCGCGCCTCTTTTGCCACAGCGGCGGCCTCCTCCGCGCCCGCGACCGTCTCGCTCAGGGAAAGCCCGCTCTCCGCGGACCAGAACGCCGGCAGCTCCTCGGTTCCGTATCCGATGACGATGACGCCCAGCGTATCGAGCCGCTCCAGCGTCGCCGGAAGGTCGAGGATCGCCTTCGCGCCGGAGCAGACGAGAGTGATCGGAGTGCGTCCCAACTCTCCCAGATCGGCCGATTCGTCGAACCGCGATCCGCCAGGGTGGACGCCGCCGACGCCTCCCGTGGCCGCAACCGCGACCCCGTCGCGATGGGCGAGAAACAGCGTGGCCGCGACCGTGGTGCCGCCGCTTTCGCCGCGAGCTGCCGCCACGGGAAGGTCGCGGGTCGAGAGCTTGCGGGCGGACCGCGCGAGATCCTCGAGCGCGCCCTCGTCGATGCCCACCACCGGTTTTCCTTCCACGAGTCCCACGAACGCCGGCTCGGCGCCTCGGTCGCGCACCGCGGCGGCCATGGAGACCGCAGTAGAGAGCCGCACGTCTTCGGGAAGGCCCGTCGTGAGGAACGCGGTCTCGAGCGCCACCCGCGGTCGGGGGCGCGCCGCGCTCAAACGCGCTTCTCGCCGTAGACCTTCTCGTTCATCATCTCGGCGAAGCTCGTCCAGTCGATCTGCTTCACTTTCTGCCGCTTGCCGCCGCGCCAGAACAGCGAACCGCGCCCGATGGTCAGGGTGCCGATCTGCTCGCCTTCGGCGAAGATCTTGAGGTCCAGGCTCGTCCCCGCGCGGGACAGCTCCTGCACGGTCAGCTCGGCGCGGACGGAGTGCTTGTACTCCACCATATCGACCTCCGGAAGAGACGCCGGGCAGGAGGCCGGCCGGCCCCCCGCGCAC
>DATFFS010000085.1:0-12718 GCA_035249945.1 Gemmatimonadota bacterium
TCCTCGTCCCGCTTGACCGCCACCGCGGCCTCGGCGACGTCCTCGACCGTCTGGCAGGCGCTCTCGAGCTCCATCGTGCCGAGCCGGTGCCCCGCGACGTTGATCACATCGTCGAGCCGGCCCATGATGCGGAAGTCGCCCGCGATCTGATACGCACCGTCGCCGGTCCGATAGCGCCAGTCGCGCCAGTCCGACGAGGTCGTGTCGCTGAAGCGCGCCCAGTACTCCTGGATGAACCGCTCGTCGGCGCGGTACAGGGTCTGGAGCATACCCGGCCAGGGACGGCAGAGGACGAGGTTCCCGGCCTTGTTCGTTCCGGCCGGCACCTCGTTCCCATCGTCGTCCACGATGCGCGCGTCGATGCCGGGGAGCGGCCGACCCGCATGCCCGGGGCGCGCGGAGCGGAGGGCGGGGAGCCCGACGATCGCGTGCCCGCCGGTCTCGGTCTGCCACCAGGTGTCGACGATCACCGACTTCCCGTCACCGACGTGGTCGTGATACCATTGCCAGGCACGGGGCTGGATCGGCTCGCCGACCGTGACCATGAGCCGGAAGTCGTTCTCGTGACGCTCGACCGGCTCGGGCCCCCACTTCATGAACATGCGGATGGCCGTCGGGGAGGTGTGGAAGATCGAGACGCCCTTCTCCTCGGCGATCTTCCAGATGATGTCCTTCGCCGGCCAGTCGGGCGCGCCCTCGAACAGGATCGAGGTGGTGCCCAGCGCGAGCGGCCCGTAGACGATGTAGCTGTGCCCGGTGATCCAGCCGATGTCCGCCATACACCAGTAGACGTCGTCGGACTTGATGTCGAGCACCCACTTCGAGGTGGCAGTGGCGTACGCGAGGTAACCGCCGGTCGAGTGCTGCACGCCCTTCGGCATGCCGGTGGTCCCCGACGTGTACATGAGGAACAGGATGTCTGAGGCTTCACGCGAGACAGGCTCGACGGTGGCGCCGACGTAGCTCTCGAGCAGATCGGTCGCCAGCCAGTCGCGCCCGGGGACGAGCTGCAGAAAGTCGGCGGGTTTGTCCTTCCGCGCGACTACCACGACAGCCTCGACGTCCGTGTCGGCGCGCTCGATCGCCTCGTCGCCCTTCACCTTGTGATTCAAGAGCGTGCCGCGCCGGTAGTAGCCGTCCATCGTGATCAGGAAGCGGCTCTTCGCGTCGTCGATCCGGGAGGACAGCGCGTGCGCGGAGAACCCCCCGAAGACGACCGAGTGGGGGGCGCCGATCCGGGCGCACGCGAGCATTGCGATCGGGAGCTCGGGCACCATCGGGAGGTGGATCGTGACGACGTCGTTCTCGCGCACGCCGAGCCCGCGCAGCATCGCGGCCCACTCGTTCACCTGCCGGTGGAGTCCGCGGTAGGTGATCGTCCGCTCGTCGCCGACCTCGCCGATCCAGTGGTAGGCGACCTGTTCGCCGCGTGACTCGAGGTGGCGGTCGACGCAGTTATACGAGGCGTTGAGCCGTCCCCCCACGAACCACCGGTAGAAGGGCGGCCTGGAGGCGTCCAGCACCTGGTCCCACTCCCGGTCCCAATGGAGGAACTCGGCGTACTCGGTGAACGCCTCGGGGAAGCCGTCGTCGAACCGATCGTAGACCCCGGCGTCGGTCATGTTCGCCTGCGCGACGAACGACGCCGGCGGCGGAAAGAGACGCTCCTCGGTGAGGCGAGACTCGATCGTCGTGGGGTTCTGTCGCTTGGCTTCGGACATGCGTCTCCTTGGGAGGGGTCCCGGATTCGGGGGATGATCATCGGGCACCCCTCGGTCCCAGTCAACCCGGGGGCGATCGGGTCTTTCGTCTGCACCTGAAATATGATATCATGACGACATGAAGAAGAATCATGATGGCATGACGCGCACGCAGGTCCAGATCGGATCCGCGCAGTACGAACGACTGAAGCGCCTGGCGGCCCGGCGCGGGGTGTCGCTCTCGCAGCTCGTTCGAGATGGCGTGGATTCCGTGCTGTCGAGGGCGGAACAGGACGACCGGCGGCGCAATCTCTTGTCGATCGTGGGCAAGTACGGGAAAGGGGACACCGAGCGCGTCAGCGAGGAACATGACCGGTACCTGGACGAGATCTACGGCCATTGGGACAAGTCTACGTAGACACCTCGGCCTTCTATGCCGCTGTCGTTCGCGACGACGCGAGCCACGTCGCCGCGCGCGAGACGTTCGCCCGGCTGATGGCGGAAGATGCCGAGCTCGTTACCAGCAGCTATGTCATTCTGGAGACGGTCGCCCTGCTCCAGAATCGCTGGGGCATCGAGGCCGTGCGCGACTGGCAGCGTTTCGCCGAGCCCGGCCTAGCGATCCATTGGGTGGCGAAGGAGACGCACGAGCGCGCGCTGATCGCACTCCTTGCGGCCGGGGAGCGGCGCATTTCGTTGGCCGACTGGTCGAGCTTCGAGATCATCCGGGAGATGGGAATCGAGACAGCCTTCACGTTCGATCGCCATTTCCGGAACCGGGGGTTCGAGGTCATTCCACGCTAGCGCGTGATCCGTGCCGTCCGCCGGACCGGAAAACGAGCGTTCCCGCCAGTACCACGACGCGCGGGAGTCCGCTTCACTCCAGGGCCGGCAAATCGCGGGACTGGGGGAGAGCTTCCTGCGGGCGGTCGACGTACGTGCGCTCGATGTACCCGGCGAGATCGGAAGCGCCCGACTCGGCGATCATCGCCGCGAGATCCTCCTCGCTGTGGAGGAGCCTCAGCCGGCGGGCGAGCTCGAGGCGGAACTCCGGCGTATAGATCGACCCGACACGGGCGGTCTGGTGGAGCTCCTCGAGCGGCGCCAGGAAGATCACCGCGTCGTATGCGTCGGCCATCGTCTGGCCCGGCACGACGTCCAGCATGTGGTTCCCGACGTACGGCGCTTCCCCGAAAGCCGTGCCCTCGAGCGGCACCGCCACCGCCTCGCCGTAGTCGCGGAACGCGCGGTCCCATGCGCCTCCCTCCATCCGGTCCCAGCGGTAGTCGATGCGCTCGAGGCCCTGGGTGGTTCGGGTTCCGGTCGTGTCGTCGCGCACGCGCTCGATGACGAGCTGCGGCGCGTGGAAACGGATCGAGTACGCGCGGCCCGGCTCGCGCTCGTGGAAGTAGGTGGTCGCGTTCCAGTACAGCGAACCGTCGGCGTGGCGGATCGCCTGGTAGGCGTGTCGGGTGTTGGTCAGGAAGATCCCCTTGCCGTCGGCCCCGAGCGTCGAGCGGATCATCGCGTACATGGTGTAATCGTAGGCGTCGAGTCCCTGACGGAAGATTTCGACGTCACGGGGAGTGCGGATCTCCGACCAGTACGACGGGCTGCCGACGGCGACGACCCGGATCCGCTCGGAGTCGGGAAGCGAGAGGTTGACCTCGTGGATGGTCCGCAGGACATCGAAGTACGTCGCATAGGGAAAGCCGTCCCCGCTCAGGCTGTTCTGGAACGCCGGATAGAGGAGGCGGGAATCTTCGGTGGGAGCCGCGAGGTAGGCCTCGATGTGCCCCTGCTGGTTGAGCGGCACAGCCTCGAGGAAGACGAACCGCGCCCGCTGCCGGAACCCGGGCTCCCGCACCAGGCGCTGGTAGAACCCGAACGGCTCGACCAGGGTGTGGAGCGCGTCGTCGAGCACGACGAGGTCGTGCCGCTCGAGCTGATCGAAGACGAACGCGACCGGCTCGCGGCCGTGCGCACGCAGGTCGGCCAGATGCGCTGAGCCCTCCTGCGCGACTGCGGGGGCCGCAACCGCGAGAAAGACGGCTAGCGGGCCGGTCCGGAGGATATGCATAGAACGATGCATCGTTGTTCGGGCATTAGTTTTAACCAGGCCTCGCAAAGGTTGCAACGGGCGTACCGCAGCGAATCCGCGTATATTGATGTCGTGATTCGAATCCGCGGGCGCGCCGCCAAAGGGCGGACCCGTGGAGATGACGAGCGAGGACGCGCCGGAACCACCGGCCGCCTCGCGCTCCGAGCCCCCGGACGAAACGGGCATTCGAGCCCGGCGTTCCGGGGTTTCTTGTTTGAAGGGACAGTAATGGAAGCGATGAAGATGAACGGCAACGGAAATGGAAACGGCAACGGCACGCACGGCTTCGAGGAGCTGGCGCTTCATCCGAAGCTCATGCGCGCGATCGAGGAGCTGGGCTTCGAGAAGCCCACGCCCGTACAGCGCGACGCAATGCCCCCCGCCCTCGACGGGCGCGACGTCCTCGCCTGCGCGATGACCGGAAGCGGAAAGACCGCGGCGTTCGTCCTGCCGATCCTGCAACGGCTCCTCGACGAGCCGGGCCGGGGGACGCGCGCGCTCGTGCTGACCCCTACCCGCGAGCTCGCGGCGCAGGTGGCCGATCATCTCGCCGAGCTCGCCGCGCACACGGACGTGCGGGTCGCCACGGTGTTCGGCGGCGTGGGAGCGGGTCCCCAGGAGTCCGCGTTCCGCAAGGGCGTCGCAGTGATCGTCGGCACCCCCGGGCGCCTGCTCGACCATTTCCAGCACGACTACGCGAAGCTCTCCGGGCTCGAAGTCCTCGTCTTCGACGAGGCGGACCGGATGCTCGACATGGGGTTTCTCCCCGATATCAAGCGGATCCTGCGCCACCTTCCGAAGACGCCGCGCCAGACGCTGTTCTTCTCGGCCACCATGCCGAAGGAGATCGTCGCATTGTCGCGCGACATCCTGCGCGACCCGGTGCGGATCTCCGTCGAGCGGAAGTCCGCGCCGGCGAGGGGCATCGTGCAGGCGCTCTATCCGGTGGGGTCTCAGCTGAAGGTCGACCTCCTCGCCCGGCTCCTCGACCATTTCCAGCACGACTACGCGAAGCTCTCGGGGCTCGAGGTCCTGGTCTTCGACGAGGCGGACAGGATGCTCGACATGGGATTCCTCCCCGACATCAAGCGGATCCTGCGGCACCTGCCGAAGGCGCCCCGCCAGACGCTGTTCTTCTCGGCCACGATGCCCGAGGATATCGTGCGGCTGTCGCGCGACATCCTGCGCGATCCGGTGCGGATCTCGGTAGAGCGGAAGTCGGCGCCGGCGAAGGGAGTCGTGCAGGCGCTCTACCCGGTGGGGTCGCAGCTGAAGGTCGAGCTCCTCGCGCGGCTCCTCGAGCGAGGCGAGATCGGAAACGCGATCGTCTTCTGCCGCACGAAGCACCGGGCCGACCGGGTCGCGAAGAAGCTCGCGGCGCGCGGGATCACCGCGGGCCGGATCCACGGCAACCGCAGCCAGGGACAGCGGACGGCGGCGCTGGCAGCGTTCAAGAACGGCCAGACCCGCGTCCTCGTCGCGACTGACATCGTGGCGCGCGGAATCGACGTCGAGGCACTCGACCACGTGGTGAACTTCGACGTTCCTCATACCCCCGACGACTACATCCATCGCGTCGGCCGCACCGCGCGGGCCGAGATGACCGGCGACGCGTACACGCTCGTCTCGCCGGAGGAGGAGCCCACGATCCGGGCGATCGAGCGGGCGCTGGGCCGGACCATCGAGCGTCGCACGGTCGGAGGGTTCGATTACCAGGCCCCCGCCGAGTCGCGCCTGGAGGCCCCGGGCCGGGAGCGGGCGCCACGCAACCAGCACGCAAGGCGCGCTCCCAGAAGGCTTTCCCCGCGCTGACCCCCCTCCCAGGGGGAGGCACCTCTCCAGGTGCCGAAATCCTCCCGAAACCTTGAACTCTGAAACCGATTCCACCGTCCTGACGTAAGCAAGCACGAGAAGCGGAAAGCGAAGACGATTCCCATACCGTAAGCGGAAAAGGAGCAGTGCAATGCGTGCCATCATCGCCGGATTCATCGCGGCGACCCTGTACACCCTGGCGATCGCGGCCCTCATCGGAGCCGCGATGCCGTCCCGGGAGGAACTCCAGGCCATCGATGCCTCGTACGTGGCCAACGTGTCGGACGTGATTCAGATCGTCGAAGCGGAGTCGACCCCGCCGGCCATGGTCCAATAGCACGATTCTGGTAAGGCAGGAAAAACCCGAAAGGGCTCGCCGAAAGGCGGGCCCTTTTCGCGTCTTAGGGGAAAATCCCTACACGAACGGATCCCTTTCACCCGACAGACGAGGTCCCGGTGCCCGGCTAGAATGGCCCCATGGACCCGCGGAGCTATACCGCAGCCGACAAGACCCGGGACGGGACGTTCGTCCATATCCGGGCCGTCCGGCCGGACGACAGCGGCCGACTCGCGGAGATCTTCACGCAGCTCCCCACCGACACGATCCGGGCGCGTTGGCGGGGGCCCGAGTCGAGGCTCACCGCCGGTAGCATGGTGGAGGAGATCGACGTCGATCGCGACGTCCACGTGGGCCTCGTGGCCACCGTGTGGATCGAGGGAGAGGAACGGGTCGTCGGGCTCGCCAGCTATTTCATCGACCCGTGGTCGGAGCCGCGGCGGGCGGAGGTCGCGTTCGTCGTCCTCGATGAATGGCAAGGCCGCGGGATCGGCAGCCTGCTCTTCGCGCACCTCGCCAGGATCGCGCTGCGACTTGGGATCGACGTCTTCTACGCGCTCGTGCCCGCTTCGAATCGGCACACGATCCGGGTCTTCGAGACCAGCGGGTACTCGGGTGAAGTGGAATGCCACGGAGCCGAGGCTTGGGTGACGCTCGACCTGACCGGAAAGAGTATCGTCACGCCGTCCGCGGTCGCGGCCCTGATATAGCTGCCGCACCCGCGGCCTCGCGCGACCGCCTCTCAGCGCATCGTTCTCTCGACGCCGACCTCGACTTCGGGCTCGTCGACGTACAGGGTCACCGCGCTGCCCGCGACGTCGACCGCGACCACCTCGCGAACGCCGACATCGTTGCCGTTCAGATACTCGCCGAGGGTCATCGTGACCTCATCGGCGCCGACGACCTGCAGGTCGGTGGTCGACAGGAACTTCCGGAGCTCGTCGACCTGCGTGCGGTTCCTGGCGAGGGCGTCTTCGAAGGTCCCGCGCTCCTCGCGCCCGATCACGCTCCCAACCAGGACCACTCGCAGGTCCCCCAGCGCCAACCGGCCGAGCGACTGCAGCTCGTTGGTCTCGCTCTCGACGCGGTCGAGCGCGGGGACGAGCGTGCCGATCCCGGGCCGATCGACCGCCGATTCCGCGCCGGCCTGCGCGTAGGCAGCCGCGGGTGCGAGCAGCGCGAGTACGGCGGCCAGGGAGAGGATACGGCTCGTGGTCATCATTCGGCGCATGGTCATCGAACCAGCGTACTACGGTGCGCACCGGCAGGTCTGTCAGGTGCAGGACGTGGTCCCGGCCCCCTGGTGGCGGCCGGGGGCGCGGCCCGCGAACTTCGCTCGATGCTCGAGACGATCTACAAGGAACTCATCCTCGATCACTACAGGAAGCCGCGCAACAAGACCCCGCTGGCCGAGCCCAGCGTGGCGGTGTCGATGCGGAACCCCCTCTGCGGCGACGAGGTCGAGCTGATGCTGGCGGTCGAGGACGACCGCATCGCCGACGCCCGCTTCGGCGGGCAGGGGTGCTCGATCAGCCAGGCCTCGGTCTCGATGATGACCGAGACCCTCAGGGGCCGCACGCTCGACGAAGCGCTCGAGCTCGAAGGCAAGTTCCTGGCGCTCATGCGCGGCGAGGAAGAGCCGAAGCGCGACAAGGCGCTGGGCGACCTGCGCGCGCTGGAAGGCGTCTCGAAGCTGCCCGTCCGGATCAAGTGCGCGCTCCTCGGATGGAACGCGCTGGACGAGGCGGTGAAGGCGTACCGCCGGAGCGACGAAGGGCTGATGGGCGAGAAGCTCGCGTTCGAGGACCTGACCTCGCTCCCCGAAGGGTTCGACCCCGCCGAGCACAAGGACGACCTGCCGAGCTGAAGCGCCGCCGGAGAAGCGGTCCCTCGCGGGGCAGTCAGCGCGTCGGTCTCTATCCTGTGAAGGTGTCGCAGGACTCCGGGCTGCCGGTCTCCAGGCCCCTCTGGAGCCACTCCTGGCGCTGGGCCGACGAGCCGTGCGTGAACGACTCGGGCTGAACGGCGCGGCCTGCGTTCCGCTGCAGGCGGTCGTCGCCGATCGCCGCCGCGGCGCCGAGCCCCTCGTCGACGTCACCGGACTCGAGGAACGAGCCCTGGCGGTTGGCGTGATTGGCCCACACGCCCGCGTAGCAGTCGGCCTGGAGCTCGAGCGCGACGGACAGCTCGTTCGCCTCGGCGCCGCCGACCCGCTGCTGCATGCTCCGCACCTCGTCGGCGGTCCCCGCCAGATTCTGCACGTGGTGGCCCACCTCGTGGCCGATCACGTACGCGGCCGCGAAGTCGCCGGGCCCGCCCAGGCGCGCGAGCTCGTTGAAGAATCCGAGGTCGAGGTAGAGCTTGCGGTCGAGCGGGCAGTAGAAGGGGCCCGTCTGGGAGGAGGCCGTGCCGCAACCCGAGCGAACGACGTCGGTGAACAGGACGAGCGTCGGCGGCTCGTAGGTGGCACCGCGCTCGGCGAAGATCGCGCCCCACGCCTCCTCGGTAGTCCCCAGGATCGTGGCGGCGAAATCGGCGGCCGGGTCCTCGCCCGGAGCGGGCGGCGGACCGGCCGGCTGGCTCGTGCTCTGGGTCTGCTCGGCGACCTGGAGGAGCGCCCGCGGGTCCACGCCGAAGCAGAGCCCGAGGACGAGAAGCACCAGCAGGCCGATACCCCCGCCCGCGATGCCCATCCCCCCGCGCCCGCGCCGGTCCTCGACGTTCGTGCTGCGCGTCCGTCCCCGCCACCGAACCATGGCCCCGAACCTACCGCCGGACGCATCGCGGCGGGAGGCCGGCGCTCAGCGGCTTGCGGCCGCCTCCCGCGGCACGTAGAGACCGTCGAACGCGGTCGTCCAGCTCGCCCCGCCGTCGGTGGATGTCTCCCAGTGCTGGCGGACGGACCCGTCGGGGTTGGGCGTCCACGTGATGCGGTTGAGCGGGTTCGCCGCGGGATCGCTGTCCATCATGACCATCGACCCGCTTTCGTCGAGCCCGCCGACGAGCCACAGCGGACCGCTCGCGTGCACGTCGATCCAGTTCTGGTGCCACTTGCCGTCGGCCTTGTTGTAGAAGTTCTGGCTCGTGCCGGCGGGCACTCCCGAGGGCCCCGACCAGTTTTCGACGATCAGGCAGCCGTTGTACTCGCGCTCGATCGAGCTCGAGCCGCCGATCCCGCCGGTGGGATTCATGACGCTCCACTCGCCGATCCAGAAGTCGAACTGGCGGTACTCGGGGGCCCCGCAGGGATCGATCGAGTCCATGTAGCTCTCGTACTCGGCGAATCCTTCGAGCGGCTCGAACGCTTCAGTCGCGACGAGCACCGAGTAGGGCACACCCTGACCCTCGACCGTGCGCCGGATCTCCGCCACCGCGTCGGCGGAGTTGCCCGACTCCGCGTAGACCTGCGCCAGCAGGTAGTGCGCGAAAGACGCGGGCTGGAACGTCGCGGTCGCGCGCTGGAGCGCTTCGGCGGCGGCGTCGTGCCGTCCGACCCTGTAGAGAGAGCTGCCGAGGCGGTACCACACGCGGCCGCTGTCGGGGTGCGCGCGGGCGAGCGCCTCGTACGCCGCCGCCGCGGCGGCGTATTCGCCCGCCTGATAGAGGGAGTCCGCGGCCGGCTGCGCGAGCAGAAGACCGGTATGCGGGATGACGATGGGAATGACGAAGAGGAAGATCGGGATCGTGACGGCTCGACGAATGGATCGCGGCATGGGTCCTCCAGGCGCCGGGGAAGCGGGATGGTTCGCGATGCGGTCGCGCTGGCTAGCCTCGATCGTAGCCCGAGGCGGCGGCGAGCGGCCATAGCTCGTCCGCCAACCGCCCGCCCCGAGCGGCGAGCGGCCGGAAGCGCGGGGTCAGGCGTTCAGCGCGCCCCCGCGAAGTCGGCGATACGCCACGTAGCTGTAGACGAGCGGAACCAGGATCGCGGTGCCCAGCGCGATGCCCGCCGCCCACGCGCGCGGCCCCGGATCGAGAAGGAGCCCGGCGACCACCACGACCAGACCCGCGGCGACGAACGCCCAGCCGCCGACGCGATGGGTCTCGCGCCACACTTCCTCGCTCTCCATTGTCCACGGCGTGCGGATCCCCATCCACCAGTTGGACCTCAGCCGCGGCATATAGTTGCCGAGCCCGACGAACAGGAGCCCGAGCGCCACCGTGACCGCGCGGTCCATGGCGATCGGCCAGCCCATCGCGTAGCCCAGGGACAGGACGTGCAGCGCGGTCATCAACAGAGCCATCACGTTGAGGAACACCCACCACGTCTCCTCGAACCGGCGGTAGTTGCCGCCGCGGGGGTCGATCCGCCGCAGCACGACGAGCAGCAGGTACACGCCCACCGCCAGCAATGGCATCAGGAACGCCCCCGGGATTCGTGGGGTCCAGCCGTTCGGGCGGCCCGCGAGATCGAAGTGGGTGGGCACCATCTCCGGCAGCCGGCCGTAGACCGCCGCCGCGAACGCAATCATGAGCCCGATCAGCACGGGGCCGATCCAGCGCCTGCTCATCGCTCGCCTCCCTTTCCGAAGAAGCGCATCAGTTCGCCGAGGAAGTCCTGCACGACCGTGGTGTCGATCGAGTACACGACGCTGCGGCCGTTGCGCTCGGCCTGGACCAGCCCGGCATCCTTGAGGACCGACAGGTGATGGGAGACCGTCGGGGCGGTCATGTCGAACCGCGCGGCGATGTCCCCGGCCGCCAGATCGCCCCCGCGCAGCAGCCTCAGGATCTCCCGCCGGGTGGGATCGGCCAGTGCGCGGATCGTCTCGTCCACATCCCACCTCCGGGATTCTCGTCGGCTCGATAGTTAGACGGAAATCTATTCGATGATAATCTAAATATCCCTGGACGTCAATACGGGAGGCGGCTGAGCGACGTGGAGGATCTTGCCGGATGCCGTGCGGGCCGGCGGCGCGCGCTCGACGCGCACCACGCCGCCTTGCTCGAGCGCCAGCGTCATCAGGTGCTCGCCTCCGCCGCCGGCCCCCATGGCGCGCAGAAACGTGTCGACCAGCGCCGCCTCGTCGATCGGTCCCAGATTCGGATGCACGCGCAGCCGGATTCCCGAGCGGCCGTCGGGCTCCAGGCGCTCGATGACCTGGTAGTCGGTCGCGTGTCCTCCGAATCGACTGGGAAGGTCCTCCTCGAGCACCCGCGCGACGTCGCGGTCGAGGAAGGCGATCCCCCCGACCGTCAGCTTCTCGAAGCTGCGGACGTTCCGCACGTGGATCGGCCAGCCGAGGTCCTCCATCGGGCAGCCGCAGGCGGCGTCGTCGACATCGGCCGCGTCACCCAGCGAGACGTTGAGGAGAAGCACGGGCGCGGAGCGCAGGAGCGATGTGAAGAGGAGGGAGCGCGGGGGAAGCCCCGTGCTCGTGCCGTCCGCCGCGGATACGAGCGCGTGGCGGTCGTGGAGGAAGTGCATGTCGTCGGGCGCGCGCGGGGAGCGGCAGGCGAACGCCAGGATGTCGGTCTCGGTCGCGCCGTAGCGCGGCAGCGCGACGCACCCGGCCTCCTCGACCGCCGCCCGCCGGGCCGCCGTGGTGGGCTCGCCGCCCATGGTGAAACGCGCTCCGGCGACGTCGATGCCCGCGTCGAGCGCGGCCCGGCAGGCGAGGACGGCGGAGCTGGCGAACGTCCAGACGTGGGGGATCCTCCCGGCGTCGAGGACTTCGCGCAGCCAGTCGACCAGGGGACGCGGATCGTCGAGCGGCGCGGCGGTGGGACCGGGGAGCGCGACGCCGCCCAGGAAGCCGCCCAGCCGGCAGGTCCAGTCCGCGAGCCGGTAGCGGAGGGGAAGGCCCGCGCCGAGCGGCACGGGCGTGAACCAGCGCCGGGGCGGCGAGCCGCCGCGCGCGAACTCGAGCGGATTCGTGATCGAGGTCCCTCCCGGCATTCCCCAGCGCGCGTGCACCCAGTCCAGACCGTCGTGCGCGGCCAGCCCGAGCCAGGTGTCGACCGCGTGATCGGCGATGAAGGCGAGGTCGATGGGAACGGCGGTCGGTGTCCCGCGGGATCCGCTCGTGCGCGATACGCCGTGGACGGAGGCGTCCGGCCGGAGGAGATCGCGCGGGGACAGGTGGAGCGTCAGGCTTCCTCGCCGCACTGGCTCCCGCCCCTTGAACTCCGCGCAGGAGAGCCACACCCCGCGCTCGGCAAGGATCGCGAGCGCGCCCTCGAGGCCGCCGGATCGGACGAGCTCCCGCACGTCGCCGGGCTCGCAGCCAGCATGGCGCAGGAGGGTTCCGTAAGGGTTCCCAGGCCGATCGAAGGACGCGCGGACCTGTGCCAGGAGCCGCGCCTCCCGCTCGGCGAGCCGCCGCGCGACGATCGAGCGGGCGGCGGACGGCGTCAGCGGAGCACGCAGGAAGCCGCGCAGATCCCGCAGGAGCCGCAGGCCGGCGCGCACGTCGTCCGCGCGGATCACGAAGCCGGTCGATCAGCCGTGAAGCGCGTGCAGGAGCGCGGCCGTCACGCCGCCCAGGAGCTCCAGCTGGCCGACGCCCGCGAGCACGCCGGTGACGAGCCGGCGCGCGGACGTGCTGCGGTAGCCGGACAGCGCCTGGATCCCGCCGTCGAGCCCGGCGGGAACGAGCAGGAGCGCACCGAACAGCGCGCGCTCCGGGGAGGGCGGACCGAAGGCGAACAGCGCGGCGACCGCCAGCGGGTAGCCGGCGAGGAGTCCCAGGCAGCGCGCGCAGATGGGCGAGCGCCGGCCGCGGACCGCGAGGCAGCGGTCGGGGTTCCCGTGGCAGCCGATCCACG
>DATFFS010000086.1:0-11385 GCA_035249945.1 Gemmatimonadota bacterium
AATCCCGCGGCCGCCCCCGGTGACGACGGCGCCGCGACCGGCGAGCCCGCCACTCCGTACCCCGCCGGAGGCGCTCACGAAAGACCGACGCCTGTCACGCGGTCTCCGGCTCGCCCAGCGCCTCGAGCACCGCGTCGGCCAGGATCCCCCCCAGCACGGCGATCGTCCCCCTCCCCTCCGCGGCGCTGGCGGCCGCGGGGTCGCCGAAGTAGGCCCGCGGCCCGCCGGCCTCCTCGAACGTGCGCTTCCCTTCCGCGATCGCGGCCGAGAGCGAGCGCGGATTGGCGTGGAGCTCCCGCCGCAGCTCGTCGCGGACGAGATCCGGCCGCACGGCGAGCACGACGGATCCTTCGAACCGGCCGGCGTGGCAGGCGCCGCTCTTGAATTCCTCCGTCAGCCGGCCGGCCCACGGCCTCCGCGTCAGGTCCGGGAAGACGATCTCGATGCCGTCCGGCCCTGCGTCCCTGGCGGCGTGGAGCGAAGCGAGGTGCTCGGGATCGAGGTGCGCGTTGGCGATGGCGAGCGTACGGAAACCCTGCCCCCCGAGAGCGCGCGCGATGTCGCCGACGAGCGCCGTCACCGCTCCGGGGCTCGCGGAGATGGTGCCCGGAAAGCCGGACGCGAAGCCGGCGCGCGTGTAGGGAAGGAGAGGAAGCACTACCGCGTGGAGGCCGCGCGCCTCGAGCCGCTCGGCCGCCGCGCGCACCATCGCCTCGGCGATCACGCAGTCGGTCGCCAGCGGTAGGTGGGGGCCGTGAGCCTCGATCGCGCCCACCGGCAACATGGCGACGGTCCGCCCGCGATCGATGTCACGGGCCTCCTCCCAGGTCATCTCCGCCAGTTGCCGGGCTTCTCGGGCCTCGGGTATCATCCCGCCTCATGCCGTTCGAGCCGCCGGATAGAATTCCACAGGACCTCGCGGAGATCGCCGCGCTCGCCGCGCGTTGCGGGATCGACGTCAAGATTGGCGCGGTGGTGGTCATGGTCAACCCGCGGCTCACCAATTGATTCCACTGTACGAGCTCTGGCTGCCCGTTCTCGTCTCGGCGATGCTCGTCGTTTCGACGAGCTACGTCCTCCACCGGCTGCTGAACTATCACCTCCGGGACTACGACCGGCTCGCGAACGAAGCGGAGGTCATCGATGCGCTCGAACGTCTCGGGGTTCCTCCCGGCAATTACCCCATGCCCCTGCCCACGACGAGAAGGGAGATGGTGAGTCCGGCCTTCATGACGAAGAGGGAACGCGGTCCTATCTGGCTCAACGTGATGACGCCGTTTTCCATGCGGAAGGTGATGGTGGAGTGGTTCGCCTACGCGCTGGTGGCTGGCATCTTGACGGCATTCCTGACCGCCCGCGCGCTCGATGCCGGCGCGGAGCAGGGAGAGGTCGCTCTATTCGCGGGAATGACCGCGTTCGTAGGTCACTCCCTCGCCCTCTGGCAGCGCTCGATCTGGTACCAGACGAAGTGGAGCCGGACGCTGCGCTCGACCTTCGACGGCCTGGTCTACGGCACGCTCACGGGCCTGACGTTCGCCTGGCTCTGGCCCGCCCCATAACGGCTCGGCCCTCCATGCCGTTCGAGCCGCCGGAACAGTTCAACATGGCCGACTGGTTCCTGGACGCCCGGCTGCGCGAGGGCCGCGGCGGCCGGGTCGCGCTCCGCACCGCCGAACGGAACTGGACCTACGAGGAGATCACCGCGCTCGCCGCCCGCTACGCGAGCGTGCTCGCGGACGCCGGCATCGAGCCGGAGCAGCGGGTGATCCTCGCGCTGGACGACGGGCCCGGGTTCGTGGGGGCCCTCTTCGGCGTCCTGAAGATCGGCGCGGTCGTGGTGATGGTGAACCCGCGACTCCCCGCCGACGCGATCGCCTACTTCGTGGAGTACACGCGCGCGAAGGCCGCGATCGCGGAACCGGACGCCGTCGACGGCTTCCGGCGCGCCGGCGCGGGGGCGCCGTGCTTCCGCTCGCTGCTCGTGGCGGGCGAGGAGCTGGACGCCGCGCTCGCCGCCGCGCCCGCCGAGCGCGCGAGCTTCCCTACGCACCGTGACGACTCCGCTATCTGGCTCTTCTCGGGCGGGACCACGGGCCGTCCCAAGGCCGTGCTCCAGACGCACGCCTCGTACGCGAACACGACGGAGTGCTACGGCAAGGGAGTCCTCGGGGTCGCCGAAGACGACATGACGATGTCGGTGCCGAGGCTCTTCTTCGGATACGCGACCGGATCGAACCTCCTGTTTCCCTTCTCGGTCGGCGCGTCGTGCGTTCTCTTCCGCGAGCATCCGACCGCCGAGGTCGTGTTCGAGATGATCGCGCGCCACCGCCCGACGATCCTCGTCAACGTGCCGAAGATGGTCGCGCTCATGGTCGATCATCCGCGGGCGGCGGAGCAGGATCTCTCGTCCCTCCGTCTCGCGACGTCGGCCGGGGAGGCGCTGCCCGTCGAGCTCCATCGCCGCTGGGACGCCGCGTTTGGCGTCGACCTGCTGGACGGCCTCGGCACGGCCGAGATGTGGCATATCTTCCTCTCGAACCGGCCGGGAGACGTCCATCCCGGGACGCTCGGCAAGGTCGTCCCCGGCTTCGAGGTCGAAGTGAGGGACGACGAGGGCCGCCCCCTCCCCGACGGAGAGGTCGGTTGGCTGTGGGTCAAGGGCGGCTCGCGCGCGATCGCCTACTGGCATCGCATGCGCCGCACCATGGAGGCCTTCCGCGGCGAGTGGTACGTCTCCGGGGACATGGTCTCCCGGGACGCCGCCGGGGTCTTCACCTATGCCGGCCGTGCGGACGACATGCTCAAGGTCTCGGGCAAATGGCTTGCGCCGGGCGAGGTCGAGAGCTGCCTGCTCGAGCACCCGGACGTCGCGGAGGCCGCCGTCGTCGGGGTATTCGGCGAAGCGGGTCTCACCGTGCCGCGAGCCTGCGTGGTCCGGCGCGACGGTGCCGGTCCCGTTTCCGAGGCGCTGGCCGAGGAGCTGCGATCCTGGGTCCGGGAGCGACTCGAGCCCTACAAGTACCCGCGCGAGGTCGTCTTCCTGGATGCCCTGCCTCGCACGCACCTCGGGAAGATCGATCGCGCCTCGCTGCGAGAGCTCACCTGAATCTTCCGCGAGGATCACCTGCCGCGTAGGTTTCAACGATGAGGAGGGACTACCGCTTTCGCTGGTTGCTGCTTCTCGGAGCTCTCCTCGCCTGTACGGATACGACCAGGCCCGATCCACCCCTTGACACCGTCGAGCTGGCCCGGCAGCTCGAGACCCTTCGCCGTACGCACGGGATTCCCGGCATGGCGGCGGCAATCGGGTGTGAAGGCTCGGTTCGATGGTCCTCCGGGTTCGGCTCAGCGGACGTCGCGCGCGGCGTCCCGGCCACGCCCGAGACCGTGTTCCACGTCGCGTCACTGACCAAGACCTTCGCCTCCGTCGTCCTTCTTCAGCTCGCCGACGAGGGACGGATTGGGCTCGACGATCCAGTTTCCGATTACGGGGTCGAGCTGCCGGGTGACGTTCGCGTGCGGCACCTCATGAGCCACACCTCCGATCCCCCTGCCGGCGCGGCTTTCCGCTACGACGGCAACCGGTACGCGCTGCTCGACTCGGTCGTTCGGCGAGCGGATGGCCAGCCGTTCACCGGCGCCGTCCTCCAGCGCGTCATCGCCCCTGCGGGCCTGACCAGGACCGCTCCCGCCTCCCTCGCCGGGGACGGCATCGACGCGGTTGCGATCGGCGCCGCACTCGCCCAGGGCTACGACGGCCGCGGGTTTCCGATCGCGTATCCGACACATGTAAACGTGGCCGCGGGCCTGCTCTCGACCGTGCTCGACCTCGTCGCCTATGGAGCGGCGATCGAGCAGGGCCGGCTCTATCCCGACGGTGGCCGAGCACTCGCCTTCACTCCCATGCGCGCGACTTCGGGTGCGGAGCTACCCTACGGTCTCGGATGGTTCGTGGAACACAGGACCGGCGGCGACGTCGCATGGCATTTTGGTTCCTGGACCGGCAACTCCGCGCTCCTCGTCCTGGCGCCGGATCGCGGAGCCTCGTTCGCATTGCTGGCGAACAGCGATCGGCTGAGCACGCCGTTCCCACTCGAAGAGGGTCGGCTCGAGTCATCCGCCTTCGCGCGGGCGTTCCTCGGTTGGCTGGAGCAGGGAGAAGGGTGCGGCTAGCGCTCTCTCGCTATCCCGCCTCCATGACCACTCCGTCGGTCAGGTGCGGATTGTCGAAACTCACGCGCTGCCCCGCGCTCGCGCCGGGAATCGGCAGGAGCCGCGCCGAAAGCGGCTTCGCATAGCGCACGGCGAGGGCAGCAAGGTCCTCGACGAGGCGGCCGATCGTGTCGATGGGCGTGTCGCCGGGAATCGGCACCACGTCGAGGCCCGTCCCGCAAACGCTCGAGTACAGGAGGAGATCCGAGACTCCATAGCGACCCTCTGCGGCGCGCTCCGCCAGCACCGGATCCTCCAGAACGGGCAGCATGAGGCCGGAATAGCCGCAGGCCGTCACGGCGAGGCCCTTCAGCACGTCGGTGAGCAGCGCGCACGCAGCCAGGGTGGACGGATCTCCGAACGGCTCGTTCGTCAGACGCTCGATCACCCGCCCGATGCTCGCGTCCAGGCCGGGGGCCGGCGAGGTGTCGATTCCGAGGAACCTCCATCCGGTCTCCCGCCCGATCTCCTCGGCGGTGCCTGCGATTTCCCCGAGGGCAGCCTCCATGGCTGCGGCCATGGCGGCCCGCGCAGCCGACGGCTCGGACGCGGTCGCCAGGGTGCCCGCCAGCAGGTTCGGGGACTCCAGGCCGATGCTGAACGTCTTCGCCTCGGCGAACCAGCCACAGGGGAAGAACGGGGTCCCGGCCGGGACGAACGCCGCGGCGGCGAAGCGGAAGTTGCCCTCGCCTCCGGGTGTTTCCCGGCCGATCGCCTCGATCGCTTCCGCAGCAGACCGCAGTGCGGACCGGTGAATACCGTGTTCCCGCGATGCGACCCGCACGGAGAAGCTCGCGTTCCTGGTGCGCTGCACCAGCTCCGTCGCCCAGGAGCCGAATCCCGGAACATGCTCATCGGCGGTGATCACGGGACCCAGGCTGAGGGAGGCGTCCGCCGCGGTGGCGATCTCATCCATCGCGCGGAGGACATCCAGGGACGCGGGACGCTGCCACTGCGGCAGGTACTCCGCCAGCGGCTGCGTGGCGAGGCGCACCGTCTGGACCTCGTACCCGTTCGCTTCCAGCCCGGCACGCGCCTGTCGCAGGAACCCGAGAGCCGGCTCCAGCTCGCGCGGGTCGGCATCGCCGGTCAGCGGAACGCCCGCCGTCACCGCTCGGATTCGGAAGCTCCTCGCCGGTGGACCGGGCATGGATGCACCGGGAAGGCGACTCGCGAATGGCAGGACCATCGCCGCCCCCGCGAGACCGAGGAACCGCCTTCGCGAGACCTCGGTCATCTTCGCCTGCTCTCCTGAAATGTTCCTCTCCGCCGAACGACCTCCTCCAGAATCGCGAGCGCGTCTTCGATCTGCCTGTCGCTGAGGTACGGCGCGGGGCCCATGCGGAGCGTGGTGTCGCGATGGTCGGTGAAGACGCCGCGCGCGTGGAGCGCCTGACGCAGCTCTCCGGCGCGCGGGCTCTCGAGGGCGAGAAAGCCGCCGAGATTCTCGAGCGGCACCGAGCGGTCGCGGTCGACGACGGCGGGGTCCAGACGGAGCGCGTCGAACCGCTCGGCGAGGAACGCGACCTGGTGCCGGTACGACGCGGCCAGAACCTCGACCGTGAGCCCTCTCTCCTCGAAGAAGTCGAAGACCTCGCTGGCCCGGTAATGGCTCGTCGGGTCGTAGGTGGCGCCCGCCAACCGCGATCCCGCCGACCCCCACGCGACCTGCCCGGGCGCGTGCGACCCGGTCAGCGCGTCGAACTCCGCGAACCAGCCGGTCACGACCGGCTCGAGCTCCTCGCCCGGGGGCAGGCGCAGGAACGCATTCCCCTCGCCGAGCTGCAGGTACTTGTAGCCGCCACCCGTCACCGTCGCGCCCTCGATCCCCCACGCGGCGAGATCGAAGGGAAGCACGTTCAGCGCGTGGTAGGCGTCGACGACGAGCTGCGCTCCGATCCGCTCGCACGCCACGAGCGCGCGGTCGAGCCCGCCGGCTACGTGCGCGTTCCTGTAGAAGACCGCCGACACGAAGGCCGCCGCGGTCCGGTCGTCGACCGCCGCCGCGATCCGCTCTCCCACCGACTCCGACGGCAAGGCCGGCACCTTGACGACCTCGAGCCCCGCCTCCCCCAGCCGGTCGAGCTGCCGGCGGAGCGCATGGAACTCGAGATCGGTGGTCACGAGGCGCGGCCGCTGGCGGAGAGGGAGTGCGGAGATCCATTTCACGAGCAGGTCGTGGGTCGCAGGCCCGAGCGCGATCGGTCCCGCCGCGCCACCGAGCAGCCGGCGGTACCCCTCGCGCACCCGCTCCGCCCGCGCGAAGGCGTGCGGCCACTTCTCGTCCACGTGCTCGGCGGCGTCCAGCCACGCCTGCCGCTGTCCCTCGAAGCCCCGGTCCGGCCACGCCTGGTGGGAGTGGCCCGACAGCAAGAGCCGCTCGCCAACCCGAAAGCGCGCGTAGTCGGGCACGAGGGGGTTGGGATCGCGGCGCAGGTCCTCGGCGGACACGATCGCGCGCTCTCCGGCGGCGCGCCGCTCCACGCTCAGAGCTCGGTCCGGATCGCCCAGAGATCCGGGAAGAACGGATGGGAGAGCGTGGTGCGGAGATACCCGGCGCCCGCGCTCCCTCCCGTGCCGGGCCGCCCCCCGATCGTCCGCTCGACCATCTTGACGTGACGGTAACGCCATTCCTGGAGCCCCTCGTCGAGATCGACGAACCGCTCGAGCAGCTGGGAGTCGAGACGGGAGGGCAGGTCGTCTCCGCGATAGACCTCGAGCAGCGCCCGCTGTATCCCCTGGTCCCCCTCGATCGGACCGGTGACGTCCCGGCCGAGCGCCGCCGCCGGTACCGCGTAGCCGCGCGCGGCGAGATACCGGAGCAGCGCGTCCCATACCGTGGGGGCCGACCAGCGCGATTCCAGCCTCTCCCGCCAGGGGGATCCTTCCGGGAAGTGCTCGAGCATCGCGCGACGCTTGTGACCGAGCGCGAACTCCAGCTCCCGGAACTGCGCCGACTGGAAGCCGCTGGCGCTCGCCAGGCGGTCCCGGAAGGAGAGGAACTCCCGCGGGGTCATCGTCTCGAGGATGTCGAGCTGCGCGACCGCGATCTTGAGGATCGTCAGGATCCGCTTGAGCGTGTGCATCGCCGAGCCTGTGTCCCCCCGATCCAGCCGCTCGCTCAGCCAATCGGTCTCGTGGAGGAGCTCCTTGAACCACAGCTCGTAGACCTGATGGATGACGATGAAGAGGATCTCGTCGTGCTCGTCGGATTCCGGCCGCTGGAGCGAAAGGAGCTCGTCGAGCGCCAGGTAGCTGGCATAGGTGAAGGGCTTCTGGGACGCGGCCGAATCCGCGGCGGGTCGCTCGTCGCTCACGGCCGCGCAATCTAGCTCGGCGGACCAGCAATCACCCGCGCGATTCCCTCTGTCCAATGGCTGACAGCCCGCACCCCGCCGGGAGTTGTACTCTTTGGTTTGACCGCAAACCGGGGACAGGAGGGGAAAATGGGACGGTGCGTGCATTGCGGGAACGAATACGACAAGTCCTTCGACGTCGAGCTGTCGGGCGGCGAGCGCCACACCTTCGACAGCTTCGAATGCGCGATCCACGCCCTCGCGCCCACCTGTGGGACGTGCGGAGTACGGATCATCGGGCATGGCCTGGAGAGCGACGGCCGGTTCTACTGCTGCGACCACTGCGCCGAGAAGGCCGGGGTCGAGGGGCTCAAGGACCGGGTCTAGCCGGGACCGGCGGGCCTGGACGATCCGCAGCCCGGCTCTAGTCGAGCAGCCGCCCCGCGGCCGCGAGCAACTCCAGGAGCTCCCGCTGTCCCGGATCGGGTCCCTCCCCGATCGAGGTGTTGAACACCATGGCGTAGGCCGTCCTGTGCGCGGGATCGAACGCCAGGAAGGATCGGAAGTTCGCCTGGCTGCCCGTGTGTCCCACGATTCGGCGGCCGGAGCGGCGATCCAGGAAGAACGAGAGAGCGACGTCGCTCACCGCGGTGTCCGTCCCGTCCACCTCGACCGCCATCACCGGCTCCCACATCTCCTCCAGCGTCTCGCGTGACAGGACGAGCTCCCACCTGCGCCTGGTCTCCGCGTCGGGCGCGGGGCCGGTGAGGAACGCCAGGTAGCGGGCCACGTCGTCGAGCGGCGCGTTCCAGCCGCCGTTCGGGATCGTGATCCCGGGATCGAAGTCCGCCCCCTCGTCCGCGGCCATGAGCCCGCCGCCGTCGGCGCGCAGCTCGTAGTTGTGCGACCTGTGCTCGGCCAGATACCAGGGGGTGTTCCCGAAGTAGCTGCGCGTGATGCCGAGCGGCGCGAAGATGTTCTTCTGGACGTAGGCCTCCCACGGATCGCCGGTGATCTTCTCGATGACGCGAGCCAGGTAGATGAACGCCGGGTTGGAGTACGAGTACTGCGACCCGGGCGCGAACAGGAGCCGCTGGTAGGGCATCATCGCCACCAGCTGCTCCCACTCCGTGGGCTCGAAGGGCTCCCATGGCTCGCCCTGGTCCCACGGCCATGTCGGGTTCTGGAACCCGGCGGTGTGAGACAGGAGCATGCGGAGCGTGATCGCGTCGGGCGTTCCATAGGGATCGCTGACGGCGCGGAGCTCGGGAACCCAGCGGGTCACGGGATCCTCGAGGGACAGAAGTCCGCGGTCGCGGAGCTGCATGATCGCGATCGCCGTCAGCGTCTTGGTGATCGAGCCGTAGTGGAAGATCGTCCGCTCGTCGACCGCCCGGCCCGCGCCCTCGTCGGCGAAGCCGACGTCGTGCCGCGCGACCACGACGCCGTCCCGCATCGCCAGCGTGCTCGCCCCGACGATCCCGCCCGCCTCGACGTACGCCTCGAACGCGCGCACGAACTCCGGCCATGCCGCCGGCGGCGCGGGCTCCTGCGCCGCGAGCGGCCCGGTCACCGGCGCGCTGGCCGCGACCAGCCATGCCGTGAATACGCCGGCACGCACGAACGTGTCGATCCCCAAGGAGTCCCTTTCGGCTCGGGTCGCCCGCACTTCTAGCACCGCCGGACGTTCCTGTCCATCTTTGAACCGATGACCTCGCCATGGCCCTGGTACGTCGCCGGCCCGCTGATCGGCCTGGTCGTGCCGCTCCTCCTGCTCCTCGCCGGGCGCGAGTTCGGCGTCTCCTCGAGCCTCCAGCACATCTGCGCGGCCTGCCTGCCGCATCGGGCCGAGTACTTCCGCTACGACTGGCGACACAAGGGGTTCTGGAACCTGGCGTTCGTGGCCGGGATCCTGGCGGGCGGCGTCGTCTCGGGTCGCTTCCTCGCGAACCCGGATCCGATCGCGATCGCGGAGTCGACACGGGCGGCGCTCGCCGGCCTCGGGATCCGCGACTTCTCCGGCCTCGTACCCGACGACCTCATCGGGTGGGAGGCGCTCCTCACCGTCCGCGGCCTGGTGGCGATCGTGGTGGGCGGATTCCTGGTGGGGTTCGGCGCGCGCTGGGCGGGCGGCTGCACGTCGGGCCACGGGATCACCGGGCTCGCCACGCTGCAGCCGGCCTCGCTCCTGGCGGTGGCGGGCTTCTTCGCGGGCGGTCTCTTCGTCTCCTGGGTCGTGCTGCCTTGGCTGCTGTAGGCGCTTCGCCCACGGGTCCGCGGGTCGGCACCCCCGAACCGTCGGCGCTAAGGCTTCCCGTGGTGTTCGGCCTGGGCGTCTACTTCGGTATCGTGCTGGTCAAGAGCGAGGCGGCATCCTGGTTCCGCATCCAGGAGATGTTCCGTTTCGGCGGCTTCCACATGTACGGGATCCTCGGGAGCGCGGTCCTCGTGGCGGCGATTTCGCTGGTCGCGATCCGCCGCCTGGGACTCACCGACCCGGCCGGCCGCCCCGCGCGAATCGAGCCCAAGGAGGCCGGCCGCGGGAAGGCGCGCTTCGGCGGCGGCCTCGTGTTCGGCTGCGGCTGGGCGCTCCTCGGCGCGTGTCCGGGGCCGATCTACGCGCTGATCGGCACCGGCGTGACCGTCCTCGTCGTCGCGCTGGCGAGCGCGGTCGCCGGCGCCTGGGCATACGGCCACCTGCGCCCGCGACTCCCGCACTGACCGCTGCGTGGTCCGGAATCAGTTCTCCCTCAGGTAGCCCCAGGCGTGCAACCGGTCGTGGTCCTCGAACCAGCGGTCCCCGATGTCGGTGCGGTAGTACATGTTGGGGATCATGATGTTCTTGATCCGGTTGTAGGCCTGCGCCTGGGCCTGGCGCATGGTGGGTCCGGTCCCGCAGACGATCAACACGACCCCCGAATTCCCGGTCACCACCCATTCCCCGTTCACGAGCTTGACGTCTTCGATGTGGACGCCGGCATAGTCCGGCTTCTTGAAGATGATGATGCGGTCTTCGGAGTTCGCTTCGAAGGTCTTGGGGTCGTCGTACGGGAACGGCGGCACGACGATCCGCACGCCGATCTGGAAGCCGGGCTTCGCCTTGAGGTCGACCGGCTCGCCTCGAGCCAGCGCGGCCAGGATCTCCCCCATCGGCGCGTTGAGCCCCTCCTGCTGGATGCTGATCGTGGGATAGCCGAAGCGCGCCGTGAACTCGAGCGGGTAGATGCCCTGCGCGTTGACGATGCAGTTCAGGTCGATGTATCCCACGTAGCGCTCCTCCCGGAGCTTCTTCTCCATCTTGGCGAGCGTCTGGTTGAAGATCTTGTTGGGCGGGCCCCAGTACATGAAAGTGCCCATCTCGCCTGTCGACGGACCGATGTTGCCGGGGAAGAGCTTCTTGTGCTCGAAGTTCACGTTGATCGGCGAGAGGAACTCGTGCCCGTTGAAGAAGGCACCCACGGCGATCTCGACGCCTGACCTCCGCCGCTGGAGCTGGAAGTTCTTGACGCGCTGCGAGTACACCTTCTCGTATGACTCCAGCACGTGGATCACGTCCGTCCCGTCCTCGTCCTCCCCGACGAACAGCAGCCGCTTGATGTTCTGCGCCTCCCCGCTCGGCTTGATGACGTAGCGCGCGGGGTTCTCCTTCACGAACGCGATCGCGTCGGTGAAGGAGGTGAACTCCTCGAAGGGGATGATGTTGATCCCGAAGGCCTTGAGCTCGGTCTGCCCGAACCCGCGGTCGTCCTCCAGCCGGTCGGTGTACGGCGTGCCTCCGACCACCGCCTTGCCCGCGCGGCGCAGCTTGTCGGCGTCCTCGCCCATCCCGAGCACGTCGTCGAACACGACCACGTCCGCCCACTCGGCGTCCGCCTTC
>DATFFS010000087.1:0-10097 GCA_035249945.1 Gemmatimonadota bacterium
ATTCCGATGATTGGGATGTCGGTTCGTCAGAAACGATCGCGTCCGAGCGTTTCGAGATAGAGAGAACGCCCGTACAACGTCATCCGGAGGATCCAATGTCGAAATCGCTCGTGTTCATTGCCCTGACCGTCCTGCTGGCCGCCGCATGCGAAGACTCCAATCCCGTCCCGATCGGACCCGACGAGACGCTGGAGGTGGCCGGGACCTGGGCCGCTTCCCCCGGCGAGGGCGGGGAGTTCGGCGCCATCCTCTTCCGCGCCGACACCGCCGACATCTCGCGCGACATGATCGCCGAAGGCGCCTCGCTGGTCCTCGGCCTGCACCCGAACGGCGCGACGTCGGGGCGGATCTTCGTTCCCGCCAACGCCGAGGGCGTGCCGGACTTTGACGAGGATCTGACGGGGACCTGGCGCATCGAGGGCGGGCAGATCCACCTCGAGCACGACGCCGATACGTTCCTGCGCGACATCTCCTTCGATCTGGAGGACGACCGGCTGGTGGCGGACGATCTCGTCGGCGGCGTCCGCGTGCGGCTCGAGCTGGAGCGCGTGGCTCCGCTGAATGCCGATGGCAACCCTGTGCCGGGACCCGCTGGCTTCGAGGCCCGGGGAGATCTGGCGATCATGGAGTCGTTCCCGGTCCAGCTCGCGGGGTCGATGACGTTCCGGAACGAATCCGACGATACGCTCACGCTCCGCACCGGCACCTGCTGGCCGCTTCTGCGGGCGTACCGGCCCGGCGAGGACGAGCCCGTCTGGGACCAGAGCGAGGAAGGCGCGTGCAACCTGTTCGCGGTGCGCGAGGACGAGGTCGCCCCCGGCGCCGAGGTGCGGTTCGAGTCACCCGTCGTGAGCGCGGCGGACGTCCTCGACGATGATCTCCCCGACGGCGCCTACGAGATGACGATCTACTTCCATCCGCTGGAAAGCGACGAGATCGAGATCGGCCTCGGCGCGGTGGACCTGGCTATACCGCGCTGAGGCCGGGCCCGCGGTGCTACCGCTCGGTGTTTCCGGAGGACACGCGACGACCCTGAATGAGGCCCTGCTCGAGGACGCCCATGGTCCACCATCCGTGGACGTCCTCGCCATGGACGACGAGCCGTAGCTCGAGCGCCTCGTCCTCGAACGGCGCGGATACCCACAGCCGGTCGGCCCCGGCCGCGACCTCGTCGACATCGAGGACCGGGAGGGCCCCGCCCGAATCGATCCGGCCGGTCCAGCCGCCGTTGGTCTCTCCGAGGGTCAGCGTGAGGACGACTTCCCGGCGCTCGCCGTCGACGCGCGCGCGGGTCGTCATCCGATACGTGCCGGCGACCGCGAAGGCGGGCGGGACCTGCGCGGCCTCGAGCCGCGCGATCCGATCGAGAACACCGGCATCGGAGGGTACGAGCTCCCGCGCGCGCACGAGCGCCACGATCGCGCCCGCGGTGTCGCCGTCGGCGGCGCGGGCGTCGGCGAGACCGCGCCAAGCGGCATGGGAGTACGGGTACGCCCCCACGGCGAGGTCGAGGAGCCGCGACGCCTCGTCCGCCCAGCCGTCGCGGCGGAGTAGGGCGCGGCCCTCGAAGAGGATCACGGTCTCGGCGAACAGGTCGACGCCGGGATGCTCCGCGCGGGTCGCCTCGTAGCGCGCCACCGCGGCGTCGATCTCGCCGCGGTCCATGAGACTGTCGATCGCGCGGACGCGAGCGTGTAGCGTGGCGTAGTCGCGCGCCCGCTCGGCGCGCATGCGGTCGAGCTCCTCCGCCGTCCGCCAGATGCCGCGCGCCATCACGCCCCGAATCCGCCTGAGCGCGGAGACCTCGACGAGCGGGTCGCCGTCGACCAGGAGCAGGTCCGCGCGCTGCCCCGGCGCGATCCCGCCGAACCGCGCATCGGCGTCGATGGTCGCCGCGACGAACGTCCCGGCCTCGCGGGTTGCGGCCCGTAGCGCCTCGTACGGCGTCAGCCCCGCTTCGACCAGCAGCGCGAGCTCGCGGTGCGCGGAGGCGCCGGCGAAACCGACGACCGGCGAATCGCTGCCTAGCAGGAGCGGCACGCCCGCGGTCGAGAGTCTGCGCGTCAGCGACCGGATGAACGCCATCTCCGCACGCATGGCGGGCAGATACCGCGCCGTGTCGGCGCCCCAGTACCGGTTGTTGGACGGCAGCCACTCGCTGTAGGCCGCGGGGGAAACGAAAGCCGCCTCCGGATGGTCCAGAAGCCCGGGGAGGCCGGCGGCTTCCTCCAGGATCCGATCGATCGCCGAGAGATTTGGCGTCACCCACGCGCCCGCCGCGCGCGTCGCTTGGATCGCCGCCTCGACCCTCGCCGAGTCGGCGCGTCCGACCACCTTCCAGAACTCCTCTCCATGCGCGACCATCCTGAGGCCGGCGTCGAGCGCGCCTTCCAGTCCGACCCGGAGCGGCAGGTGGCCGACGACGGCCAGGCCTTCCGCGTCGGCCGCCTCCAGCACCGCGGTGTACACCTCCGGCGCCAGCGTCGAATACGTCTTGACGAGGTCGTAGCCCGCCGCCTTCTGCCGGCGGACCTCGAAGGCCGCCCTGGCCGTGTCATCGAGCGCGACGAAGGTCGGGTTGAGGGGCGGATACCCGTTCAGGGCAGGGCCGGCGGCGTAGATCGTGGGTCCCGCGACCCCGCCGACCCGCACGCGGCCGCGCCACGCGCGCGACCGCGAACTGCCGTGAAGATCGAGCACGGTGGTCACGCCGTGGGCGAGGTAGTTGAGGAGATCGGCCTCGCTGTAGAGGTGGACGTGCAGGTCGGCGAGTCCGGGCACCAGCGTGGCCCCCTGCCCGTCGATTCGCATCGCGTCCACAGGGACGTCGATCGATCCGCTCGGGCCCATCGCGACGATCCGGTCGCCGCGGACGATGACGGTCTGGTCGGCGAGCGCGCGCGCGGAGTCCATCGGGAGGACCCGGACCCCCACGAAGGCGATTGCGACTGGCCGCCCCTCGACGGGGGCCGACGGGCGGTTCGTGCGCGCGGAGAGAAGCCCCACGGTGAGCGCCGTGATGACCGCGCAGGCCAGGATGCGTGCCGTTGTCACGCGGGGAAGATGGGGACGGGCGCGCTTCGGGTCTTGTATGATCTTCGGGGTGCGCCCCGTCCGATGTCAGGAGCGGATCGCGAGCCGGAACGCGGAGGGGGTCGTTCCCGTCGCGCGGCGGAACGAACGCGTGAGGTTTGCGTGATCGTAGAACCCGCTGCGGATCGCTATCCGGCCGATGGGGTCGTCGGTAGCGGCGAGATCCCGTACCGCGCGCTCGAGCCGGATCTGCTCGACGTAGCGCGAGATCGTGATGCCGAAGGCCCGGCGGAAAGTTTCCGAGAGGTGCGAGGGATGGACCTGTGCCTCGGCGGCGAGCTCGGCGAGCTGGAGGCGCGCAGGCGCGGCGGCGTGAATCCGGTCGCGCACCATCGAGAGCCAGGCCGGCCGGGTTCGCTCGGCCGCGATCCGGCGCCGGCCGGCGATCTCGCGCAGGAGCGCGTATGCGGTCTCTTCGATCGTGATCGGGGGTGGGTCCCCGCGGCGCAGGGCATGCACGGCGCGGACGGCGGAGATCGCGTGGGATCCCGCGGGCCAGGTGCTCGACCGGTCGAGCGGCCGGCCGATCTCGCGCGACCGGTCCACCAGCTCCGGCTCGAATTCGATCAGCAGGCAGCGCGCGCCCATCGCATCGAACCGATTCGCGTGGAGCTCGCCGGCGGGCTTGGCGATCAGGGTAGTCGGCGGGTGGAGGTGGAACTCGCTCCTGATCTCCTCCCCGTAGCGGCCGGCAAGCACCAGGTTCAGGCCCGCGCGGGCATGCGCGTGGAACTCGATCTCGGATCGCGGCCGATGAACGGTCTCGGTGACGACGAGGCCGCCGATCTCGAGTCGGTGTCGAGACTCGCCGTGCGTGCTGAAGTCGAGTGTGACATGCGGCGGAAGATTCATGCGCGACCAATGTATTGCCTCGACTCGGCGCCCGCCGATCGCGTGGCGCATATTTCCGTCGTGGATCGTTTCCAGTGGCAGCAATCGTCCATCGTCGCGGCGGGGTGCGCCCTGCTCGCCGTCTGTCTGGCATCGTCGGGCGCCTGCGCGCATCGCGACGCGATTCCGCGATCCGTTCTTCCGGACATCAGCGGCCTCGCCTGGATCGAGGGCGGTCGCTTCCTCGCCGTCCACGACGCGAAGCTTCCCGAAGAGGCGGGGTTTCCGCGCGTCAGCCTCCTCGACCTGCCGACCGGTCTCGACGGCCTCGGCTGGCTGCCGCTCGCGATCGAGTTCGACGGGTCCGCCACCAGCGACCTCGAGAGCGCCGCGCGGGTCCCCGTAGACGGCCGCGTGCTCGTCCTGATCGCCGAGAGCACGGAGGAAGTCGCGGAGAAGCCGTTCTCGAACCGGATCTTCCTGCTGGAGGTGTCGGGGGACGAGGTGCAGGTCGTCGACCACGCGGAGTGGCCCATCGCGACGACGAACATCGAGGGGATCGCGGTCGCGGAGGCGGGCGGCATGCTCCTCTTCCTCTACGCCGAGCGCGCGCACGGCAAGCCCTCGAGCGAGATCCGCTGGGCCGAGATGGCGCTCGATCCGCTGCGCTTCGGCCCCTTCCGAAGCGCCGGCAGGTTCGCGAGCCCCGACCCCAGCGGGCCGCTCGCGCGTCCGGTGTCCGCGCTCGAGATCGACGCACAGGGGAGCTTGTACGCGGCCTCCGCGGAGGACCCCGACGACGACGGCGGTCCGTTCCGGAGCTCGGTGTACCGCATCGGCCGCGTCACCTCCGAGGCCGGCGCGCCGGCGGTGGCGCTGGACGACGCCCCGACTCTCGTGGGGATCCTCGACGGGCTCAAGGTCGAGGCGATCGCCGCACGCGGGCGCGAGGATGGGTCGGTCGAGCTCTGGGTGGGAGTCGACGACGAGTTCTACGGCGGCACCCTGCGCCGGCTGCCGGACCGCTAGCGCGCGGTACCGCGGCCTGCCGGTCGGGCGCGATTCAGCGCTCGGTGATGCGGAACACCAGCGGCCCGCGAGGCGGAAACGCGCTGGCAGCGCCCCAGACCGCGCCCGTGGACGGGTCGATCGCGAGGTGCCGCAGGAGGTCGGCGCGCGCCGGCAGCGGGACGAGCTCGACGGCGCGCGTCTCGGGATCGATCCGCGCAACCACGCCCGCCGCGCCCGTTCCCACCCACACCGCGCCCGAGCGCGAGTCGACCCGCGCGACGTAGGGGAGCGCGTCGGTGAGCGGCAGCGGGATCTCGTCGAACGCGCCAGTCGCCGGATCGAAGGCCGCGATCGCGTCGCGGGAGTACAGGGGGACCCAGATGCGCCCGTCGGGACCGACGTCGTGCCGGCGGGGCCCGGACTCCGGCCGCGGCAGGACGTGCTCGGCGAACGACGCGGTCGAGGGGTCGAACTCGACCAGCCGGTTCCCGAAGAGCTGGGTCATCCAGACCCGGCCCGTGTGATCGACTCGGAGCCCATAGGGGATCGTGCTGCCGCCGTCGGGGAGCGGACCGAACGGTACCTCGAACGTGCGGACCTCCTCGGTGGCGGGGTCGAAGTAGCCGAGGATCTCGGGATCGCGAGTGAAATGGCCGTTGAACCACACGCGGCCCTCGGCGTCGAGAGCGATCTCGTGCGGATAGGCCCCGAGCTCCCAGGTCGTCCACGCTTCCGTGACCGGCTCGTAGCGGGCGAGCATCTGCGGATAGCCCAGCACGACCCACCACTCGCCGGCGGGTCCGACCTCGACCGCGCGCGGGTTGGCGTTCTCGACAGGTATCGCAATCTCCTGGAACGCTCCCGAGGCGGGATCGAGCACGTACATCCGATGGCTCGCCATCCCGGTCACGATCACGCGGCCGGCGGAGTCGATCGCGACGTCGTGGGGCACGTCCTCGACCGGCAGCGGGTACTCCCGGACCTCCCACTGCGTGGCCATGGGGATCGGCCGGGGCGCGGGCGCCGTGGCCGGAGCGTGCGCGACGAGGAAGTCGGCCATCGCCTCGGCGTCGAGGCTGCGAGACAGGATCGGAAAGTCTGTCTCGGCCCCGGAGAACGACTCCATGCGGCGAATCGCCTCCACCCAGCCAGCGCGCGTGCGCGGAGCGCCGTCGACCATCAGGGTCTCGTCGTCGATCGCGTGACACCCGGTACACTGGAGGACGAGCCAGCGCTTCTCCTCGCTGTCCGGCAGCGTGGCGAGCCAGTCCGCGGAAACGACCACGGTCGACGTGTCGGGGGCCGCCGATTCGCCCATCGCGCCGCCCGCGGAGACGGCCGCTTCCTGGCACGCGGCCGCCGTGATCAGCGCCAGCGCGATCGCGATACATTGGAGTGGAGCCGGCATGCGGAAAGGACGCCGTCGTGCCACCGCGCGTTCAGAGCCACTCAGGCGTTTGCGATCGACCTCCATCGGCCGAGTTGCTCCGCCAGCAGCTTCGCGCGTTGCCGATCGTCGGTGCCATCCATGATGCCCGTGTCCGCCGCGTCGGCGCGCCAGTAGACGCCGGATGTCCGTGCGTTTACCTGCGGGGGCGTCTCCACCCGGGTCGTCCAGTATCCGGCAGCTCGATCGGCGGACTCCAGCCGGATCTCTCCCGTCCCCTCCAGTTGCGGCGCGTTCGGGTCCCGGGGCCGCTCCCCCTTCCAATAGTAGAAGATGCCGGACGGTTCCTTCCTCTCCTTCGCCGCCTCGCTCCAGTATCTCGCCGACAGTCCGCCGTCCTCCCGCCAGGCACGGCCGCTCAGCTCGAGGGCGCCGTCGCGGCCCCTCGATATCCGCAGGAAGCTCAGGGCGGACGGCTCCTGCGCGTTGCGCTCCGTCAGGGAGAATTGCCACCATAGGCCCTCGATGCGGGCGACTCGTCCTTGGCTCTCGATCGCCTTTCGCAGCTTCTCGCTGATGGCCATCACTTCGGACGAAGTCGTCGCTTCGGCATACCGGATGCTCGTCAGGCCGAGGAGGTCGGTCGGGAGCTTCGCGTCGCTTGCGTGGAGAATGAAGGTGCGTCGCATACCGAGGGCGCCTCCGAAGAGGCCCGCCTCGAAGACGACGTTGTCACGTGGAGAGGCCTGCCCGGGTTCCGTGTCGGGAACGGCGGGCGAATCGGGGGTCGTCCAGTCGTCCCTGGCGAATACGAACGCGGCGAAGTCGACCTCGCGCGTGAGCTCGACGAGGCGCTCCAGCGTTGTGGTGCCTGGGTTGAAGGACGTCGTCCAGGGATTCACGTCCGCGACGTCCTCGAGGCCCCGCGCGAGCGCCTGCAGCAGCTTCTCCTGCTTGCCCGACGATCCGAGGAAGATGCGAGGCTTGTCCACTCCCTAGCCCGTGATGAATGCCAGCAGGTCGGCGTTGATGGTGGCGGCCTCGGTGGTCGGCATGCCGTGCGGAAAGCCCTTGTAGGTCTTCAGCGTGCCGTTCTTAAGCAGCTTGGCCGTCAGGGGTCCGGAATTGGCATAGGGCACGATCTGGTCGTCGTCCCCGTGCATCACCAGCACCGGCACCGTGATCTTGTTCAGGTCCTCGGTGAAGTCGGTCTGGGTGGAGGCAATGGCGCCGTCGTAGTGCGCCTTGGCGCCTCCCATCATCCCCTGACGCCACCAGTTCCAGATGACCGCCGGCGAGGCGGTGGCGCCGGGCCGGTTGTAGCCGTAGAACGGCCCGGCCGCGAAATCGTAGTAGAACTGGGCGCGGTTCAAGGCCAGCTGCGCCCGCAAGCCGTCGATGGCCTCCTTGGGCAGCCCGTTCGGATTGCCCGGCGTCTTCATCACCACCGGCGGAACCCCGCTGATGATTGCCGCCTTCGCCACCCGGCTCTCGCCGTGGCGCGCGAGGTAGCGGACGACCTCGCCAGCCCCGGTGGAATGGCCGACGTGCACGGCGTTGTTCAGGTCGAGATGCGCGACCAGCGCCGCGAGGTCGTCGGCATAGTGATCCATGTCGTGGCCGCCATCGGTCTGGCTCGAGCGGCCATGCCCGCGCCGGTCGTGGGCGACGACCCGGAAGCCGTGGTCGGCGAAGAACAGCAGCTGCGAGTCCCAGTCGTCGGCCGATAGCGGCCAGCCGTGACTGAACACGATCGGCAGGCCCGAACCCCAGTCCTTGTAGAAGAGCTCCGTGCCGTCCTTGGTGGTGAACGCAGGCATGTAGATCTCCTTTTGCTGACTGGACGGCCGAACGCTTCGCGCATCGCAGGGTTGCGGCGTCCAGGTCTTTGATCCTGAGCGGCGAAAGTAGCATCCGGTTCGAGGCGCTGTCCTTGACAAGAAAACTTTTCGGTGATAGGCTCCTGCCATGAGGACAGCGATGCTCGAAATCGTAGCGGATCCGGATCGGGCCGCGACCGCCCTGAGTTCGGATCGGCGCCGGCTCCTCGCCGCGCTCGCGGAGGCGCCGGACTCGGCCACGGGGCTGGCGGGCCGGCTGGGGGACTCGCGGCAGCGGCTCAACTACCACCTGCGAGAGCTCGAGAAGGCGGGGTTCATCGAGCTCCACGAAGCGCGTCGTAGGGGGAACTGCACGGAGCGGGTGATGCGGGCGAAAGCGCGCCACTGGCTGATCGACCCGGGCGCGCTGGCCGGCCTCGCCGACGAGCCGCTTCCGCCCGCCGATCGCTTCAGCGCGACGTATCTGGTGGCGCTCGCGGCGCGCTCGATCCGCGAGGTCGGGGGGCTGATCGGGAAGGCGGCCGGATCGCGGAAGCGCCTGGCCACGCTCGCCATCGACGCCGATGTCCGGCTCGCGCGCCCGGCGGACTTTCCCGCCTTCGCCGAGGACCTGGCCCGCGCCATCGGCGATGTCATTGACCGATATGATGACCAGACATCCGGCGCCCGGCGCTTCCGCATCGTGGCGGGAGCCTGGCCGGGGAAGGACTCGCCGACATCCACCGACAAAAGGGAGGAACTATGAGGAAGGAGCCGAACGCCGGCAGGGAAGAGAACAAGGACGATCGCGCAGCGAAGAAGCCGCCCTCGACGCGGGCGGCCACGGGCGAGATCGAGATCGAGGCGCCGGTCGAGGTAGTCTGGAAGGCGCTTACCGAGGCGCGCGAGCTGGAGCGCTGGTTTCCGCTCGACGCGCGAGTCGAGCCGGGCGAGGGCGGCGCGATCTGGATGAGCTGGCGAAACGAGTACGAAGGCGCATCGAAGATCCTGAAGTGGGACCCGCCGCGGCATCTCACGACTACGTGGGAGATGCACGAGGGCGATCAGCCGCCACAGGTCACCGATTTCCGCCTCGAGTCGAAGGGTGGACGGACGATCGTGCGCGTCGTCACCTCGGGATTCCCGACCGACGCGGCGTGGGACGACTGGGTCCAGGGCACGGTCGACGGCTGGGCCTTCGAGCTCCGCTCGCTGAAGGAGTACCTGGAGCGCCACCGGGGTCAGGACCGCGACGTCGTCTATCTGCGCCGCCGCGTCCCATTGGGTGCCGAGGAGATCTGGAAGCGAATGGCCGCGCCCGGCGCGCTGGGTTCGAAGCCCTTGGGCGCCGAGCCGGTCTTCGAGGCCCCGCCGCGCCAGTGGGCCGCGCTGGTCGAGAAGCTGGACGGCGCGCTCCTGCGGGCGGGCAGCGACTCGTGCGCCGCCTCCGAGACGGGCGAGCGCGACGTCACGCTCTGGCTC
This sequence comes from Gemmatimonadota bacterium, assembly GCA_035249945.1. GTDB lineage: Bacteria > Gemmatimonadota > Gemmatimonadetes > JACCXV01 > JAHWKZ01 > JAICNR01. The sequence goes on from DATFFS010000087.1 coordinate 9,625, forward strand.
TCGGCATGGGGCGATGCGCGCAGGGAGCTGCCGACGATCCGCGACGACTGGGCCGCGATGCTCGAGCGGCTCTACCCGGAGGGGCGCGAGGTGTGACCCTGAGCCGGGTGGCCCCTTGACTTCGGGAGGCTGATCAGGATCACACACGTCTTGGCCGGGGAGGCGGGGGAGCGCATATTCACCCGGTTGTCACATTCTCCGGGACACCAAACCAACACATTAGGGTTCGCCGCCGGCGCCGGGACCGCCATCCCATCGTGAATCAGACGGCATCGAATCGGCTGCCTCATCGCCTCTCGGTCGTGTGGTTCAGCGACCTCGTCGGTTGGAGCAGCCTCACGGCCACCGACGAGGACAAGGCGATCGCGCTGATGCGGCACTTCCAGGCCGCCATGCGCGCGGTGGTCTCGGAAGAGAAGGGCCGAATCGTCAAGTTCATCGGCGACGCCGTGCTGGTAGAGTCGCCGAGCGCC
>DATFFS010000088.1:0-1332 GCA_035249945.1 Gemmatimonadota bacterium
CGGCGGCGCGCTCGCGGAGCATGCCGTCCAGGACCTCGCGGAGTCGCGCTCGCTGGTCCTCCTTGAGATCCGCGAGGAGCATGCCCGGTATCGGGTTGCCGTAGAGCACCCAGTTCCACATCTCCTGCCCCGAGCGGAACGTTGGCCGCTCGGCCGTCCGCCTGACGCGGACGTCCTTCAGTCCCGCATCTGTAAGCCGCTGTCGCAAGACATCCGGGTCGGACACCTGGAACTCGAGCGGCGGCGGCTCCTCGGGGAGGCCTGGGAACTCGGGAGCGACGGCCTTCAGTGCACTGAGGAAGAACTGCAGGAACTCGAGCTCCGGGGGGAAGCCGTAGGCGATCACAAGCACGCGCCCGCCGGGCTTGGTCACCCGAACCATTTCCCGGAGCGCGCGCGGCTGGTCGGGGACGAGCATGACGCCGAACTGCGATCCGGTGACGTCGAAGCTGTCGTCCGCAAGATCGATCGCGTGGCAATCCATCACCCGTCCCTCTGCCTGGGCCAGACTCTCCTCGCGGACTCGCGCCTCGAAGCGATCGATCATGGCGGGGGACCAATCGGTGGCGAGCACCTGTGCCCCGAGCCGTGCGGCCGGCAGGCTCAGTCCGCCCGTCCCCGCTGCGACGTCGAGGAACCGCTCACCGGACTCGAGGCCAACGAGGCGGAGCGCCTCGTTCGCAAGGTCGAGCTCCTGTGGAGCCACGTACCGATCGTAGCCCTCTGCGATCGCGTCCCAGGCCTCCGGCGGCGCGGCGTGCTCGTCCGTCCCGGTTGCCTCGGTCTGATCCATGGTCATCGCTTCCTCCTTGCCGGCGGGTACTAACGACCGTGTTCGCACACGACCGTAGAGGTCGAGTGGCGCTCCAACTTCGGGCGAAGTGCGCAATCGTCGGCGCGGGTCGTGGGTAGTTCTGCGTAGTGGCGGCTACCGGATGAGGCCGTGCTTGAAGGCGTACGCTGTGGCCTCGGCCCGGGATGAGAGCCGCAACTTCGCGAGGATGTTGCTGACGTGGCGTGCCACCGTCTTCTCGCTGATGAAGAGGTCGGTCGCGATGGCGCGGTTCGTCTTGCCCTCGGCAACGAGCATGAGCACCTCGCTCTCGCGCCGGCTCAGCCCTGCGGGCCTCGATGACTCCGCCAGGCGAGCAAGGCGCTCGAGATCCGGGCGCGCGCCTAGGTCCTCGAGCACGCCGCGCGCCGCCTCGAACTCGAGCGCGGCGCTCGCGCCATCGCCTAGCTCGCGGCAGGCGACGCCGATCAGCACGCGGATACGCGCCGCCTGATACGGCGCCTCGAGGTCACGCCACGAGTGCTGCGCCGTGCGGAGCT
>DATFFS010000089.1:0-8064 GCA_035249945.1 Gemmatimonadota bacterium
GAGCTCGAGAGGCGGAGGGCGGAGGCGGCCGACGCGGCCCGCATCGTGGCCGCCGGCGAGGCCGTGCACTCCGCGGGCGAGACCGCGCTCGCGACCGCCCAGAACGAGGCGCTCGCGGCCGAGGCGAGATACCGCGAGTCGCGCGAGGGCGCGGTCGTGGCCGAGCAGGAGGAGCGCCAGATCGGACGCCGGATCGTCGAGCTCGAGGGGCAGGAGAACGAGGAGCGCGAGGCGCAGGAGCGCGCGGCCGCCGCGGTACGCGCCATCGCCGAGACGATGGAAGAGCTGGACGCCGATCTCGCCCGCGCGCGGGCGCGGCACGGCGACGTGCGCGCGGCGCTCGATCGCCATGACGAAGTCCGCGCCGAGCGCATCTCGGCGCGCCACGCGATCGAGCTGGAGCGGGCCGAGGCCGAGGCCGCGCTCAAGGCGATCGAGCGGGAGCTCGAGCACCTGATCGCCGAGGAAGACCGGCTGGCGGCCGCCCGCGCCGAGCGCGCCGCCGAGCGGCGCCGCCTCGACGAAGCGTGCGTGCAGCTCGAGAAGGAGCGCGCGGCGACCCTGACGGAGATCGAGGCGCTCTACGCGCAGCTCGACGGGGTGGAAAAATCGCGCGTCGAGGGCGGCGAGGCCCTGCGCGAGGCCGAGGCGCGGCGCTCCGCGATCGAGACCGAGGTCCGCGAGCTGAGGCGCGAGCACGACCGCGCCACCGAGCGGCGCCATGAGCTGGAGCTCGCGCGGCAGGACCTGCACTTCCGCCGCCAGACACTGATCGACCACCTCGCCGAGACGTACACGCTGCCGCTCCCGGAGCTGGACGCGCTCCATCCGCTCACCGAAGCCGAAGCGGGATTGTCGACGGAGGAGCTCCGCGGGCGGCTCGAGGAGGTGCGCCGCAAGCGCGCCAACCTGGGGCCCGTGAACATGCTCGCGGTCGAGGAATACGAGCGGGAAGCCGAGCGCCACGAGTTCCTCGTGCGCCAGCGGGACGACCTGGCCCAGGCCAAGCGCCAGCTGGAGGAGGCGGTGCGCACGATCAACGCCACCGCGCGCGAGCTGTTCGTCGAGACGTTCGAGGCCGTGCGACAGAATCTCGACGTGACGTTCAAGACGCTGTTCGAGGGCGGCCACGCCGACATCCGCCTCGAGAATCCGGACGATCCGCTCGAGTCGCCGATCGAGATCGTCGCCAGCCCGCGCGGAAAGCGCGTCCAGCACATCAGCCTGCTCTCGGGTGGAGAGCGCGCCCTGACAGCGCTGTCGCTCCTGTTCGCGATCTATCTCGTCAAGCCGTCGCCGTTCTGCATCCTTGACGAGGTCGACGCGCCGCTCGACGACGCGAACGTGAGCCGCTTCCTGAAGATGATCCGCCACTTCAGCGAGGAGACCCAGTTCGTCGTCATAACGCACAACAAGCGCACGATGGCGGCGGCGGATTACCTCTACGGAATCACGATGGAGGAGCCCGGAGTGAGCACGCTGGTCTCGGTGTCGCTGGAATCCGAGAGCTCGGAGCGCCGTGAGACGCCCGATAGCGGGAGCGGCCAGGCGGAGCGGGAGCCGGCCGAGGCGCTGGCCGGCTAGGCCGGCGCGCCTCCGATCGGGTCGCTATTCGCGGGCGCGGTTCACGATCTCGAGCGCCACGTCGCCGATCAGGGGGAGGACGAACCAGCGCCCCCGCCAGGCCTGCCACATGAGGATCAGGGTCAGCCCGCCCGCCCCCACGATCAGCAGGAACACCATGCCGAGGCCCAGCAGCGGCACCGCGTCCATCGCGGCCACAGCGAGTGCGACGAACGCGCCGAACAGCAGCGCCTGCCAGCCGTGGAAGCCCACGTAGGGATCGTCCCGATACAGGAGGATGCAGGCCACGCCGGTCAGCGGGCCGAGGATGTACGCCAGTGCCGCGATCGACCGACGTTCGCTTTCCGATCGCTGAGCCGGCATGGGCGGGCGGGTGGTGCGGTTGACCGTTCGCGAAGGCGCCGCGAGATTCGCGGACGATGAGCGCCGACACTAGGCGAACGCCCTCCCTCTGTCAACCCGGATGAGCGAACCCGAAAAACTCTCTCCAGCCGCCCCCGAGGCGGTCGCGACGCCTGACGCCGAGCCTTCCCCGGACGCCGCGAGGGGCGCGCTGATCGGGGAGCTCCAGGCGGCACTGCGTCTGGAAGCCGACGAGACGCTCGAGCGGGCCTATGTCTTCGAGCCGGTGGAGCGCGGCGACGTGTCGTTCACGCTGTCGCTGGTGACCAAGCGCCTGGCGCCGGACCGGCTGGAGATGGTGGCGGTCGGCGGGCGGGTCGAGGGTGAGCGGACGGCGGCTCGGGAGTTCGTGCGCCGCGCGCGCTTCCCCGATTCGGTGCTGCCCGAGATCCTGACCGAGTTCATCGACCGCTGCGGGGTCGAGGGCGCTCTCTACCGCGAGATCCCGCTGTCGGGCCGCGAGGCCGGCGCCGTCCCGCCCATCGAGCGCCTGGCGGACGAGCTGCTCGCGCCCGGCCGGACCGCGCCGTGACCCTCGATGGCGTCGAGCGCTTCCGGGAATATCTCCGCGCATACAACCACCCGGTGACACCCCAGCGTTTACGGGTCGCCGAAGAAGTGTTCGGCACACACCGCCACGTTTCCGCCGACGAGATCGGCGAGAAGCTCCGGGCGCGGCAGGAATCGATCGGGAAGGCCACGGTCTACCGCACGCTGGATCTCCTGCTCAGGGCCGGCCTCGTCCGCGAGCACGACTTCGGCGACGGTTTCCGGCGCTATGAGGCACGGCCCTCCCGCCCGCGCCACGAGCATCTGGTTTGTACCCGGTGCGGCAAAGTGATCGAGTTCGAGTCCGATGCGGTCGATCGCCTCGAGCAGGAGATCGCGGCGCTTCACCGATTCCGTCCCTCGCGTCACAGGCTGGAGATCTACGGATTGTGCGAAGAATGCCACGACTGATTCCCGCCACGATCGGCGTAGTGGCGCTGGCCTTGCTCCCGACGGCAGCGCAGGCACAGCGCGGCATCATTCCTTCGGTGATCTCCATCGGCGCGCACGACGTCAACGAGGTCTTCCTGGGGGTCACCAACCGCGGGGCCTACGGCCTGCGACGCGCGGACATCGGCATGCCGGGGAACTTCTTCCCGATCGCCACGCCCAACGTGTACCTGTTCGGATCGGGCATCTGGATCGGGGGGATCGGCGACGTGGACGCGAACGGCGTGCCGGACACGATCACGACGATCGGCTACAACCCCCAGGACACCAACGAGAACGAGTGGATCGAAGGGGCCGTCGGACAGAATCCCAACGATCCGCGTTTCCGCGTCCTCGACTCGACCGAGCCGTCCGACCAGGAGCTTTTTCCCGCGACGCCGCTCGCGCCGCAGGAGCTGTTCACGGTGTACGACGACCGGTTCAGCGTGGGACAGATCTCGCAACCGTCGATTCCGCTCGGCGTCGAGGTCCGCCAGCGATCGTTCGCCTTCACCGAGCCGGGCCTCGACACGGCGATCTTCTTCCAGTGGGACATCCTGAATATCTCCGATCAGATCCGGGCCTCGGGCTACACGATCCAGGACATGTGGACCGGCATCGCGGTGGATCCGGACATCGGGGAGCCCACCGACGACACGGCCGCGCCGCTGGAGCTCGACGGTGCACCCGTGCTGCTGATCTGGGATACCGATTTCGTGGAGACGGGCTTCAGCGGACGCCCCGGCTTCCTCGCTCTGGTTCCGCTCGACAATCCGGGTACCGAGGTCAACATGACCCAGCTGAGCGGCGACGGCCGGCCGGGCGTACAGCCCGTCCCGCAACTCGACCGGACCCAGTACGAAGCGCTTTCCGGGCTCCGCGAGCCCACGTTCGCATCGCCATTCTTCGACTTGAGGGCGTTGATCGGAATCGGCGCCGTCGATCTGGCCGAGGGCGCCGTCGTGCGCGCCGCCATGGCCTGGGTCTGGGCGGAGGCGGTCGGCGAGGTGCCCGAGGTGCTGGTGCCGTCGAGTCCGGAGCTCACCGCCGACGCCCCGTTCCTGGTCGATCTGGTGGCGGCGGTGCGTGCTGCGCGTGAGGCATACGACGAGAGGCTCGCGAATCTCCCCGCGCTGCTCGACTTCCCGGCGGAGCCCCAGGAGCCGGAGCCCGGGGACGAGAACGTGGTGCTCCAGAACTATCCCAACCCGTTCACCGACGAGACCACGATCGAGTACTCGATCGCGGAAGAGGGGGACGTGACGCTGGAGGTGTTCGACGCGCTGGGTCATCCGGTGTTCACGCTCGCCACCGGGAACCGGACGCCCGCCACCTACACCGTGGCTTGGAACGGCCGCTCCACCAACGGCCGCGAGGTCCCGTCCGGGATCTACGTGATCCGACTCACGACATCGCAGGGGACGTCCGCGGTGCGGGCGCTAAAGGTCCGATGAAGCTTGCTGCGCCACGCCTGCACGGGCAGATTCTGCGCCCCATGCCCACCCGCCTCGCCGTTTCCGCGCTCATCGTCGCCGCGCTCTCCGTTCTGCCGGGAGCTTCCGCCCTCGCGCAGACGAACGGCGACGGCTCCGACGGAGGCCTGGTCGGGCTCGTGCTGCCGGTCGGCGCGCGCGCGATCGGACAGGGCCGCGCGGTCGTCGCCTCGCGCGGCGAGCTCCAGGCGATGCCGTACAACCCCGCGACCGTCGACGGACTCGAGCGCGGCGCGCTGACGTTCAGCCGGATCGAAGGCGCCGACGACGCGGGGATCAGCGGGAACTACGTCGCGGGCGCCTTCGTCTCCCGCTGGGGCACCTTCGCCGGCCAGTTCGTCTTCCAGGACTACGGCGAGATCATCCTGACGGACACCTCGCCGGACGCGGACGGGACCATCGAGGTCAGCGACTGGGCCGCGGGTGTCACGTGGGCCAACCACTGGCGCGACCGCGTCTCCTACGGGATCACGGCGAAGTGGTACAACTCCGACCTCGGCGTGACGACGGGCAGCGGCGCGGCCTTCGACGTCGGGCTCGTCTATCTGCCCCGGCCGGGATCGGTGCCGCTTTCGTTCGGCGTCTCGCTGAGGAACCTGGGCGGGGATTTCTCCTACGACGAGATCGACGGGTCCGGCGAAGGCGAGAGCGACAACCTTCCGAGCCGGGTGCGCGTGGGCGTCCACGCGGCGCCGCAGGAGTTCTTCGGGCTGCCTCCGGAATACCGGGTGGCGTTGTCCTTCGACATCGAAAGCGATCTCGACGAGCTATCGAACTCGAGCCAGCACGGCGGGGCCTCGCTTACCCTCTACGACGTGGTCGTCCTGCGAGGCGGGGTGGTGATCCTCGACAACCCGTACGTGGAGTCGGGCGACGCCGATCGCTCCACCGGCGGCTCGTTCGGGGTCGGGATCCGGTACGACCGATTCGAGGCCGACATCGCGCGCGAGGTGTCGGTGTCGGAGCTGGGCGACGAGACCCACTTTGCCGTTGGTTTCCGGTTTTAACGGTCGCTGAAAACGGCTCATCTTCTTCGTTGCGTTCCTCGGCGCTCGCTGAGGCGTACCTTGCAGTACGCCTCGCTCGGCCGTCGTCACGCGCCTTGAATCTGAGCCGTTTTGAGCGACCTTGGATCTGATGAAATCGCTAAGGCAACGTTTCCCAACCCTACCATCCGAGCACTCTTGTCCATTCGACCACGCTTGAGCGATCGAGCACACCTGACCATGCGGGCGCTTCTCTCTGCCCTCGGACTCGGCCTGCTCGCGTGCGGGGGGCCGGCCGACGAGCTGGTCGTGCTGCATACGGCGGACGGGTACGGCTATTTCGACGACTGCGGTTGCCGCGCGGATTCGACCGGCGGGCTCGCCAAGCGCGCCTGGGTGGTCGATTCACTGCGCCGCGAGCTGGATGCGCCTGTGCTCCTCGTCGACGCCGGGGATTTCAGCGGCGGCGAGAACGCATACGGCGCCGCGCTTGGCCACGTGATGGTCGACGCCATGCAGCTCATGGAATACGACGCGTTCACGCTCGGCGAGTGGGATTTCAATCAGGGCCCCGCGTATCTGCGGGAGATGATCGAGGAGAACCCCATCGCGTGGGTCCATACGAACTACGACGTCGTAGGCCTCGAGGATCTGGGCCAGGAGACCCTCGTCGTCGAGAAGGGGGGTCGGCGCATCGGCCTGCTCGGCCTGTTCAATCCGACGATCCTGCTGAATGCCGCCATGCGGGACAGCGTGGTGGTCGAGGAGGACGTCATCGCGAGCACCAGGCGCGGCATCGCGCTGCTAGAAGGGCAGGGTGTGGACGCTATCGTGGTCCTCAGCCACCTGTCGTACAAGGGCGACCGCACGCTCGCGCAACACGTGCCGGGGATCGACCTGATCGTTTCGGGGCACGGCGGCAAGACCCTGAACGCGCCGGAGGAGGTCGCGCCGGGTACCTGGGTGGTCGCCAGCGGAAGCCTCGGGCAGTTCCTGGGCCGGGCGGAGATGGACTTCGAGGAGGGTCCCGAGGGCGAGTCCACGATCGCGAGCGTCGAAGGCGAGCTCATCGGGATGGACCCGGCGCTTCCCAACGACCCGCGCCTCGATCCGCTGTTCGCGCGCTACGAAGAAGAGCGCCAGTCGCTGCTGAGGCGAGAGCTCGAATCCATGCAGCCCCCGGGCGCGAGCGCGCCCATCGACCCGCGCGGAGACGACGAGTCGATCCGCCTGGAGAATCCACAGAGCTGAGGAGGAGCAGACCGGTGGCATTCGTCGCCAAGGAAATGTTCCTGACGCACGGAGTGGGGCGTCATCGCGAGAAGCTGGCGTCGTTCGAGCTCGCGCTCAGAGATGCGAACATCGCCGAGTACAACATCGTGCGGGTCTCCAGCATCTTCCCGCCACGCTGCAAGATGGTCTCGCGGAACGAGGGGGTGAAGAAGCTCCATCCCGGCCAGGTGTTGTTCACCGTCGTGGCCGAGACGTCGACGAACGAGCCCCACCGGCTGATCGCTTCGTCGATCGGCGTGGCGATCCCGCGGGACGCGGACCACTACGGATATCTGTCGGAGCATCATGGCTACGGTCAATCCGACAAGGTCGCGGGCGACTATGCCGAGGATCTGGCCGCGCAGATGCTGGCCACGGCGATGGGCGTCGATTTCGATCCCGAAGCCGCCTGGGACGCGCGCAAGGAGCAGTGGAAGATCTCGGACGAGATCGTCACCACGCGCAACATCGTGCAGTCGGCCGTGGGGGATAAGAACGGGCTCTGGACCACGGTGGTGGCCGCGGCGGTGCTGATAGACCCGGACTGACGAGGTCGTGGTGGCGGCGGAGGTCAACTTCCTCGGAATCCCCGACGGCGAGGCGAAGTACGAGACCTCGCGAGGGGTCGTCGTGCCGGTGCCGTGGGAGGCGACGGTGTCGTACGGCGCGGGGACGGCGAAGGGCCCGGCGGCGATCCTCGATGCCTCGCGCTACGTCGAGCTCTACGACGAGGTGCTCCGGGAGGAGCCGTACAAGAAGGGCGGGATCCACACGGCGGCCCCCGCCGACGTTACGGGGGGCGACCCGGTCGCGTTCCTGGACGGGCTGGAGTCCGTGGCCGCCGGGCTGTTCGCGGACGGGAAGTTCCCGGTGTTCCTGGGCGGCGAGCACTCGCTGACGACCGCCCCCGTCCGCGCCGCGAAGGCCGCGTTCGAAGACTTGTCCGTGCTCCAGTTCGATGCCCACGCCGACCTGCGGGAAAGCTACGAGGGAACGCCCTGGTCCCACGCGTCCGTGATGCGGCGGGTGCACGACCTGGGGGTGCCCGCCGTACCGCTCGGGATCCGCGCCGTCTCGGTCGAGGAGGCGGAGTTCCTCCAGAACGAGGACCTGCCGATCTTCTGGTCGCACCGGATCGCGCACGGCGAGGAGTGGATGGACACCGTCCTCAACACGCTGTCCGATACCGTGTACATCACCTTCGACGTCGACTACTTCGACCCCTCGCTCATCCCCGCCACCGGCACACCCGAGCCGGGCGGCGGCTTCTGGCACGAGACGATGCGTTTCCTCGGCTACGTGTTCCAGGACAAGAACGTCGTCGGGATGGACGTCGTCGAGCTCGCTCC
>DATFFS010000090.1:0-12091 GCA_035249945.1 Gemmatimonadota bacterium
GCCGCGCTTCGCGCCCGCCTGCTCGGAGGAGCTCCTGGCCGCCGCGGGCGCGGCCGCGCGCGGCGCGGGGCTCCGGGTCCAGACTCACCTCGCGGAGTCCGCCGACGAGATCGCCGCCGTGCGGCGGCTATTCCCCGGCGCCTCCGACTACCTGAGCGTCTACGAGCGCGCGGGCCTCGCCGGCGAAGGCACGATCTTCGCGCACGCGATCCATCTGGGGTCGGGGGAGTTCCGGCGGATCGCCGCGGCCGGCGCGGCCGTCGCCTGCTGCCCGAGCTCGAACGCGTTCCTGGGCTCCGGGGCCTTCCCGCTCGCGGCCGCGCGCGAGACGGGGGTCGAGATCGGCCTCGGGTCGGACGTGGGGGCGGGGCCGCAGCTCTCGCTCCTCGACGCCGCCCGGCACATGTCGTACCTGGACCAGCCAGATCCCGCGGAGATCCTCTACCGGGCCACGCTGGGCGGCGCCCGGGCGCTCGACCTGGCGGGGACGACGGGCCGCCTGGCGCGCGGCATGGCGGCCGACGTCCTCGTCCTCGAACCTCCCCCCGACGCGACCGGCGACCCGATGGAGCTCTTCGTCCAGTGCGTCTTTCGCCAGCCCGAGACCCGTGTCGTCGCGTTGCTCGTCGACGGCGCGGTCGTCCACGGCTCGCTCGAGCCGGTCCTCGGCCATGAACGAGCGCCAGGCGCGGACGGTCGCTAGCGATCGAACTGGTCGCAGATCTGCGGCTCGAAATCGGCGAACTCGCAGAACCGGAACACGCACTCCTCGAACGAGATCAAGACCAGGAAACTCGATCCCATCAGCATCTTCCTCAGATGACGGCGCACGGCAGCCTCCTTTGCCCGAAGGGTCAACGAGTCGCGTACTGCGGGTCGAGGATCTGCATCTCCTCGCGGACCGCATCCCACGACCGCTGGGTGCGGGCGGGGATCCGCACTCCCACCATCGCTTCGTCCACGGTCCGCGCGGAATCGACCAGCGCGGCGCCGGCGGCGCCGAGGCCGGGGACGTTCCCCGACGTCCGGACCACTTGCTCGTACAAGGCAGCGGCGTCGGCGAACGCCGAGAGCGCGAACCACAGGCCCACTTCGTCGTCCGCGTAGAGCCGGCGGCTGTCCATTCGACCGGCCGCCGTCACGTCGATCGACGCGCGCCAGCGGCTGACGAGATCTTCGGCGAGGCCCCGCAGATAGCTGGCCTCGTTGGGCGTGAGCGCCAACGCGAGGCCGACGTCCAGCCCCAGCAGCTCCGCGGTCCGGCCGTCGAGGTTCCCGGTAGCGAGGACGCGGTTGTCGATCTGGAACGCGAGCAGCGCGCGCTGGGTGGCGTCCGTCAGGTTCCCGTCGATGGGCCCGCGGTAGTACCCGCGGCCTCGCAGCGCCTCCTGGGCGGCGCGGATCGTCTCGGCCGCGGTATAGATCGTGAACGCGTCGGGGCGCCTGGCCGGAGCTCCCACCGCGGTGAGCACGATCCCGCGCTCGAGCTGGACCGCGACCTGCGTTCCGGCCGGCAGCGCGACGTCCGAGCCCTCCGAGAGGAGCGCACCGAGCGCGCCGAGGATCCCGGAGACCGGATCCGATTCCTGACCGGCACCGATGGCCCCGATCACCCCGCCGACACCTTGCCGCCCGCCGACCAGCACGACCTGCGCGTCGCCTCGCGCGTCGATCTGCCGCCGCTCGGCGGGATCCGTGCTCGTCAGCTTGCCGTCGATCGCCACCACGCGGCCGCCCGCGATGCGCAGCTCCTCGAACTCGACGCCCAGGACCCCGGAGTCCCCGCCGCCGGCCTGCCGCACGAACGTCACCACGCCGGCGATCCGGCTTCCGGCGGGGATCACCGTGTACCCCTCCACGCGGACCGAATCCTCGACCGTGGTGGTGAAGCTCGCCCCCTGCCGCATGGACGCGGAGCTGAGCCGCTGGTCGGTCGTGACCGTCAGAACCGTGCCCTCAGGCAGCAGGACGCGCTGCTGCGCCCAGCTCGCGCGGGGTGCGAGCAGCGCCATGGCAATCCCCAGCGCCGTGAGGACCTTCGAGACCCGAATCCCATCCATCGTCCCCTCCCAGGTGGGCGACCCGCACTGATCGTAGGTCGGGACAGGATCGCGGTCTGTCAGGAGGGCTACACGGGCGTCGTATTCACCCCGGAGACGCGGGATCCCCCGGCGCGCTAGATCCGCCGCGCGGCCACGATCCTGGAGTAGCCGAGCCGATTGAACGGGAAGCGGTCGGCCAGGCGCCGATCGAGCCGATGCAGCACCCGGAAGGCCCGCGCGCGCCAGTCGTCGGCGCGGGCGTCGGTGGCGAGCGGCACGAGGAGCGTGAAGACGTGGATGCCGACCGAATCCTCCACCTGGAAGCCGTTCCGCGAGAGCAGCCCGGCCAGCTCCGAATGGGTGAAGGTCTTCAGCGACAGGCGGACGGCGAGGCCGCCGTCGTCGTAGAACTCCCAGTCCCGCACCGCTCCCCCGCGGGAGGTCGCCGCCCGCAGGAAGCGCTTCGGGCTCGTCAGGGTCCGCAGGTTCCATTCGTTGTCGACGGAGAGGATTGCGCGACCGCCGGGGCGCATGACGCGCGCGAGCTCGGCCAGCACGGCGCCGGGATCTTCGATGTGGCTCAGCGGCTCGCCGTAGGAGAGCGCGGCGTCGAAGGTGGCGTCCGCGAACGGCATGTGACCGGCGTCCGCCACCACCACCGACCCGCGAGCGCCGCGCAGCTTGACCTGCGCCTTGCGGACGAGGCGCGGCGAGACGTCGATGCCGACGGCCCAGTCGGCGAGCTCGGCCACCGCCCGGGTGTGGATGCCCGTCCCGCAGCCCAGGTCGAGCACCCGCCCGCGCCAGTCCGCGAGGCGGTCCAGCAGGTCCTCGGCGTAGGTCTCGTACTGGGTGATGTAGAACGGCTGCGCGTGGATCTCGTCGTACGTCTCGGCCATCGCGTCGTAGACGCTGGCCACGTCGCGATGCGAGGAGACCCGGGCAGATCGAGGCTCGCGCAGCTGCGGAGCCTCAGAACAACCAGTGAAGCGATGCTTGCGGCGCGGGGATCAGGTCGCCGCTGTCGGTCCAGTACGTGAATACGGCCTCCAGGGAGACCGCCGCGCTGGGGCCCAGCGGCAGCTCGACGCCCGCGCCCGCCCCGAGCGCGCCGCTGTCGTCGACGTCATCGAACACGCGCTCGGAGATCAGGTTTCCCTCGTCGTCGAACTCCGCCTCCGTCTCCTCGTCCGAGCGCCGCCACCAGGCCATCGAGGCGACGAGATAGACGCGTCGCCGACCGTCGTCGGACAGGACGCGCAGCCCGGAGACTCCGATGTCGAAGAACGACGAGTCACCCGTCTTCCAGGCCAGGATCGAGGCGCGGTACCCGAGCGCCGAGGGGAGGATCTCCTGGTACGAGATGCCCGCGCCCGACGCCATCCCGACCGTGACGCCCACCCCCTGGTTCCGGGAGTTGTCGAAGGGGATCTGCGCGCGCGCGGAGCAGGTCAGGCCGGCGGTCAACGCGACGAGGAGCAGACAGGAGCGCATGAGGGCGAGCTATATACACGCCCGGGAGGGCGCGTCACAAGGGCAGGGCGAGGAACCGGCGGAGAGCGGTACGCGCATGGTGGGCACCGTGGGATTCGAACCCACAACTCTCGGCTTAAAAGGCCGATACTCTACCGTTGAGTTAGGGGCCCGCGAGAGAAGCTAGGTGGGGGTCTCCGGGGTCGCAAACGTCCGCATACGCGAAGGCCCGGCGTTCGGCCGGGCCTCCGCAATTCACCGCCTGCCCGAACTGTCAGGCTTCGAAGAACAGCTCGTCGCAGATCGGCGGCTCGAAGTCGTGACGGTCGCAGTACAGGAACGTGCACTCCCAGGGCGTGAGGAAGACGAAGAACCCCATCCCCATGAGCACCTTACGTAGATGGCGACGCATGTACCTTTCTCCTTTTGCTGAGTCCCAGGGGCCTCTCCCAGACCCTATTGGCTACTATGGAAACGGTGTCCTGTCAATCCCCCGGCACTTCGCGCCTCCTCGTCGCGTGGGATCCGGCCCGCCGCTGACCCCGGTGGCCGAGAGGCCGGCCTGCCTTTATCGTGACCGGCCCCTCATGGGAGCAAAAGCCAAGGAGAGCCTTTGATCGCGAAGTCGATCGACCTGGAGAAGCACGGTCTCGCGCCGCGGAAGGACGTCCACCACAACCTGCCCGCCCCCGCCCTGGTCGAGCATGCCGTCCGGCGCGACGAGGGGTTGCTCGTCCGGTCGGGCGCGCTCGCCACGACTACGGGTTCCCGCACCGGCCGTTCGCCGGACGCGAAGTTCCTCGTCGACGACGGCGAGGTGCACGACGAGATCTGGTGGGGCGAGGTCAACAAGCCCATGCCGGTCGAGACCTTCGACCGCTTCCACCGCAAGGTCGCGGACTACCTGTCCGACCGCGAGCTCTACGTGTTCGACGGGTTCGCCGGCGCAGATACGGAGTACCGCCTGCCGGTGCGGGTCGTCACCGAGACCGCCTGGCACAACCTGTTCGCGCACCAGCTGTTCCTGCGTCCGGGGCGCGCCGAGCTAGCCGGCCACCGGCCGGAGTTCACGATTCTCCACGCCCCGCATCTGGCGGCCGATCCCGCCGACGGCACCGGCTCGGGCGCCTTCGTGCTGGTGGATCTGAGCCGGGGCTTGATCCTGATCGGGGGCACGGAGTACGCGGGCGAGATCAAGAAATCGATCTTCAGCGTGATGAACTGGCTCATGCCGCACCGCGCGGTCCTGCCGATGCACTGCTCGGCGAACGTCGGCAAGGGCGGCGACACGGCACTGTTCTTCGGCCTGTCGGGCACCGGCAAGACGACGCTCTCCGCCGACCCGGAACGCAGACTGATCGGCGACGACGAGCACGGCTGGTCGACGAACGGGGTGTTCAACTTCGAGGGCGGCTGCTACGCCAAGTGCATCCGGCTGTCGCAGGAGAAGGAGCCCGAGATCTGGGCCGCGATCCGGTTCGGGTCGGTGGTCGAGAACGTGGTCGTCGACCCGGCTACCCGCACGGTAGACTACGACGACGACTCGATCACGGAGAACACCCGGGTCGCCTACCCGGTGGACTTCATCCCCAACGCGATGATCCCCGGGATCGGCGGCCATCCGCGCACGATCCTGTTCCTGACCGCGGATGCGTTCGGAGTGCTACCGCCCATCGCGCGGCTGTCGCGAGATCAGGCGATGTACCACTTCATCTCCGGATACACGGCGAAGGTCGCCGGCACAGAGGCGGGGGTCACCGAGCCCAAGGCGACGTTCTCGGCGTGCTTCGGCGCGCCGTTCCTCCCGCTCCACCCCTCGCGCTACGCCGAGAAGCTCGGCAAGCGCCTCGACCAGCACGACACCGCGGTGTGGCTCGTCAACACGGGCTGGACCGGCGGACCGTACGGTGAGGGACGCCGCATGGACCTCAAGCACACGCGCGCGATGGTCTCCGCCGCGATCGCCGGGGAGCTCGACGGGGTCTCCTTCAAGCCCCACCCGGTGTTCCGTGTCGAGGTGCCCGAGCGCGTGCCGGGCGTGCCCGACCGCGTGCTCGATCCCCGCTCGACCTGGGAGGACGGAGCCGCCTACGACGCCAAGGCGAGCCAGCTGGCGGAGCTGTTCCGGAAGAACTTCGAGAAGTTCGGAGACGTGGCGAGCGAGATCGCGAAGGCGGGGCCCAGGACAGCCGGCTGAGCGGTTTCGTCCCTCGGATCTCCGCTTCCGTCCCCGGCGCGTTGCCGTTCGCCCTCCTGTGGTCTTGCTTGAACGGCGGTGGTGGAGAGCGCTGACCTCGTGAACGACGCCGGAACCTCCGGGCCGCGCCGCCTGCGGGCGGTCGGCCTCTATGCGGCCGCATGGACGGCGATCGGGCTGTTCGTTGCCAGCCAATGGCTGCTCTACAACCTCTACGACGAAGCACCAGAGCCAGCGGGACATCTCCTCGCCGTCGCCCTCACCGACTGGTACGTGCGCGGACTGGTGGCGGTGCCGGTCCTCTTCGCCGCCAGGAGGGTGCTCTTCCGCGAGGGGTCTCGCCTCCGCGCCGCGGCTTTCCACGTCCCCGCTTCGATCGCGTTCGCGCTCACCAAGATCACGATCTGCTGGTGGCTCGGCTTCGTCCTGCCATGGCTCCAGCCGGTCGGATTCCTCTCCCTCCTGCTTGGCGAGATCCACCTCGACATCGCCATCTATTGGATTCTGCTCGGACTCGTTCAATGGCGTGAGTCGCGCCGTCGGCTTCGGGACCGGGAGCGCGAGGCGGCGCGATTCGCGCTCCAGGCATCCGAGCTCGAGACGCGGCTGGCGCGGGCGCAGCTCGACTCGCTGAAAATGCAGCTTCAGCCGCACTTCCTCTTCAACACCCTCCACTCCGTCTCTGCGCTGATCCACGAGGACGACGAGGCGGCCGATCTCATGATCGCGAGACTGAGCGACTTCCTGCGTCTCGTCATCGAGCACGCGGGGGCGCAGGAGGTCGCGCTGGTACAGGAGCTCGAGTTCCTGAACCGATATCTCGAGATCCAACAGGTGCGCTTCCAGGATCGATTACGCGTGTCCTTCGACGTCGATCCCGAAGTGCTGGACGCGATGGTCCCGAACCTGGTGCTGCAGCCTCTGGTCGAGAACGCCATCCGGCACGCCGTAGAGCCGCGGGCGGCCGGTGGTCGCGTGGAAGTCTCCGCCACGCGAAACGGGGATACGCTTTGCCTGACGGTGCGGGACGACGGTCCCGGCCTGCGGGCCGGCGCATGGACCGTTCCCGGGGTGGGCATCTCCAACACGCGCGCGCGGCTGGAGCAGCTCTACGGAGACCGCCAGGCATTGGAGATCGCGAACCACGCAGAAGGGGGCGCGCTCGTGACCGTGCGATTCCCGTGGCGGGTCGGCGAGGCCGCCACCGCCGCGTGAACGATCCGATCCGGACGCTGCTGGTGGACGACGAGGCGCTGGCGCGCAGGCGGCTGCGAACCCTGCTCCGTGGGGATCCGGGCATCGAGATAGTCGGCGAGTGCGGAGACGGCGGGTCGGCGGTGAAGGAGATCGAGGCGCTGGCCCCCGACCTCGTCTTCCTCGACGTGCAGATGCCCGAAGCGGACGGTTTCGACGTGCTCGACGCGGTCGGCGCTCGAGCGATGCCCGTCGTCGTGTTCGTGACCGCATACGACGGATATGCCCTGCGGGCCTTCGAGGTCCACGCCCTCGACTACCTCCTGAAGCCCTTCTCGCGCGACCGGTTCGAGGCGGCCCTCGCCCGGGCGCGAGAAGAGATCCGTCGGCGTCGCGGCGACGGGCCCCAAGACCGTGACGAGCTGGCGGCGCTGCTCCGGGAACTCCGGGAGGCCGGCCGTCGACCGCGGCGCCTGGTCGTCCGGGACGGTGGTCGCGTGTCCTTTATATCCGTCGAGGAGATCGACTGGGTGGAGAGCGCGGGGAACTACTTGCGGATCCACGTCGGACCGGATGCGCACCTCATCCGCGGAACGATCAAGGGCTGCACCGAGAAGCTCGACTCGGAGAGCTTCCTGCGGATCAGTCGCTCGACGATCGTAAACCTCGACCGCGTGCGCGCGGTTCATCCCTGGACCCGCGGCGAGCTCATCGTCGTGATGCGCGACGGGACCCAGCTTCCCACCACCGGAGACCACGGCCGGCGACTCCGCGAGCGGCTGAAGCCCGGCCTGTAAGAGCCGCTCGCGCAGCGCCACTCCCGCCGGCCGGACCCGTCCCCCGCTTCCCCCACCTCGTCCCCCGAGCGTTGACGCCCTTCCGGCCTGCGTTACCCTGGCCGCCTTCGCCGTACCACATCCCACCCTGACGAAAGGACGCGTCCGTGCAGCGCATCGCGATCGCCGTGGCGGTCGGACTCCTGGCTTTCGGAACCGGCGTCTCCCGGGCGCAGACCGCGTCGGAATCGGCGGCGGATTCGGAGGCCATCCGGCAGGCCGCGCTCGACTACATCGAAGGCTGGTACGAAGGCGACCCCGGACGCATGGAGCGCGCGCTCCATCCGGAGCTCGTCAAGCGGATCGTCCACGCGGACTCGACCGGCGCCGGATGGATCTCCTCCATGGGCGCGTCGCAGCTGATCGCGGGCACACGTTCCGGATACGGCCGCGAGATCCCCGCCGCCGCGCAGAAGACGGAGGTGACGATTCTGGACGTGTATCAGAACGCAGCCAGCGCCAGGATCGACGCCGGCCCCTGGATCGATTACCTGCATCTGGCGCGCGTGAACGGCCGCTGGGTGATCGTCAACGTCCTCTGGGAGATGCTGCCGCGCGAGGACCCGTGAGCCGCGCCCATCCCTAGCGGCCGAAAGGATCAGCGCTCGAGGATCTGGTCGCGATCCTGGCCGACGGACACGCGCCGGATGGGCACGCCGACCAGGTCCTCGATCCGCTCGAGATAGGAACGCGCCGCGGGCGGGAGATCGTTCCACGAGCGGGCCTCGGCGATGGGACCTTCCCAGCCGGCGTGCTCCTCGTAGATCGGCTCGCACCGCTCGAGCTGCGCGAGGTTGGCGGGAAACTCCCCGAGCTCGCCGTCCCCGTCGCCCGCGCGGTACCCCGTGCACAGGCGCACGCTGTCGAAGCCGTCCAGCACGTCGAGCTTGGTGACCGCCAGCTCGGTCAGGCTATTGATCCGCGCCGCGTAGCGGACGACCTCGGCGTCGAACCAGCCGCAGCGGCGCGGCCGGCCCGTGGTGGCGCCGTACTCGTCGCCGGCCTCGCGCAGTCGCTCCTGAAGCGGGCTCTCGACCTCGGTGGGAAGCGGCCCGTTCCCGACGCGGGTCGTGTACGCCTTGACGACCCCGATGATGTCGTCCATGAACTTGGGTCCCAGCCCGATCCCGATCACGGCGCCGCCGGCGGTGGTGCTGGACGATGTGACGTAGGGGTAGGTCCCATGGTCGATGTCCAGCTGCGAGCCCTGCGCTCCCTCCAGGAGGACACGGCGTCCGGCCGCGATGTGGTCGGCCACGCGCTGGGAGACGTCCGCCGACCGCGCCAGCAGCCGCTCGCGCCAGCCCTCGATCTCGGCCAGGGTGCCCTCGACCGTGACCTCCGCGCCCGAGTCGAGAACCGCGAGCGCCGCGCGCTTGGCCTCGGCGCCCTCTTCGACCAGCTCCCGCAGCCGTCCGCCGTCGAGGCAGTCCGCCACCCGGATCCCGACGCGGCCGACCTTGTCCTCGTACGCCGGCCCGATGCCGCGCCCGGTGGTGCCGATGGCGCGGGTCCCCCGGCTTCCCTCCTTGGCTGCGTCGAGGGCTTTGTGCCAGGGAAGCAGCAGGTGCGCGCGGCTGGAAACCCAGACGCGGGCCTCGGCGTCGATCCCCCGCTCCTCGAGCAGGTCGATCTCGCGAAAGAACTCGCCGGCATCGAGGACGACGCCGTTCCCGAGCAGGCACTCCTTGCCCCGATGCAGCACGCCGCTCGGAACCTGATGGAGGATGAACTCCTCGCCTTCCACCACGACCGTGTGGCCGGCGTTGGCCCCGCCCTGGTAGCGGGCCACTACGTCGGCCCGCTCGGCGAGCACGTCGACGATCTTTCCCTTCCCCTCGTCACCCCACTGGGCGCCGACGACGACCTGACACGTGCCGCGGGAACGAGCCATCGCCTGCCTCACGCGCGGGCGGAGGCCTCCGCGCGCTTCGAAGAATCGGAGTCAAAGAAAAGCGCCGTCCGGGGAGCCGGGCGGCGCATCCTCCGCTGAAACTGCTCCCCGGGGGCACCCGCGTCAACGAACGCGCTCGGGCGGCGCCATGGCGGCGTGCTCGGGCGGGAGACGCCCGGCTTGTGCCGCTGCCCCGATAGTGTTTGCTTACTGCCCCATGCCGGACGCGCTCAAGCCCTCGCTGAACTGGCTCCTGCCGCTGACGCCGATCGCCATCGCGGTTCGGTTCCTCGCGCCCGACGCCCATATCTGGCTCTTCTTCCTGGCCGGGGTCGGGATCATCCCCCTCGCCGGATGGATGGGAAAGTCCACCGAGCACCTGGCGGTGCGCACGGGCGAGGGGATCGGCGGGCTGCTCAACGCCACCTTCGGCAACATGGCCGAGATCATCATTGCGATCATGGCGCTGCGGGAAGGGCTGACCGAGATCGTGAAGGCGTCCCTGACCGGTTCGATCATCGGCAACGCGCTCCTCGTCCTGGGCGCCTCGATGCTGGGCGGGGGGCTCAAGTTCAAGACCCAGGAGTTCAACCCGGCCGGCGGCCGGACACGGGCGACTCAGCTGACGCTGGCCGCGATCGCGCTGCTCGTCCCCGCGCTCTTCCACCACCTGGCGGGGCCCGAGGGTCCGCCGCGCGAGGGGGCGATGTCGCTCGAGATCAGCATCCTGCTCCTCGTCGTGTACGCTCTGGCGCTCGTCTTCTCGCTCCACACCCATGAGCGGTATTTCACGCGCGAGGCGGCGGAGGCGGCCCGGATGGAGGAGGAGCACGCCACGGCGTGGAGTGTCCGCAAGTCGCTGATGATTCTCGTCGGCGCCACCGCACTGGTCAGCGTGCTCGCCGAGATCCTGGTCGCGTCCGTCGAGACGACCGCCGCCACGCTGGGAATGACCGAGGTCTTCGTGGGGGTGATCGTGGTCGCGATCGTGGGAAACGCGGCCGAGCACTCGACCGCGATCCTGATGGCGATCGAGGACCGCATGGATCTGGCGATGGGGATCGCGATCGGAAGCGCCACCCAGATCGCGCTCTTCGCGGCGCCCGTGCTCGTCCTTCTGAGCTACGTGATCGGGCCGGCGCCGATGGACCTGGTGTTCACGACCGCCGAGGTCGTCGCCGTCGGTGTCTCGGTCATCATCGTGGGGCAGGTCGCCGAGGACGGCGAGTCGAACTGGCTGGAAGGCGTCCAGCTCCTCGCCGTCTACCTGATCCTCGCGGTCATGTTCTACTTCCTCCCGGCGGGACATTGAAAACGGCCCATCTGCGGCGCCAGCTGGACCGTTTTGAATGTCCCACGCGTATCCGCAGGGCTTCCAGCCACCGCTAGAATCCCGTCGGCACGTCGAGGAACACCGTCTCGAGCCCGAAGCGCTCGGCCAGGTGGTCGCCCAGCGCCCGCACGCCCAGGGTCTCGGTCGCGTAGTGCCCGGCGAACAGCACGTTCAGGCGCCGCTCCCGGGCCTGATGCACGGCCGTGTGGCTCGTTTCGCCGGTGACGAACGCGTCGACGGCGGCCGAGGCGGCCGCGGGGATCAGGTCCGCCGCGGCGCCCGACACGACCGCCACCCGCGCGATCGCCTCGGACCCGAACGGCAGGACGTCCGGGCGCGCTCCGAGCAGCGCCTCCAGCCTGGCCGCCAGACCGGCCCGGTCGAGCGTCTCCGGGAGGCGCCCCATCACCCCGATCGAGCCGCTTCCCCAGGCTCCGAACGGCTCCAGGTCGCGCAGCCCGAGGAGGCGCGCCAGCACCGCGTTGTTCCCGACTTCGGAGTGGGCGTCGAGCGGGAGGTGCGAGACGTAGAGGCTGACCTGGGCGCGAAGCAGGCTCGCGAGGCGCGACCGGAGCGGTCCGGTGACCGGCTCGACGCGGCCCCAGAACAGCCCGTGGTGCGCGATTATCATCTGCGCGCCGGCCTCGATCGCCATGTCGATGGTGGCCTGCGCCGTATCGGTCGCGAGCGCCACCCGGCGCACGCGCTCCGCGCCCTCGACCTGCAGACCGTTCAGCGACTTGTCGCTCCACGCGGCGGTGTCGAGGAACTCGTCCAGGTACGCGACCAGCGCGTCGCGGCTCGCGACGCCGTTCACCGGGGCGATTCGATCGCGATCTCGCGGCCCGCGGCCACTCCGGTCAGGCGGTAGGTCACGCCGTCGGACTCGTAGGTCCACGCGTCGAAAGCCGCATCCAGGGCGGCCCGCTGGAGCGCCCACGATTCGGTGGCGACGAACTCGTCCTCGTTGGGATACGAGCCCCGCGTCTCGCGGACGCTCTCGAGTGCGGTCTGGAGGTCGAACAGGAGGAGCCGGGGGTTGTCGGCGATCGCGCGGGCCTGCTCCTCCGGGGGCGCGACCGCGCCGGGCAGGTCGGCCGCCTCACCCAGCGGGCGCGGCGC
>DATFFS010000091.1:0-20371 GCA_035249945.1 Gemmatimonadota bacterium
TCCCAGCGATACCCGTCCAGGAGCGGGACGTCCCACGCGAAGTCCATTCCGAAATCCACGCCCTGCTGTTCGGGGGTCGGCAGGAGCGCGAAGTACACGGTCAGGTCCACGCCGTCGCGCAGGGCGAGGGCGCGATACCACGGCACCTGGTACTGGACCGGGTGAGTCGCCACGATCGCCAGTTTCAATGGGTGACGCTCGCCTCGCGCGCGCGTGGCGCGGCCGCTCGGCGCGGCGCGCCCTCCCGGACCCGCGGAATCGCCAGCGCCATCCCGATGACGAGCCCGATGATGTAGAGGACCAGCGGGTCCCCATAGATCTGGTGGGCGACCGCGTACATGACGGCGTTGGCGAAGAGGAAGGCGATCAGGCCGTAGGCGTAGCGCGCGCGGCGATATCCCCCGCCGCGTCCGGCCACGCGCGCGAGCCGCCATAGATGCCGCCCCAGCGCGATGGCCAGGAAGACCACGATGACCAGGCCCGGCACTCCCAGCTCGGCTACGACCTTGCCCAGGCCGCCCTCCGCGGCGGACCCCACGATCTGCGGGCCCCCTCCGAAGTACTGCGCGCCTTGGCTGCCGGTCCCCGCTCCCACCCCGAGCCAGCCGTTGCGCTGGATCGTGTACCAGATCGCGCGGGTGCTGAACCGGCGATAGCGATCCGCTTCCGCCATCCCGATGCTCGCTCCCCGCTCGTAGTAGGGGGAGATCCCGAGCGCGTCGCCGGTGTCGGTGAACGCGAACAGGCCGACCCCCACGAGACACAGGCTGGCCAGCACGAGCGCCGTCTTGAGCGCCCGCTTCCGGAACCAGGCGAGACACGCGAGGTACGCGAGCACGAACAGCGCGATCTCGACGAGGCCCTTGCGCCTGCCGGTGAAGACCAGCGCCACCAGGAAGTACAGGCCCAGCGCCGCCGTCGGCCACAGGACGGCCAGCACCTTGCGCCGGGCAAGGAAGAGCATGATCAGGAAGCAGGTGGCCATGGCGAGATGCCAGGCCGCGACCTCCGGCGCGCGGAAGAAGCCGCTGGCCAGGCTCAGCGGCTGTCCCGTGGGCGAGTACGCGACCAGCCCCACGCCGACGGCGTCCAGCAGCTTCCAGTCGTAGCCTGCGCGCGCCAGGTAGATCCCCACGGCCATCAGCGTCACACCGAGGAGATACCAGCGCACGAGCCTGCGGAGGTCCTGCGTGGTGCGGGCGTAGGCGAGCCCGAGGAGGACGCCCGGGATCGGCGCCAGATACGCCACCAGACCGATGCCGGCGATTGCCGGGCTGCCGGTCTTGGCGAACGCGGCCAGGCTCTGGATGCCGACCAGGAGCAGGAACAGGATGAGCGGCACGCGGAGGACCGAGCCGCGCGCGAAGAGCGGCCTGAGGGTCAGCCGGACGCCGCGCAGGCGCGCCCCCAGGAGGGTCGCGCCGACCAGCGCGAAGACCAGCAGGTTGAGCCAGAGCGGCTCGCCGGGAACGACCTTCCGCATGGCGTCGAGCGCCAGCCCGAACAGGAGCGTGACGATCACTCCCGCGCGCCAGTGCGCGATACAGACCAGCGCCAGCGCTCCCGCGACGACCAGGACGTCCCAGGCGATCACGATGAAACCTCCGCCGCCGCGCCTTCCCGCTTCCCCGCGGGCGCCCTCAGGAGCCGCGGGCCGCGAGCCGCCAGGCCGATCGCCCAGCACAGTCCCAGCGTCTCGGCGATCAGCGTCACGGGGATCCACCACGGCCGCCGAAGGTGGTGGCGCGTTCGGATCGAGCGGGCCAGCCGGCGGGCGATCTTCGCCGGGAGCGCCGCCGTCCGGCTCGTTCGCAGGATGCGGTAGAACGCGCCCACCGAGTGCCCCGGCCGGATCGTCCGCAGATGATTGCCGTAGGATCGCGTCCCGCCGCCGGGGGCGCGCAGGTGGCGGACCGAGGCGGCCGGCTCGAACAGCACGCGCGCCCCCGCCTCGATCGCGCGCGCGCAGAGCTCCGCTTCATATCCGTACGCCGCGCGCACGAAGTTCTCGTCGATCCCCCCGATCCGGAGCGCGAGATCGCGCCGGATCGAGAAGTTCGCACCGATCGCCTCCGTCACCCAGCGGCGCTCACCCGCGTTGAAGCGGAACGGAGTGGGCGTTCCCGCAACGGGCTCCTCTCCGGGCTGAAGGACCTGACCGGCGACCACGGAGGCCCCACCCCCGTGATGCGCGTGCCCGTGCGCCGCGATCAATCCTGGATCCGGGATCACGTCGTCGTCGAGGAACAGGACGATCTCCGAGCGCGCGCGGCGGAGGCCTACGTTCATCGCCGCGGGGATCGAGGGGCGCGCCAGCCGGATCCAGCCGATCGCGCCCGCCGTCGCCATGTCCTCGAGCTCGCGCTCGACGTCGCTCGCGTGGCGGGGGGTCTGATCGACGACGAGCAGCTCCGACGGCGGAGGATCCAGTGCGAGGACGCGCCGGACCGTATCGACCAGGACACGCTCCCGCCCGTAGGTGACGATCACCGCCGAGACCCCGCCGCTGCCGGACACGGAGGTCATTCCGGACCGGCGCGCCAGCGCCCGATCGTCGAACCGGCGCCGGCCTGAAGCAGCCGCAGCCAGCCGACGGCATGCAGCGGCCGCAGGCGGACCGCCGTTCCGAGGTAGCCCAGGCATCGCAGGTCCCCGTTCCGGCGCAGCGCTTCCCCGATGAAATAGTTGGCGGCCGCGATCCGCCGCGCGCCGTGCGCGGATCCCCGCGGGCGCAGGGCTGCGGCGAGCTCCAGCGCCGGCGCTTCCGATGCGCCCGCCTGCCGCAGCTCGAACGCCCTTCGCGCGAGCCGGCCCAGCCGGTGCTGGACGTCGCGGAACGAGGCGCTGCGGCTCGCCGGCAGCACGAGCGCGACGTAGAGCGCTTCGGGCAGCGCCTGGTAGCGTCCGGCTTCCGCCATCCGGAACCAGAGGTCACGATCCTGAGCCAGATAGAACTCCCGGCGATAGCCACCCACCCGCTCGTAGACCTCCCGGCGGAGCATCACGCTGCCGTGGTGGGTCGGACCGTCGGCGAGCGTGGGC
The DNA here is from genome assembly GCA_035249945.1 of Gemmatimonadota bacterium. Lineage (GTDB taxonomy): Bacteria > Gemmatimonadota > Gemmatimonadetes > JACCXV01 > JAHWKZ01 > JAICNR01. The sequence continues at coordinate 3,043 of DATFFS010000091.1, forward strand.
TTCCCTCCCTCTTCGACGACCACGTCCGCGGGATCGCGCGCCCTGCCGGTATCGCGCGTCGTGAACAGGTACTCCATGCGCGGCCCGCGGTATTCCGTCCAGCACGAGACGAACGCCAGCTCCGGATCGGCGTCGAGCGCCCGCGCCTGGCGGGCTAGGCGCGTGGGCCGCGAGAGGTCGGCGGCGTCCTGCCGCGCGATGTACGGCCCGCGAGCATGCGAGCAGCCGAGAATGAGGGCTTCGGTGAGGCCGAGGCGCTCCTGGCGGAGGACCCGCACGCGGCGATCGCCCTTCGCGAACCCGCGCAGGACGTCGGTGGAGCCGTCCGCCGAGCCGTCGTCGACGGCGAGGAGCTCCAGGTCGACCCCCTCCTGCGCCAGCACGCTCTCCATCGTGGGCGCCAGGTACTCGCCCGCGTCCTGGACGCTCATCACCACGCTCACCGTTGGGCGCATCGCCCGCTCCCGTAATCCCTCGGCCGGTCTCTCATGACACCGGATACCCCCAGCGGCGCATCGCGGCGCCGGCGACCTCCTCGATCGTTTCCAGGTCCGTCGAGTCGAGGAATCTGCATGCCTTCGTCCCATCCGGCCTCCGGACGAGCCGCTGGTCGAATGCGCCGGGCTCCACTCCCAACAGCTCCCCCAGGCCCTCCGCGCACGACGCGGGATCTTCCACCAGATCCTCGTAGCGCACGACGTGGAGGCGCTGCGCGTTGCGTTCGATCGATTCCACGGCCCGCACCCAGTTGGCCGCCGCCTTGGCCGCCGTGTCGAGCCGGCTGGTCCACTCGCGACCGCTCCACCCGGTCCGCACCCGCGCCAGCGTCGACGCCGTTACCGCGCGACAATCGCGCACGATGACGATGGCCTCGAGACCCTCACGTGCGGCGAGATCGTCGAGGGCGAACACGTAGGCGGGCAGCTTGTCCCCGACCCGCGGGCGGCGGAGGGTGCGGGTGAGGAGCTCGGCGACGGTCGCCAGCCCGATGGTGGAGCCCCGGCGCCTCCACAGCCGATAGCGGAACTCGCCGACGAAACGCCGGCTCGCCCAGGCCCGGCCGCGGAACGTGCCGGTCCCGACGCCGCGAAGCGGGCGGTCGCGGTATCCCAGCCGCAGGCCACGCCGGTACACGGCGTACGGGGCGTCCAGGCCGAGGAACGCTCCCAGCTCGAAGGTCGCCTCGATCTCCGGATGCGTGTTGAGGAGACGGGTGAGCACGGTGGTCCCCGAGCGCGGATGGCCCGCGACGACGAACGGGCGCGCGCACCCGCTCACCGCGGCTCCGCCGGCTCGTATCCCCAATGCGCCAGCTCGGCCGACGCGACTGAGCCGAAGCGCCGGGTGTCGCGCGCGCTCCACGCGCGCCAGCGGCCCACCGGGTCGAACGCCTCCGGCCGCCGCTCGCTCCAGTCGACGCTGCCCGCCCGCTCGCCGTGAAACGACGAGCCCCGCACGCCCAGTTCCGCGAAGGCGTCCCAGCGAAAGCGATCCGCCGGCAGGCCAAGGAACTCCAGGATCGCTCCCACCTCGCGCTCGGGCTCACGGACCAGGTCTTCGAACCGCACGAGCCGAGCCCGCGCGCGCGCCCCGGGAGTCTCGAGGAAGGCGCGGATCTCCGCGCTGGCCGCCGTCCAGCGTCCTGCCAGCTCGCCGATTCCGCTGACGAAGATCCGCCGGTACGTCCGCGGCCGGAGCGCATGAAAGCGCTGCGGCGCCGCGAAGCCGGAACGCAGCGACGAGCATGCGATGTCCCGGCCGTCGCGCATGAGCACGAGGAGGAACGAGCGGGGAAAGAACCGGAAGAAGCGCTCCAGGTTCCGGACGGAGGGATCCTTCAATACCAGCCGCCTGCCGTCCTCCAGCCCGTCGCTCGCCCAAGCGAGCCACGCTTCGCCCACCATGCCGAGGACGTCCTCCTCCGCGAGATCGGGCAGCTTCGCCGAGCGGGCCATCGAACGGGCGTACGACAAGAGCGGATCGGACTTCCGCAGGTGCGGGAACTCCCACATCCTCCGCGGGCTCGCCGCCAGTTCGGGATGGCACCGAAGGACCCGGGACAGGTAGTTCGTGCCCGATCGCGGCAGAACCCCGTGGACGAAGACGTCGCCTGTCCTCACTGCCCATCCCGGCCGGCGCGCCGGCGATCCCGCGCGCACGCCAGCCGCCCCATCCGCCGCCAGCCGATGGCCGCGGCCAGAGCGCCGTAGAGGCGCAGGTCGAGTTTCGCGCGGTCGCCTCGCGAGGCCCTCCGGGCGAGGCCGTGAAGGTGCCGCGCCTCGTGCTCGAGCCCGGCTGCCCCGCACTGCCGGGACAGCAGAAACAGCTCGCGTGCGAACCGGCGCATCTCCTCCACGCGCGGCTCGATGCCCGCGCTCTCGGCGTGTCCCAGGATCAGCGCATGCGCCGCGGCGCGGTCGCGCAGCTTCGCGGGGTCGCTCGAGCCGTCACGGCTCAGGCGATCCGCGGAGTGGCCGCGCTGCTCGGAGACGAAGTGCGGCACGTACGCCAGCCGGCGACCGAGCGCCGCGACCCGGCAGTCGTACTCCCAGTCCTCCTCGTTCCAGAGCGATGTCCAGGGACCCACCAGGTCGGTAACGCTGCGCCGGTAGAGCGGCGTCGAGGTCCCCCACCAGCGGCCGGCGAGGAAGGATGGGAACATCCACTCGATCCGCTCGCCCGTCCGCCTCCAGGCGCAGTCCGTGCCCGTGCCGGCGCCGTCGACGTAGCGGGTCCGGCCGTAGCTCACGCCGCACTCGGGGTCTTCGCGCAGGGCCTCTACCTGGCGCTCGAACTTTCCGGGCAGGACCACGTCGTCGCTGTCGAGATACTGAAGGAACTCCCCGCGCGCGCTCCGCCGCCCCGCCTCCCGGGCGACTCCGGGGCCTCCGTTGGGGATATGGAGGACGCGCACCGCCTCCGGGTGGCGCGCGGACAGCGCGTGGGCGACCGCGGGGGTGTCGTCCGTCGAGCCGTCGTCGACCACCAGCACCTCGAGCGGCCGGTACGCCTGCGCGAGCACGCTCTCGACGGCCGCGGCGAGCATCGCGGGCCGGTTGTGCACCGGGACGATCGTCGTCACCAGGCCGGGAACGATCACGAGGAGGAGCCTTCCGCTGGCGCGTACGCCGGGTCCGGCCCCTCGACCCTGCCGAAGGCACGGGACGAGAGCTCCCGCACCCGCTCTTCGGCGGGGAGGCGCGAGCGGGCGTCGAGGAGCGCCGCCGTCGCCCGATCGCGACGGCCCTTGCCAGTCTGCTCCTCGTGGTGGAGATGGATCACCGGGAGGTACCCCCAGGCCCAGACTGCGCGCACCGCGCACCGCTCCCAGAACTCGTTGTCCTCGCCTCCCCAGCCCACGAACGCCTCGTCGAACCCTCCCACCTCGAAGTACGCCTCGCGATCGATCACGACGCTCCCGCCCCCCTCTAGATTCTGGATTACGCGCGCGGGCCGGCCGCCGACGGCGTTCCCCGCCAGTACGTGGGCGGTCTCCCGCTCCCCGAGGTAGAAGACGAACCGCTTGAGGTTCATGACCTCGAACCCGCTGTCCCGGACCGCCAGCGCTTCGGTCGCGTAGCTCCGCGGCACGAGCATGTCGTTGTCGTGGAGGACGAGCAGCGTGCCCCGCGCCATCCGCGCCCCCACGTTGAACGCCCAGGCGCGCGAGTACGGCATCGCGTAAGGCGCCGGCGTGTGCACATAGCGCACCCAGCCGGGGAGCCGGCCCGCGATCTCCGGCTCCGCGGACTGCTCCACGACGATGCACTCCAACGCCACTCCCGCCTGCGCGGCCACGCTGGCCAGGACGTGCGAGAGGTGAGGCAGGCGATCGAGCCCGCGGTGGCCGATGACGAACGAGACATCGGGTGCCGCGCCCGCCCGGCCCTCCGGTGGCTGGTCGGCCAGGGCCACCGGCCATTCGCTGAGCGCGCGCGCCATGAGGCGTGCGCCCAGCCGCGGGAACACGTCGCAGGCGTGGATCCCGCTCGTCCAGCGCCCGCCGGGCCGCGCTCCCCTGCCTCCCGGGCCGACCTCGATCCGGTCCCGGCGATTCCCGATCCGGGTCCAGTGTCGGGACGCGGGCGAGCGGCCCCGAAGGTTCCACTCGTACGCCGGCCAGTCGAGCAGGATCGCACCGAGCCGCTTTCGGGTCGAGGGCGTCATCGGACGGGAGTCCGGTCGCGCGCGGTCTCGGGCTCCGGCGCGTCCCTGCGCCAGTCAGCGGGCTCGCGATACAGCGGCAGATCGAATCTCTCCCAGATGCCGCGGATCGTCGCCAGGTCCGCCTCCGGGAGTTCGGCTCTCCACCGTCCCGCGACTCTGGCGCTCGTGCGGACCACGCCGTGCGGGCGCTCCTCCCGCCCCTGGTCACCTTCCCGGGTCAGTCGCAGGTGGACCTCCCGGACCCGCTCGTCGTAGAGGAGGTCGAGGTTCTCGAGCAGGGCGCGGAACCGCCCGATCGGGTCCGCGCAGAGATCCTCGAAGAAGATTCGGGTCATCGTGTCCGGGTTCCGCTCAAGGAATCCCTGGAGGACCTTCGCCACGCAGGCGTAGAGGACGGCACCGGACAGGCTGTCGTCACGGCCCCGGGCGAGATCCATCGATGACGCTACCGGCGCGAGCCAGTCGTCCATCAGCGCTTCCGAAGATCGCAACCGATCCACCAGCTCGCCGGTCGGCCATGCCAGCCGCAGAAAGCTCCAGACCACCGCAGCGGGGTGCCGGAAGAGGACGAGCGCACGCATGCCGTGCCGGCGGACGAGGTACTCGGACAGGAGCGCGGCGGAGGGGTCCTTGAGGAGAACGCGGCTCGGATCGATAGGCAGGAGGCGCATGGGCGTGAACCAGCGCCGCGCACGCGCGAACCTCAGAACCCTGCGGTGACGTCCCCGCAGGAGGCCGGTTACGAGATCGTCGATGGGCGGCCGGGCGGCGCGGGCGGAGACGTAGGCGAGCTCGTCATGCCAAAGACCCCGGTTCGGATTGAACGGCTCGTGGAGATGCCAGAGCCCCGCGGGCGTGAGCATCGCGCCCACCCAGGTCGTTCCCGTCCGGTACATGCCCGTGACGAGGATCGGCGGCCCGGGCGCCGCAGCGGTGAGCCTCCGCCGCATGGCGGGATAGTCCCGCCACGCGGCCCACGCCTGCCCGGCGGCGAGCTTCAGCGGCGCGAGCAAGCGGAGACGTCCTCTTGCGGATCCGACCGTCCATCCCGATCGAGGTCCGCCGCGAGACGCAGGAAATCGGCTGCCCGCATCGAAGGCCCGTACGCATGGGGCCATTCGCCGGCCGAGCCCGAGGCGGGCGCCGTTCGTCTCAGCGCCGCGCGGACGGTCTCCGCCAAACGAGCGCCGAGGACGCGCTCCAGGCGGCCAGTCGCTCCGGAAACCGCCGGCAAAGGGCCAGCGGCGAGGCGGGGAGCGTCGACGATCGTCGCGAAGGCTCGCTCCCAGGCGCGCACCGAACGGCTTCGCGAATACCGCTCCGCCACGAGCCGGAAGCCGCCCCGCCGGATCCGCGCCTGGAGCCCGGGATCGGAGGAGAGGCGAGCGATCTGCGCGGCGGCTTCCTCGGCGTCGCCGACCTGGAACAGGAGGGCGTTGTCGCCCTCGTGCAGTGCGGACTCGAGCACCGACCCGACGAACCGCGACGAGACCACTGGAGTTCCCGCCGCCATGGCCTCCAACGCCACCAGCGGACCCGTCTCCCAGTCGGAAGTGATCAGCAGAATGTCCACCCTCCGGTACAAGGTCTCACCCAGATCGGCGGCACGCACCGCGCCCAGAAACGTAGCGCGGTCACCGGCCAGTGACTGCCGCAGGGCCTCCCTGGCGGGACCGTCCCCCGCGACGGTGAACCGGTGCGGAATCCCCCGTGCGTCGAGGGACCGCGAGATCGGCACCAGATCGCCGACACGCTTCTGCTCTTCCACGATCCGTCCCGCGAACCCGATTCGGAGCGTGCCCCGGAAGGCTGGTCGCTCCGGCTCCTCTTCGGGGATGTCCAGCCCGTACGGTGCGTAATGGATGCGCCCGGGATCGATCGATCCGAGTTCGGCGGCGAGGCGACAGGTCAGGCGGTTGCTCGCCACGATACCATCCAGGACCTCCCGGCAACGTCGCGCGTCTCCATAGATGCCAGAGTCGATACCGTGAATCGCCATGGCGGCGCGGACGGGAGATCCCGCCCGCCGAAGCCGGGCCACCGCCGGGTAGACATCCGGCGTGTTCACCCCCACCACGAGATCCGGACGGTTGGCGCGTATCGCCCGCGCGAGCGCGCGGCAACGACCTTCCGGCGTGCCCGTGCGACACGGTACGGCGACCCACGGCTCGAACGGATGTGCCTCGAGGTACGCCGCTGGACGATTGTGGCGTGGGCCCTCCAGCAGGCCGAGCACGGGCTGCCAACCTCGATCCGAGAGCGCAGGCAGCAGGTAATCGAGCCAGCTCGCGACACCGCCGAAGCCATGCGCCGCCGGCCACAGGAAGAGTAGCCGGGCGTTCCCGCCGCTCACGCCCGGGAAGGCCGGCCAGCGGTCAGGAAACGGAGCGCGGTCCCCCAGAAATAGCGGCTCCCCAGAGCGCTCGTTCGCGATGCCGCGAGCCGGGCCAGCCATGCGAGGCAATCCCCGCGGGGGGCGTCTTCGCGAAACATCTTCCAGGCCGACGAGATCGCATCGTCCGTGCGGGATCGCCCGACGGTCCTCCGCTCCGCGCGTGGAAGGAGGGCCTCGAACTCGTCCTCGATCTCGAGCCGCTCCCTGACGAAAGGATTGTCGACGCCCCGGAGGTTCCGAACAGTCTTCGACCCCGGATGGAGACGGAACAACCCCACCGCTGGCTCGGGATGGCTGACCAACGGATATCCCGCCGCCACGAGCTTCATGAAGAAATGTCGATCGAAGGCGTAGTGATACCGGGGGTCGAGACCGCCAGCCTCGAGCCAGTGCCTCCGTCGCCAGAAGACGCCCGGCTGATGGAGGCCAATCCGCCCCATGACCCACAGGGCGAGCCGATTGGCCAGGCGGTCCCGGTCCTCCACCGGGACGTCCCCGAGCTTGCGACTGAGGCCCGGTGGACGGTGAAGCGTGGATCCGCCCTCGAAGTCTTGAACCGGATAGGCGTGCCACTCCCTTCCGTCCCCCTCCGCGAAGTCCGCGGCCACCCGCGCCAGGGCGCCTGGCGCGTACAGGTCGTCGGCGTTCAGGAACGCGAGGATCTCACCGGTCGACAGCCGGAACCCCTTGTTGATGGCATCCGCCTGCCCGGAATCCGGCTCGCTAACCCACGCGGCAAGCCGGGGCTCGTAGGCCCGAAGTACGTCGACCGTCCCGTCGCTGCTCCCGCCGTCGATCACGATGTATTCCAGGTTCGGGTATGCCTGGTCGAGAACGGAACGCAGAGTCCGCTCGATGAACGTGCACTGGTTCAAGCTGGGGGTGACGACGGTAATCCGGGGAACGGAGGCTTCGCTCATCGAAGGGGGATCCTCGTCGTCCGCGCCACGAAACGGCGCTTCACGTGGCTGTAGTGCACCGTCTTCCCGGTGTACGATCGGGCTCCCACGCGGCGTAGCAGATCGCTCACGCGACGCCGCGCGCCGGTCTCCGCGCTGCCGCGATCTCGCGCGCGCCTGAGAACCCGCTCGAATTCCCGCCGATAGCCCTCCATGCCACTGCCCGTCTTCGAATCCGGGCGCTTCCGGAATCCAGCGAGTGGGGTGGCTACGGCATACAATTCGCTGTTATCGAAGAAGCGAGCCCACAGCTCGGCGTCGATCGCGAGGCTCAGGCTCTCGTCGAGAAACCCTCCCGCCCGGTCCCACAAACTCCGACGCCAGAAGGTGGATTCCTGCTGAATCCAGAACCAGTCGGCTCCATAGCGGCCGGCATGGAACAGCTCGCGGTTGAATGGCCGAACCTTCTCGGCGGCCACGAAATCCGCGTCGACCCCATGGATCATCGGAAACAGCGACGTGAGCCATTCCAGTTCCCGCACGTCGCGGAAGCAGCGACTCACGATGTCGAACGCCCAGGGACAGTACACGTCGTCGGCGTTGAGGTACGCCTGGATCTCGCCGGTCGCCCTGCCAAAGCCTTTGTTGTAGGCGTGAGCAAAGCCGCGGTCGGGCACGCTCTCCCAGTAGGCGAGCCGATCGGCATACGACTCGATGATCGCACGCGAGCGATCGGTGGAGCCGCCGTCGATGACGATGTACTCGAGATTCGGATATCCTTGAGACAGAACGCTATGGATCGCGCGCTCGAGGTGTGCTGCGCCGTTGTAGTTGGCAGTGACGATCGAGATGCGCGGGGGATCGCTGTGGCTTAGCGATGCTTCCAAGTTCCGATTCCCATATCCACAGCGTCCCGGAACAGGTTCTTCCACAGACCAGGACGCGATGCGAACGCCGGGTGGCTCCTCAGCGCGGCGAGGAGCATGCGCAGCGCGAGCGCCGGTCGGCCGCTCCGGCGGAGTCGGTCACTCACGAAGAGCGCCTTGCCCCAGACCGCGTCCTGGAGGGCAGTTCGTTCCGTGGCCTCGAGCGTCCGGCTCTTCGCCCAATGCATCACCTCCAGGTACGCCCAGAGACTGTTCTCGAGGACCAGCCTCTCGTTGGTGGAGTGACGCCGGTACACGGCGACCGGCTCCGAGCCCCGCGTGTCGATCCGTGAGGCGAGTTTCAGCTTGCCCCACAGGACGAGGTCCTCGCACGTCCGGAGTCGCTCGCTGAACCCCCCCAGATCGAGGAAGGATTCCCTCCGCATCAGAACCGTGTTCGTGTGCCACCTGCCCCCCGAGCCCAACCGGAACCGTCCCGGCTCGCGAACCGGCGCTGGGCTCAGGGGACCGTCGCCGTCCTCGATCAGGAACGGCTCGCACACGGCGTCGATCGTCGCGTCGGCCGCTAGCAGCGGCACGGCGCGGCGGAAGCGGTCCGGAAGAACCACGTCGTCCGAATCGAGGAAGCAGACGTACTCTCCCGCCGCGGCGAGGACGCCGAGGTTCCGCGAGGCTCCCGGGCCGTGATTTCCTTCGTCCGCGTGCTGCAGCGCCCGGACCACCGCGGGGAATCGCCTCTCCAGCTCCCGGGCACGCTCGAGGGTGTCGTCTTCGGAACCATCGTCCACGATCAGAATCTCGAGATTCGGAAACCCGGTGGCGATCAATGACTCGACCGCTTCGCGGAGAAAATGCGGGCGATTTCGAACGGGGATGATCGCGGATACTCGACTAATCATCCGTCTACCATTGATCCCGGTCATCTCGACTTCGACGAGTCATGGAGATACAAAGGTGGGGACGGGCTCGCGGAATCCATGAGTCTCAGAGGCGATTCACAGAACCTGCTAGGCGTGAATCCACTCCTTCCCCCTCCACCTGCCCTGTCCAGCGGGGCATCGAACGGACAAGTCCGCTGAGGTTCATCTCATGGGGGCTTTCCTCGGCGATGACGTCGAGGACCTCGAACGAAACGGCGTCATTCACTTTATCCAGCCAGCGAATATTCGTGAAGCATGCGCCAACGCGAAGGGCATAGCTCCCTACGTTCAGGCACAGGTCGTCGAACGCCGCTCGGACAACCAGTGATTGGCCTCTCGAGCACTCGTACAACTCGCTCGCCTCCTCACTCACCGTTGTTACGACCTCCACGCCTCGGTTGGTGTCCACACCGACAACTACGCAAATGCGCGAAAGATCTTCGATACAGGCGAACTCGACCTCGACGGAGAACGGCTCTCCCAGGCGGAGTGCGTTCGTATGCTCGCCGCGGGCGTTGCAGAGGGTGACGCGCTTCATACGTAACTGCTCTCCGAAGTCGGCGCTTTCTCGCGGGCGGTCAGACAGATCCGGGTCGAGCCCGTCACCGGCCGTCGTTGCCACGCCGACGTAATGCTGAATTGCTGTGGCGGCATCGGCGTCGATCTCCACCTTGCCCGCGTCGAGGACAAGCACCCTGGGGCACAGCTTTTGAATGGGCTTCATGTCGTGGCTCACGAAGAGGACGGTACGGCCGCCGTGGACCAGAGAATCCATTTTCTCGAGGCATCTTCTCTGGAAGGAGATGTCCCCCACCGCCAGGACTTCGTCCACAAGGAGGATCTCGGGATCGAGGTGAGCGGCCACGGAAAAGGCGAGCCGTACCTTCATGCCCGAGGAGTATCGCTTCACGGGAGTATCGATGAACCGGGCGATCCCCGAGAAGTCGACGATCTCGTCGAACTTCAGGTCGACCTCCCGCCGCGTCATCCCGAGGATCGTTCCGTTCAGATAAAGGTTCTCCCGGCCCGTCAACTCGGGATGGAACCCCGTACCGACTTCGAGGAGGCTCGCAACTCGACCCTTCATTCGTGCCAGCCCTTCCGTCGGATCGGTGATCCCGGCCAGGATCTTCAGCAGCGTGCTCTTACCCGCGCCGTTGCGGCCGATGATTCCGACGACCTCGCCACGGGTCACTTCGAACGAGACGCCCCTGAGCGCCCAGACGACGTCGTTTCCGTCATCGCCTTTGAAGTGGTTCAGCTCGCGGAGACGGCGGTAGTTGCGGGCGAAGGCGCGGAACCGCTGACCAACGGCCTCGACCAACGTGTCGGCTTTCTCGTCCAGCAACCCGATGCGGTACCGCTTGCCGAGTCCCGCGACGTGTATCGCGACCTCACTCACGGGTTTGCTCCCGACCGAATCCCCAAGAGCCGTCGGGCGACCGGATGGTGTTGCAGGAAGTCGCCGTTCCTCCAGATGCCCCACCAGGTATCCCGGATGTAGCGGACGTCGAACCCCTGAAACCGAAGGCGTGCGCACGCATCGTAGCTGTACCGCAGGTGTTCCTCCCGCGAAGGATGCGTGTCGTGGAATAATACGAGCCCGCTCTCGGAGAGCGTCGGCAGGATGGTGTGAAAGTCACTCAACACGTAATCCGTATCGTGACATGCGTCGATCACCACCAGATCGACGCTTCCCGACTGCATGTAATCGAGAGGCCGAAAATCGAGCGTGTCGCAGTAGATCTGGGTGACTCTGTTCGTATACCCGTAATCCCGGTAAACCTGACCGATCTCTTTTCGGGAAAGGATGAAGGTGATCGTCTTACCGGAGATCTGCTCCTCGAGCGCGTTCACGGTGAACACCTGCGCCTCCGAGAAGAGGCACAGGTTAGCGGTGGCGTTACCCCGGCCGGTACCCAGCTCCAGTATCCGGCGGGGGCGAACCGCCCGGAGGAGCCGGATCAGCGTTCCCAGATCATCGTGGAGCAGACCACAGTCCGGTCGGGGCGGTATGTTCACTTGGTCCTGAATGAACCGGTCTCTCTCACCATGCTCCAGTGGAGGCGCGAGGTCGTCGATCTCGATCGAGGGGAGTGCGAGGAAGCGCCGGATCAGCCTATCGGTCACTATCATCGAAGTCTTCTCGAATCACGCAACGTCCGCAAAGGTCCGCTCCATCCGCCGAAAATAGAAGGCGCCCGACACGAACACGACCAGAGCACCTACAGTTCCTGACGCGATCAGGTCCCACGGCATAGGACCAGTACCGAGCAGGCCCGACCGGAACCCCTCGATCACGCCCGTGATCGGATACAGCCCATACACCTGACGGATCACCGGATCCCACTGCGGAAACTGCTCCCCGATCAGCGACATCGGCCATACGACCGGCGCCGCATACAGCAGTATTTGGGCTACGAACGGAATGGCGTGGTTGACGTCGCGGTACTTGATCGCGAGGGAACTGAGCCACATGCCCACCCCGGCCGAGGTTATGAACATCAGTAGCACCAGGTACGGCAGGACGAGGACCCCGGAGGTAGGTGCAATCCCAAAGAACAGCATCAGGATACCGAGCATCACGAATGCTATGCTGAAGTCGACGAGGCCGGCCAGGGCCGGAGTCAACGGGATCACGAGCCGCGGGAAGTACACCTTGGTCCAAAGGTTCGCATTCGAGATCAGGCTCCCAGTCGACTGCGTCATTGCGGTAGAGAAGTAGGTCCACGGCACTAGGGCCGCGAAAGAAAAGACAGGATACGGGATCCCGTCGCTCGGGATTCTCGCAAGCTTCCCGAAGACGACCGAAAAAACGACCATGCTGAACAGCGGCCGGATGACCGCCCACCCGAAGCCGATCACCGTCTGAGCGTACCGTCCCCTGATGTCCCTCAAGACCAGGAAGAAAAGCAGGTCACGGTACCCGAGTAGCTCGCGCCAGTTGATCGGCTGCCAGCCGCTCCTCGGTTCTCGGACTGTTGTGGGAACGCTCATACCATCATCTCTGTAGCGTGTCTTGTAACGCGGCATCGCCGGCCGCGAGCCACTGAAGTGATTCGTCGGTCAGATGTATCCGAGCTCATGCAACACTTCTTCCACACCCCGGGGAAGATCTTCCCACGCACCCCTTCCCCTCTCTCTTGCGACTCCAATCGAATCTGTACGAGCCTTTCGGATCTCCTTCGAGAAGCGCTTGCCATCCTCCAAGTCGAGGAAACCGAGTATCGCGTCTTCTGCCGCCGCCGGGTCGCGGCACAAGTGCTCGTACCGCATTTCCAGGTATCGCGCTCCCGCTACCTCGCGAGCACGGCGGCCTCGCACGACGGCTTCCTTCCACATCCAGAGACAGCGCTGCCCCTGAGTCATCGAAAGGAACTCCTCCTCCTGCCCCACCGCCACCCACCAGGGAACCACCCAGCCGTCATGGACGCGAGCGGTGCCGATCTCGGATCCCACCTCGCGCCAGTAGGTCCGATCCACGCGCAACGTCTCGTCGGAGAGGACGGCGCCGTAGGTTCGACCCAGGGAGTCCGCGCAATCCCTGCCATCCCGGATGAGATGGACGAATCGGGCTTTGGAGAAGTGAGCGGCGAGTTGCGCGGCCGCGAAGCTCATGAACGGCTCCTTGTACACCATAAGGTAACGCTCCAACTCGAGTTCTCCGGCACCCGAGAGGATCCGCAGGTCGGACAGCGCCCCGGACGGGTTCCGCAAGGAGTTCAGCAGATGATACTTGCGGCTCGTGATTCGCGAGACGAAGGCCTTCCACAGCACGGCGCGGAACGCGTAAAGGAGATCCTCGACGAAGCCGTCGTCCGCGGCGGCACCCACAACATGGCAGAGACGATCGGGGATGAGGATTCCGGCGTGAGCTCGCGCGTTCGGCAGCTTTGACAGGCAACGTAGCAGGAAGGTGGTTCCCGAGCGTGGGCAACCCATTACGAAGATCAACTTGACTTCGTCCAGGCGACTGGACTGGTTCTCGAATGGTATCGACCGCTTACCCGCCGCCGCGAGTACCCGGTGGCCAGGGGATGAGGAGCTCACGCAGGGATCGACCGGACCCGGGATGCCTCGTACCACCGAATGGTCCTTTCCAGCCCACTCTCGATGTCCGTACCGGCGACGAATCCGAACTCGTCGCTGGCCCGGGAGACGTCGAGACATCTGCGCGGCTGGCCGTTGGGCTTCGAGGTGTCCCATTCGATCGTTCCGGTGAAGCCAGTCAGCTTGGCGACGATTTCCACAAGATCTCGGATTGAGATCTCCATCCCGCTGCCGACGTTGATCGGATCCTCGCCGGTATAGTGCTCCGTAGCGAGGACGATGCCGCGGGCGGCGTCCTTGACGTACAGGAACTCCCGCGTGGGAGTCCCGTCGCCCCACACCGTGATTCGGTCCCGCCCCTCATCCCGCGCGTCCACGCACTTCTTGATCAAGGCCGGAATCACGTGACTGGTGGCGGGCTCGAAATCGTCCCGCGGACCATACAGATTCACGACCAGCAGATGAATTGCTGGGAAGTCGTACTGGCGCCGGTATGCCTGTCCTTGGACCAGTAACGCTTTCTTCGCGATCCCGTAAGGAGCGTTGGTCTCTTCCGGGTATCCGTTCCACAGGTCGTCCTCGCGGAAGGGGACGGGGGTGTGCTTCGGATACGAGCAGACGGTGCCGACCGCGACGAACTTCTTCACCCCCAGCAAGCGCGCCTGCTCCATCAGCTGCGCGCCCATCATCAGATTCTTGTAGAAGAACTCTCCGGGTCTGGCCCGATTGGCTCCGATGCCTCCAACGACGGCGGCCAGATGCATCACCACGTCGGGCCGGGTCTCACGCAGCAGCCGCTCCACTGCTTCCGGCTGCACTAAGTCGTACTCCGCGGACCTGGGGACGACCAGATTGCTCCGCGGCATCCCTCGTTCGACCAGCTCCTCGACGATGTGCGAGCCCAGAAACCCGGCTCCGCCCGTGACCAGGATTCTCGTACGTCTGAGGTCGATGGCGTCCGTCTCGATCACCGGGTCCCTCGAACGAACGCGTCCAGTCCGAGCAGGAACAGACGCGGCTGGGCGCGCGCCAGCGACCATGCCTTGGAGGCCATGCTGTCGCGGTTGTTCGTCCGGAGCAGCAGATCGAGCTCCCGGTTCAGCAGCCGCAGGAGCAGGTCGTAGTGCCTTCCGTGGAAGCGGTCCATGAACCAGCGCACGAGATCGTGGAGGTACAGCTCCCGGTGCAGGGCCCGAAGCTCGCGGCGATACGGGCTGCCGCTGACGAGCGACTTCGCGGCGGCCTGCGCTCCCCAGATCCCCGACACCACGCCGCCTACGGTCGTGACCTTCACGTGAGCCGCCGCGTCTCCGACCAGCAGCACGCGGCTGTCCCCGACGCTCCACTCGATGGGACGCCTCGGCTGATGGAGAGGGATCATGGCGCCCTGGTATTCATCCCCTCTGTAGCCGTGCTCGTCCAGGAAGCTTTCCAGAAGCTGCCGGGCGTTCGAAGGCTTCTCGGCGATGAGTCCCAGTACACCCGTGGTCGACGACTCCGGAATCAGCCAGTAGAAGAAGCGGGTGCGGGCCCGGTCGAACCACACGCGGGTGACGTCCGGATCGTACCTGTCGCCGAGATCGACGCGCGCCTGCACGATCGGGACGGTTCGCTGCGGGACCGCGCCCATCGCCTCGGCGACGACGCTGCGGGAGCCGTCCGCTCCGACGACGTGCCGGGTCGTGATGCGGGCGGACGCGCCGTTGCGGACACGTACCGCCATCCCGCGCGATCCCAGCGCCAACTCCTGGACCCGGCCTCCGAGCCGCACCTCGACCCCGGCGCGATCCACCTCACGCGCCAGGAGCTTCCTCAACGCTCCCCGCTCGACGATCAGATCCGGATGCTCGAGCTCGACTCTGCGCGTCGTCCCGTTGGCCAGGAGTTCCATGACCCCGGTTCTGTGGATCACGCTGGGCTCGATGTCGCATCTCGCGACCTCGCGCAGCTTCGGCGTGACGATCCAGGTGCGCTCGGGAGTGCCGAAGTCGTGGCGGCTGTCCAGGACGAGCGTGCGCATCCCCTGCTCACCGAGCCCCCGCGCGGCGGCCAGCCCCGCGCACGACGCGCCGATGACGATGACGTCGTAGTCGGGCCTGTCGCCCCCCTTGCGGGGAACCGTCTGCGAACGGGATTTCACGCAGGGACCTCGAGTCAGATCTTTTTTTGCCGGGTCTCCCAACGACCGGAAACGCTGACCCACAGGGATAGGGCGATGAGACGAACGTCGAGCCACAGGGAGCGCCGCCGTATGTAGAGCAGGTCGTAGCGGAACTTCCTCCTGCGTTCCACGTCCTTGGGCAGATACAGGGTGGCCAGGCTGGTGAGACCCGGGCGCACGCTCATCCGGCGCCGGAACTCCGGCAAGCGGTCCCAGACGGTGCGGTTGCCGTCGTCGTCGTGCACCACCTCCCCGAACGCGAGTGGGCGCGGGCCGACGAAGCTCATCTCCCCCTTCAGGATATTGAGCACCTGGGGCAGCTCGTCGATGCCGAAGCTGCGCAGCACGGCACCCACCTTCGTGACGCGATCATCCTCGTCGCAGGCCTCGACCACGCCGTGCTTCTCGTCCGAATCCGGCACCATCGTGCGGAACTTGAACAGCTCGAACAGCTTCCCGCCCTGTCCCCACCGCCGCTGGCGATAGAACACCGGCCCTCCGTCCTCGAGCTTGACCGCCAGGGCGATCACCGGCCAGGCCGGTGCGCTCGCCAGCAGCAGAACCCCCCCGAAGGCGAGGTCCAGCGCACGCTTTGGCAGGGACTCGCTTTCGAGGGGGATGGAGTCTTCGGCGGCGGCCCCGGTCACGACCGAGAGGGGACTTGCCGTGGTCGTGGCCGGGACGGGCGCCGCAGATGGCGATGGTGTCACGCAGTCTCCTTCGTACGGCGTACAGGTCCCGAAGTCGACCCCGGACTTCGCGCGAAAGATCCCCCGGTCATGGGCGCAAGTCAAGTCGCAGGACGGGATTCGCTCAATCGCGTTTCGATCTCCGCCGCGCGGCGCGGGCTCATCAGCGAGTGCAGGATCTTCCAGGTTCGCGGGTAGGACGATTCGAGCCCGGCCTGTCGCGCGGCGACGAACCACTCGAACAGATCGCGCGGCGTGTCGAGATCCCGTTCCGGGGCGAGCTCCTGGAACGCGATGCCGCGCTCGACCAGCCGGCCTCTGACCGCGTCCAGCTCGCGGCCTGTGCTCCATGGGATGTCGCGCAGGAGACCGGCGGCCGACCGCGCGAAGCCGATCAGGTAGAGGCCCCCGTCGGCCGCCGGACCGAGCACGACCTGCACCGACGCCAGAGCGCTCCACGCCTCGCCGATCCGCGCCGGCGTCAGCCCCGGGCAGTCGCTTCCCACGACGATCACGCGTCCCGCCGTTCCGCGCTGGATCTGCCCGACGACGGCCTCGATCCGCTCGCCGAGGTCTCCGGGGGGCTGGATCAGGAGGTGGCGCCTGGGCCCGAGGAGACGCTCGAGGTGGCGCCGCCCGGTGGCGGGCGTGAAGGCGATCGTCAGGCGCGCAGCGGCGGCCTCGGCGACCTCGATCGTGTCGACGAGGAGCGCCCGGTATAGGTCGGCGGCCTCGTCGGCGTGAAGGGCGGGGGTGAGCCGGGTCTTCACCCCGCCCGGGAGGGGGGCGCGCGCGAAGATCGCGACCTCCGGCCGCGGTGGTCGCGGCCGCGCGGGCGCTCCAGCGAACTTGCCGGGCCTGCGTCCCTTGCCGGCGCTCCCGGGCTTGCCGGGCTTGCGACCCTTGCCTCCGCCTCCGGGCTTTCCGGGTTTACCGCCCTTGCCTCCAGTCCCGGGCTTTCCGCGCGTGTGCCCCTTGCCTGCATCCCGGGAGTTTCCGGTGCCACGTTTCCCCCCGCCGCGTGCCGCACCGCCGCGCCCCTTGCCGCCGCCGCGCCCCTTGCCGCCGGTGCGCCCTTTGCCGCCGCCGCGACCCGACCCTCCCGAGCCCCCCCGCCTTCCCCCACCACCGCCTGGGCGCTCGGCCACCTAGCTTCTCCGC
>DATFFS010000092.1:0-4413 GCA_035249945.1 Gemmatimonadota bacterium
GGCCGCGGCGCCCCCGTCGACGCCCGGTGAGTGGAGGCCCGGAGCCCGTGACTGCCGCCCGGAGCCCATCGCGGAACGCGCGGGTCCGCTTCCTGCCGTCGGGACGGGAGGCATGCGTCACCAGCGGCACGTTCCTGACCACCGCCGCCGTGCGCGCCGGCGTCGCGATCGTCCACGACTGCGACGGCCAGGGCGTCTGCGGCACCTGCCAGGTTCTGGTCGAGGAGGGGACGCGATCGCTTTCCCCGCCCGACTCGCGGGAGCGCGAGCAGCTCGGGGATCGGGTGGAGCGGGGCTGGCGCCTGTGCTGCCTGACGATCGTCGAAGGAGATTGCGCGGTCCGGGTGCCGGTCGGGACCTTCGCCTACCCGCCGGAGCAACAGCGGCAGCCGTGAATGCTCGCGAAGGCGAACACAGGTAGCGCCGTGCCTCAGCTGTCCAGCAGCTCGCTGGCGCGCTCGGCGTCGCTGACGGAGAGGATCAGCCGGCCCCCCTCTCCGACCGCGGAGTAGGCGTACTTGATGTCGATGTCGTTCTCGGCGAGATGATCGGCGAGCCGTGCCAGCGCGCCGGGATGGTCGTCGAGCGTGACGTCCAGCACGCGGCTCGTGTACGTGCGGTAACCGCGCTCATCCAGCGACTGGAGGGCGTCCTCGTGGCGGTCCACGATGACGTGCACGATCCCGTAGTCCGTGCCGCTGGGGACCATGATCGCCTGGATGTTCACGCCCTGATCGGCCAGCACGTCGCACAGCGCTCCGAGTCGGCCCGGCCGGTTCTCGACGAACACCGAGATCTGCTGCGCGATCGGCATGCGGCGCAATATATCCCGCGCGTTGACACCGCACCCCCCGGGGGGGTAGCGTCAGCGCCCCTCGTTCCTTCGGCAGGAGGTCTGCGTGATCGGTCTCGGAATCGGCGCCGTCGTGCTGCTGGCGATCCTCGGCTTCCTCGTGCTGCTGGTGGGCTGGGGGATCGTGACGTACAACTCCCTCGTCAACCTCCGCAACCAGCTGCAGAACGCCTGGGCGCAGATCGACGTGCAGCTCAAGCGGCGCTACGACCTGATTCCGAATCTCGTCGAGGTCGTCAAGGACTACATGCAGTACGAGCAGGAGGTCCTGACGAAGGTCACCGAGGCGCGGGCGGCGGCGGTGTCCGCGCAGGGTCCAGCCGCCCAGGCGCGCGCCGAGAACGCACTGACCGGCGCTCTGCGCCAGCTCTTCGCCGTGGTCGAGAACTATCCTCAGCTCAAGGCCAACGAGAACGTCATGCGGCTCCAGGAGGAGCTGACCGGGACCGAGAACCGGATCGCGTTCGCGCGCCAGTTCTACAACGACTCTGTCATGCGCTTCAACACGCGGCTCCAGACGTTCCCCACCAACGTCATCGCCGGCATGCTGGGCTTCACGGCTCAGGAGTTCTTCGAAACCGACGACGCCGAGCGCGAGCCCGTCAAGGTCGATCTGCGCTAAACGGCAGGACGTTCAGAACGGTCCAGATGCGACGAAGCAGATGAGCCGTTATCAACGTCCGGCTGAAACCCGCGGCCTGTATGGCGAAATCGCCGCCAATCGTCGGCGATCGCTGCTCCTCGTGGTCTCGCTGTCGGCGCTTCTCGGCGCCTTCGGCGCCGCGCTCGGCGGGCTGTACGGTCACGCGGGCACGGGCCTGACGGTGGCGGTGGCAGTCGCTGTGGTGCTCCTGCTCGTCACCTGGTTCGGCGGCGCCTCGATGACCCTCGCCGCGAGCTCCGCGCGGCCCGCCGATCCCACTCGCGACCAGACGCTCCTGAACGTCGTCCACGAAATGGCTATCGCCTCCGGAACGCCGGTGCCGGCCGTGTACGTGATCGACGACTCGGCGCCCAACGCCTTCGCCACCGGACGCGATCCACGCCACGCGATGGTGGCCGTCACGACCGGGCTCGTGGACAAGCTCGACCGCGACGAGCTGCAGGGCGTGATCGCGCACGAGCTGGCCCACGTGCGCAACTACGATATCCGGTACACCACGCTGGTCGCGGTAACCGTGGGCGCGATCGCGCTCGTGGCGGACTTCGCGCTGCGGCGTCTCTGGTGGGCGGGCCCGACACGTTCGCGGAACCGGGACGCGTCGTTGCCGCTCGTCCTGATCGCCGTCCTCGTCGCCATCCTCGCGCCGCTCTCCGCGCGACTGCTCCAAGCCGCGGTGTCCCGCAGACGGGAAACCCTGGCCGACCTGGGGAGCGCGGAGATGACGCGTTACCCCGAAGCGCTGGCGCGCGCCCTCGAGAAGATCGAGGCCGACACCGAAGTCCTCGAGGCCGCCAACCGCGCCACCGCGCCCCTCTACATCGTCAATCCGGTCAAGAGCTTCGAGGAGCGCGCCACGAGCCTCCTGCGGACCCATCCCCCGACCGCGGAGCGCGTTCGGCTGCTGCGCGGGCTCGTGTTGTCCGGTACGGGCGAAGATCCGACTCCCGCATCGTAAGACGCCGAACTGCAGCTTTAGGAAGCCGGGGATACTATCTTGGTAGTCTCAGGCGACCGTTCGACCGTTCGATCACACCAGATGGAGGATAGGATGGCCAGGATTCGAATCGTTCCCCCGATCGTGATGGGGCTCGCGCTCATGCTCGGCGCCTGCGAGCAGGCGGGCACGGAGACCGGCGAGATGGAGGAGGCACCGGCGGACAGCATCGCCGCGGTGGACGACGAGGCCGCGCTGGACGAGCTCCGCACGAGCTACGAGGATGCATGGGAGGCGGGCGACATGAACGCGGTCCTCGGTATGATGACCTCGGACTACCAGGAGATCGGGCCCGAAGGCACGATGGACTACGACCAGCTGAGCGCCATGTTGTCGGACAGCGCGAACATGCCGCCGGCCGGCGCCACGCTCTCGATCGAGACCCACACCATGGAGATCGCGGAATCGGGCGACATCGCCTACGCTTCCGGCGTGTCGACCGTCACCGCGCCCGGACCCGACGGCCAGGAGATGAGCGAGTCGAGCCAGTGGGTAGCGGGGTTCGAGAAGGAGGACGGCCAGTGGAAGATCGATCGCCTCGCCTTCGCCCCGGCAACGGAGCCAGGGACCATGGAGGAGCCAGAGGGCGCCGCGGACACCACCGGCACGATGTAGTTCGGCGTCAACCGCGGATCTTCGCGAAGGCCTCGCCCTCGGGCGGGGCCTTCGTCGTTTCCCCGGATCAACGGTCGGGTGCGTCCTCCCGATCCCGGCCGCCGGAAGGGGCGGTCAGGATCGCCTCGATTCCGGCCATCGCGAACAGACGATCGGCGTCGCGCAGCTCGCAGAAAGCCTCCAGGTATTCCTGCCCGTCGTAGAAATGGATATTGAATGGTCGGACCACGCGCTCGGTGGTCTCGCCGCTCGACCGGGAGGTGTAGCGGATGCGCAGCGGGCTCGCGGCCTCTACCGCGTCCCGCACACGCGCGGCGATCTGCGGATCGGGCTCGCCACCCGACTCGAGCAGCTCCGAGTAGCGCGCGAACGAAGGGCCGCCTCCGGCCTTGAGCTTGGCGGCCAGCGAGGCGAGCACGGTGTCGGCCGCGTCGCCCTTGCGCGCCTCCTCGACCAGGGCGAGAAGCCGCTCGCGTTCCTGCTGGGTGATTTCCACGCGCGGGAATGTACCATGCCGTGCGCGTCGCGTCCCCGCGCGCGCTTTGCTGGCGCGATTTCTCCGGCATATATTCGATCCGTTCCGCGCCTTTCGCGACGCGAGAACATCACGACGCCCGTAAGATACTTGATTGATGGTAGTTGCGGGCATCCTCTCAACCGTTTTCTCGTTCGTTCTGCAGGGAGGTTCTTCCCGATGGGATCGAATGGCAGTTTCTCCTTCGGCCGCATGCTAAAGAACCTGTTCGGCAAGGCCGATGCCGTGTCCGAACACGGCGCGGTGAAATGGTTCGACGCGCAGAAGGGATTCGGATTCATCGAGCGGCCGGATGGCAGCGACATCTTCGTCCACTACAGCGACATCGTGGGAAGCGGCTTTCGGACGTTGACCGAAGGCCAGAAAGTTCAGTTCGAAGTCGCCCAGAGTCCCAAGGGACCGCAGGCGGTCAAGGTGCAGCGACTCGACTGAGATCGTCGCGCCGGGGGCCGGTCGCGCGCCGCGCGGCCGGCCCTTTCGCGTTTCATCCCTCCAGATCGATCCAGCGAACGAGATCCGCGATCGACGGCCGGCCGTCGCGCCGCCAACCGGCGGGCGGGCGCTGCATCCGACCCAGCGGCGTGACACGCTCCACCCCGGCTCGGGCGAGGCGCGTCGCGAGGCGATCGATCTCGCGGGCGGTCCCGGCGACTCCCACCGTCGCGACCCGACCGCGCGCGCGAGCGCAGAGATCGGCGGCCTGCGTCGCGTCGTCGACGGGCGCCAGAGTCAGGATGCGGGGTGCGGGAGGG
>DATFFS010000093.1:0-4812 GCA_035249945.1 Gemmatimonadota bacterium
GTGTTCACGTCCATCTGGGTCGGCGCGTCGATGAACTCCGTGCCCATCAGCACATCCGGCCGCGCGGAATGGCCGATGATGCCCATCAGGTGGCCCATCTCGTGCGCCGCGATGTGCGAGACGACGCGGAGGAACGTCGCACGCTGGATGCGACCCTCGCGTAGCAGATCCTCGCCCTCCCGCATTCCGCTCGGATTGAACAGGATCTCCCCTCCCGCCAGGAACGGCCGGCCGTTGCCATGGACGGTGCGGGCAGAGATCAGCGGCGGGGAGAACGGGGTGTACGAGATCACGAAGTGCGCGTCCTCGGGATCGTCGACTTCGACGACCGAACCGAGCTCGTTCGCCGTCATCGCATCCCATCGGCGGATTCCGTCCAGGATCGCGGAGCGGTAGTCCTCGCGGAATTCCAACGGAAACGTCTCGTCGCGGTAATAGTACGAGAGCGGAAACGACGGCCAGCGGTTGAGTACGACCTGAGACGCGTACGTGGGCTCCACGTCACAGGAACCGTAGATGGGGATTTCGAGGGGCGGGCTGGTGGGAGAGCCGTTCTTGCAACTCGTGATGCACAGGAGGATTCCGATCGACAGCGCCGCTCTCGTCTTCACATATCCGAGTGTAGATGATGGGGCGGGGAATGCAATGCGAGGCCCTGTCGAGTGAACATAGGTGGATGGACATGACCATCTCGGTCCGGAAAGATTCTCGATCGAGATTCATGTCAGGTAGACGTGCTCGACAGTGAAATCCTGTCCAGTCACGGTCACGATGCCGCACGTCGCGGGTGCGCCGATGCCACCCGCGGTCCCGGGATTGAAGTAGCGGACGCCCCCGCGCTCGATCGATACCGGTTCGTGGATGTGGCCCCAGATCACCAGATCGACGGCGCGATCCCCATAGCGGTTCGCGAGGTCGTCGACGGACGCCCGGCCGACGCGGTGGCCGTGGAGAAGCGCGATCCGTACCCCCCAGCGCGTCAGGATCTCCTCCTCCGACAGCCGGTCGGCGAGCGCGCGCTCGTCCATGTTGCCGCGGACGGCTGTCACGGGCGCGATGGTCTCGATCTCGGCGAGCGCCTCGTCGCTCGCGATATCGCCCGCGTGGAGGATCTCGTCGACGCCCGCCAGCGCCTCACGGAGCGCGGCCAGGACCGTGTCGTGCGTGTCGCTGACGATTCCGATCCTCACTTCGCGTATCGCTCCGCGCCCAGGAAGTGCAGCGAGATGTAGGGCTCGTCCCCCACGACCCAGCTGTCGTGGGGGATCGGCGGAATGTGGAACAGATTCCCGGCCCGAAGCTCGATTACGCGCCCGTCGTGGAACGCGGCCGTCGCGGCGCCCTGGAGGACGAGGCCGACATGCTCGATCTCGCACCGCTCCGCCCCCACCGCGGGCCCGACGTCGATCGACCACTTCCATCCCGGCTCGTACGTGGCCCTCCCGATCGCGAGCCCGCCGATCCGGACGATCTCGAAGCGGCCCTTCGGCATCTCACGCACCTCATCGGGCTCCTCGAATTGCTTTAGGATCACGGGATCGATCATCGAAGGTGCCTCACTCCGGGAATGCGAGCTCCCGGGCCGTTTCGTCCTCCGCTCCCCGGATCATTACGTGGAGTCGCGCTCCGATGGCCGCCGCATAGGCTCGCAGAGTCGACAGCCGGACGTCCGACCGCCGTTCGAGCTTCGAAACATCCGACTGGCCGATCCCGAGCCGCTCGGCGACCTGCGTCTGCGTCAACCCGGCCCGCGTCCGCGCGTCCGCAAGGGTCGTCGCCTCCGGCGCGGACCGTCCCCGCCGCTGTTCGATCCAGTCTCGCCAGAGGGCCGAAGTTCCATACATCGCATGCGCCTCGCAGATCATGAGGATCGTGTCGGCGAGCGGCCCGAAGGGGTCGCGCGCGACCACCCGCAGGAGCGGCACCCAGGAATCGAGGTCTCCCGCTTCCAGCAAGGCGTCGATGGCCGCCGGGCCGAGGCGGGTCACCTTCGCGTCTACCGGATAGTCGAGGTGCCGGAACCCCATCAGGAATGTTCCTCCGCGAGGAGGTTCAGAACTTCCGACGCGAGGAAACGAGATGCCGCGGTCACGCTCCCCCAGTCCCGCCAGCGCGCGTCGAGCGCGCGATAATGCGCAAGATCGACCTCCGACAGATCGTACGGCGCGGGGTCGGCGAGCTGCTTGGCGAGCTGGGTGGCGACACGTCGCCCACCCGGCCCGACCTGGTCCTCGTAGTAGTCGTCCATCCCGAGGATCACCCGCGCCGCGTCGGGTTGTCCCAAACGGTCGGCGAGCGCGACGACGTCCAGATAATCGCGGGTGGCGTTGCGGCGCAGGACGAGCCAGGACTTGATCCTGAAGATCTCCTCCAGGGTCGGCACCGTGAGCGGTCGGTCCCCCACCGTGACCCGCTCGACCTCGAGCGGCCGTCGCCGGATCAGCTGGCGAATGCCGGTTTCGACGCCGTCCAAGCTCCCCAGGATCAGGACGGGGCGGCGGATCCGCGAGGTCACCCACCCCTCCGTGCGCTCGAGGGCTTCCAGGACTTCGTCGAACCGGCGCTTCAGATCGCCCAACGTGTGATCGTCATCCAGCGAGACCCGGTGCCCGGCGTGATGCGCCGCTGCGGATCCGCCGACGAGCACGGTGTCAGGGACGATCTCCTGGAGTCGGGCCGCCGCCTCCAGCACCTGTTCGAATCCGGAACTGAACGGCATCGCCTCTCCCCGTGTCTCCGGTATGCTCTTTAATGACTATGGAGTATAAGCACTAACGGAGAATGGAGCAATTCCGGTGCCCCGCAGTCTCGCCGGGCCCACTGTCGCGGCCGGGGCGTCTCCGCGGAGACGTGCGGACCGGCCCCGGAACCTCAGCCTGCGTCAGGATGGCAGGTGGGATGCGCATTCGGCCGGACAGAGGAACGGAGCCTCGTCGGCAGTCGACCCGGCGTCTCCGCGGAGACGCGTTCTGCGCGGACTCGGGAGACGGCGCGAGCTACAGGATCGTCTTTCCGAAGGCGGACAGGATGAGCTCCATGCCGAGACGCCCCGTGCGGTTGTGCTCGTCCAGGATCGGGTTGGTCTCCACCATGTCCATCGCGATCATGCCGTCGGTGTCGCTGACGATCTCGAGCGCGAGGTGACCCTCGCGGTAGTCGACGCCGCCCTTGACCGCCGTGCCGACGCCGGGCGCGAAGTTGGGGTCGACGAAGTCCATGTCCCACGAGACGAGAAACCCGGCCGTCCCCTCGTTGACGATCGCCAGCGCCTCCTCCAGCACGGGCACGATCCCGTCCTCGTCGATCTCCCGCATCGTGAACGTGCGGATCCCCGCCTCGCGGATCAGCGCGCGCTCGCCGCGGTCGACGTCCCGCGCGCCGATCAGGACCGTCCTGTCCCAGCGCACCTTGGGCGAGAAGCCGGCGATCTCCGTGAGCTCCGGGGGCCCGTACCCGAGCGAGGTGGCCAGCGGCATGCCGTGGATGTTCCCGCTGGGCGTCGTATCGGGCGTGTTCATGTCGGCGTGGGCGTCGAACCAGAGGAGCCCGAGCTCCACGTCGTTCTCCCGCGCCCAGCGCGCGGCGCCCGCGATCGACCCGATCGACAGCGAGTGGTCGCCGCCGAGCACGAGTGGAACGGCGCCCGCCCGCATCGCCGCGCTCACGCGATCGGCGAGCTCGGTCGCCACCTCCGCGATCTGCGGGAGGTAGTGCGCCTTCGGGTCGCCGGGATCGGCGGTCTCCGGGATCGGGACGGCGACGTCGCCGGTGTCGGTCACCCGGTATCCGAGCCGCCCCAGGCGCTCCCGGACCCCCGCGATCCGGACCGCGGAAGGTCCCATGTCGACTCCGCGGCGCCCGGCGCCCAGGTCGAGGGGGACGCCGATCACGTGGATGTCCTCTGGGTAGGGTCGCGGCATCGGTCCTCGAGTGCTACACCTTGTAGCCGACGTGGAGCGCGGCGATCCCGCGGGTCAGGTAGCGCCAGCGGACGCGCTCGAAGCCGGCCGCCGCCACGAGCTCGGCGAGCTCGCCGGCGCGCGGAAATCGCGAGACGGAGTCGGGCAGGTAGCGGGCCGCCGGGGCCTGACCGGAGATCCACGTGCCCACGCGCGGGAGAACGTGGTGAAAGTACGCGTGATAGAGTCCGCGGAACACCCGGCCGGGAGGGATCGTGAACTCGAGCACGACGAGGCGGCCGCCCCGCTCCAGGACGCGCGCCATTTCGCGGAGACCCGCGTCGAAATCCGCCAGGTTCCGGAGCCCGAACCCGATGATCACTCCCCGGAACGCGCCGTCGGGGAACGGCAGGCGGAGCGCGTCGGCGGCCACGGGCCGGACGGGTATCTTGGGCGCGGAGAGCTTGGCACGCCCCTGGGCCAGCATGGGAAGGGAGAAATCGGCTCCCACGACACGCGCGCCGGGAGCGCGCGCCACGACGAGGCGCGCCAGATCGAGCGTTCCGGCGCAGAGGTCGAGGTAGGCGGAACCGGCGGCGGGAGCCAGCAGATCGAGGGCATCCGCACGCCAGCGGCGGTGGATCCCGGCCGAGAGCACGTCGTTGAACAGGTCGTAGCGCGGCGCCATCGCGTCGAACATCTCGCGCACGCGCGCGGCCTTCTCGGCCTGGCCGGTCGCGCCGCTGTCGTGAAACCCGTCGAATGGCATCGTCGTTGGGAGGACCAGTGAAGGCGGCCGACGAACAGCTCGTCCAGGAGGCGCTGGGCGGTTCCCAGCGCGCCTACCGGGAGCTGGTCCACCGCTTCGAGCGTCCGGTGTTCAACCTCGTCGCCCGCATGGTGCGCGACCGGA
>DATFFS010000094.1:0-1959 GCA_035249945.1 Gemmatimonadota bacterium
GCGCCATTCTACTCCCGGATCGAAGACAGCGCGCGGCGGGTCAGATCGGCCGCGGGCGCATCCGGCGCGTCGGCGAGCGACGCCTGGACGGCGCGCTCGGCCGTGTTCCGACCGATGCCGAGCGCGATCAGCGCCTTGACCGCGTCCTCGCCGTTGGTCGTCAGGCGCACAGGCTCGCCCTCCTCCGCGTCCATCTCCGCGAATTCGCCGATCTTGTCCTTGAGCTCCAGCACGAGCCGCTCGGCGGTCTTCTTCCCCACCCCGCTGATCCCCGTCAGGGTGGCCAGGTCCTGGCGCCGGATCGCGGCCACGAACCGCTCGGGCGTCAGACGCGACAGCACATGGAGAGCCAGGCGCGGTCCGACGCCGCTCACCCCGATCAGCGTCTCGAACAGGCGTCGCTCGCGCGCCGAGGCGAATCCGTAGAGCGTCAGCTCGTCCTCGCGCACATGAAGATGGGTGACGAGCGCCGCCTCGTCGCCTTCGGCGGGCAGCGCCTCATACGTCGAGAGCGGGATCGAAACCCGCCAGCCGATCCCGCCGACCTCGACCGTAACTTCGTCGATCGACTTCCGCGCCAGCCGGCCGCGGAGCGAGCCGATCACGGCCGCGCCCCGTTCGTCCGCGCTCCGCGGTTCAGATGGCAGAGCGCAACCGCCAGGCTGTCGGTGGCATCTCGCGGCACGCGGCCGGCCGGCATGTGGAGGAGGGTGGACACCATCCAGGCGATCTGCGTCTTCGAGGCCCTGCCGGTCCCGACAACCGACTGCTTGACCTCGCGGGGGGTGTACTCGTGCACCGGAAGACCGGCTTTCCGGGCGGCCAGCAGCAGCACGCCCCGCGTCTGGCTCATGACAGCCAGCGTGCGGACGTTCTTTCCGAGGAAGGCGTTCTCGATTACGACTTCGGCGGGATGGTAGGCCTCGATGACGTCCGTCAACCCGTCGAAGACCGACACGAGCCGGTCGGCGACGCTGCCAGCGCCGCCCGGAATCGTGCCGCAATCGACGCATTCCACGGCGCCGCCAGCGGCGAACTCGATCACACCATAGCCGGTGATCGCGCTGCCCGGGTCGACGCCGAGCACGCGCACCCCCGCGCTACCCCACCTCGGCGAGGATCTTCTCGTCGATGTCGAAGTTGGCCGCGACTTTCTGCACGTCGTCTTCCTCCTCCAGCGCATCGACGAGCTTGAGCACGCGCTCGGCCATCGAGCCCTCCACGGAAACGCTGCTCTTGGGGATCATCGCGAGCTCGGCCTCCTCGGCCTCGATCCCCGCCGCCTGCAGCGCGTCCTGGACGGCCTGGAACGCGGTGAACGGCGTCATCACGCGCACGAACCCTTCTTCTTCGATCACGTCCTCGGCTCCGGCGTCGATGGCGGCCAGCATCACGCTCTCCGGGTCATGGCGCGAGGCTTCGACCAGGATCTGCCCCTTCTGGTCGAACATCCACGCCACCGAGCCGTCCTTGCCGAGGTTGCCCCCGTGCTTCGACAACAGATGCCGGATCACCGCCACCGTGCGGTTCTCGTTGTCGGTCAGACATTCGATGAACAGCGCCACGCCGCCGGGCCCGTAGCCCTCGTAGGTGACGCGGACATAGCGCACGCCCTCGAGTTCGCCGGTCCCCCGCTTGATCGCCTTGTCGATGTTGTCGGAGGGCATGTTCTGCGCCTTGGCGTTGTCGACCGCCGTGCGCAGGCGCGGGTTCATCTCCGGATCGCCGCCACCTTCCCGGGCGGCCACCGTGATCTCCTTGATCAGTTTGGTGAAGATCTGGCCGCGCTTGGCGTCCGCCGCGCCCTTCTTCCGCTTGATCGTCGACCACTTGCTGTGACCGGACACGGATTTCCCTCGGAATGGATCGTCGTCTCGCCGCCAGCGAATCTCTGACCGGAAAAGTCTCTCGAATATAGCGGGGCGCCGTTTCGGCTCCAACGGTGGCCGTTCTGGTGCT
>DATFFS010000095.1:0-6376 GCA_035249945.1 Gemmatimonadota bacterium
GAGGGCTCGGTCGAAGGGCCGCTCGGGGAGCGCGCGGGCGGCGCGCTGACCCTCTCCCGGCTTCACGTGGGCCCCATCTACGCCGTCAACGGCTCGACGCGCGACTACGGCACCGCACCCCAGGGGTGGGAGGCGAGCGGATCGCTCGTGTGGGACTACCGGCCGACCGGACAGCTCAAGGCGTTCGTCATCGGCGAGACGTTCGAGACGTCGTTCGACGTCGAGGAGGCCTCGTTCGAGGGCGACTACGACATCGAGAGCGACGCCTCGGCGGCGATCGTCACGTGGCGGGACCGGCTGGGAGCTGCGGAGCCGGTCGTGAGCCTGAGCCGCTCAGGCGCGCGGTCCGAGGAGGCGGGCGGAGCGTTCCGGCTCCTCGACGACCGGGTCTCGACGCAGCTTTTCGCGGCCGTCGCTGTACCTCGCGGAAGCGCCCTGGTCCTGACTGCCGGCGGGGAGCTCGAGCGGCTGGACGCTGCGCTAACCGGCGAGATTCCGCGCGACAGTGCCGACCGCGGCGAAGGCGCGCCGACGGATCCGCTGGATTTCGACGGGGAGGGCGAGCGGCACGGACTGTTCCTCGAGACGGAATGGGCCGCGACATCCCGGCTCGGCGTGACGGCCGGGATCCGGACCGATCGCTCGACCCTGTCGGACGAGCGCACGTGGGACCCGCGGTTGTCGCTCGCCTGGAACCCGCGGCCCAACGCGTCCCTCCTCCTCGCCGGCGGCGTCTACCACCAGGTGGCCGATCCGCTGCTCTACGCGCGGAGCGCGGCCCCGCTCGCCTCGCAGCGCGCGATCCAGCTCGTCGCGGGCGTTCAGGCCGGCACGCCGTCGGAGGGGCTCTTCCGGGTCGAGGCGTTCCTCAAGCGCTACGACGACCTGGCGCAGCTCGACCGCGACGATCGCGCGATCGGCGGGGGCCAAGGGGAGAGCAAGGGGATCGACGTGTTCCTGAAGGGGAGCGGGCCGTGGGACACGAGCGGCTGGATCTCCTGGAGCCTCGTCGACGCGGAGCGAACGGATCCCGACACGAACACGCTCACGCGAGCGCCCTTCGACGTGACGCACAGCCTGATCGCGGTCGTCGGCCGGGAGATCCGGCCCGGCTGGAACGCGCGGGCGGCCTGGCGCTACGCGACCGGCCGGCCGTTCACGGACGTGGCGGGCGCTGCGCCGAGCCCCGACGGACCGGTCATCTGGATCCCTACGTACGACGAGCCGTTCGGCGGGCGGCAGCCCGCGTTCCACCGGCTCGACCTGTCGTTCAGCCGCCTCGTCTTCTTCGGCGAGGATGGCCTGCTGGTTCTCTTCGCTTCGCTCAACAACGTGTACGACCGGTTCAACGTGCTCGAGTACCGCTGGTCCCGGGACTACGCCGAGCGCTTCCCGGTGCGGGATCGCTCGGCTCGCAGCGTCTTCGTGGGGATGTCCATCGATTTCTGAGCGCGCCGCTCTTCAACCAGGAGGGAGATCATGAGAGGGATAACCGTGGCGATTCACGCGCTGGTCGTGGCTGCGGGAGCGGCCCCGGCGCCGGCCCAGACCACCGATCCGGCGGCGCTCGCCGAGCAGATCCAGACGCTGACGGTCGACGCGGCCGCCAGGGGTGACGACGCGGCGCTCCGAGAAGCGATCGCGCTCGCCGAGCGCGCGCTCACCGTCCATCCCGCCGACGCTCTCCTCCATCACTACCACGGCTATGCGCTCTACCGCCTCGCCGCGCGGCACGGCTGCGACACAGAGGCCGAGCCCGGATGCGTGTGGAAGCTCCTCGAGCGGGCCGAGAGCGCGCTCGAGACGAGCATCCAGCGAGGTCCCCGCGCGGAGACGCACGCCCTCCTCGCATCGGTCTACGGGCTCATGATCGGCGAGAACGGCGCGCTCGGCGCAACGCTGGGGTCGCGTATCGACGCGGTCCAGGCCGACGCGCTCGCGCTCGGCCCGGAGAACCCGCGCGTCTGGCTGCTCAGGGGTATCGGCGCGTTCTTCACTCCCGAAGCGTTCGGTGGCGGAGTCGAGTCCGCGATCACCGCGCTCGAGCGCTCGGCGGCGGGTTTCGAGAGCGACGCGCCCGCGCCCCCCGAGCCGCGCTGGGGCAAGGCCGACGTCCACCTATGGCTCGGACAGGCATACGCCGCGAGGGGCGAAGCGGCCCAGGCGCGCGCGCAATACGAGCGCGTGCTCGAGCTCGAGCCGGAGAACGCGTGGGTGCGCGACGAGCTGCTGCCAGGTTTGGCCGGGAGCTGATGGTGGCGGCGCCGCGCGCGCACCCGTCCGTGCCGGACACCGGCCGAGGGGCGAGCTTGTCGCCCATGGGAAAAGCGCGCGCGTGGCTCCTCTACGCCCTGGCCTGGGTGCCGATCGCGGTTCTCTACGCCGCGGCGCTCGCGCAGGAGATGCCACCGGGGCGTGCGGTCCAGGGAGCGATCGTCTCGGTCGCCGTGGCCGCGCTCCTCGGCGTGGGCGTCTGGCACCTGAGCGACCGCGTGCCGTGGCGATCCGACCGGGCGCTGGGCTTCCTCGCCTTCCACGTGCTTCTCGGGATCGGATTCGTGGGGCTGTGGATCGCGGCGGTCTACGCGCGGCTCTGGGTCGTCGGCGGCGTCGACCTCGTCCGTCTCGTCGCGGTCGAGGAAGGCGGCTGGACCGCGGTCGTGGGATTCTGGATCTACGGGCTCCTCGTCGGAGGATCGCACGCGGTCCGCGCTGAGCGCCGAGCCCGGATCGAGCGCGAGGCCGCTGCCCGGTCCGAGGCGCTCGCCTCGCGCGCCGAGGCCGAGCGCGCGCGCGTCGAGCTCCACGCGCTCCGGTCGCGGCTCCAGCCCCACTTCCTCTTCAACACGCTGCACGGCATCCGCGCGCTCGTTCTCCGAGACCCCGCCAAGGCCGCCGACGCGATCGAGACCCTGGGCGGGCTGCTCCGCTTCATCCTGGATCTGGAGGGTCGGGAGAGCGATCTCGTCAGCGTCCGCGAGGAGCTGGAATTCACGCGCGCGTACGTGGAGCTCGAGCGGAATCGCCTGGGCGACCGTCTCGCCGTCGAGGAGTCGATCGACGAGGACGCGCTCGACGCCCGCATCCCGGCGCTGACGCTCCAGCCGCTGATCGAGAACGCGATCCGCCACGGCATCGCTCCGCGGGCGCGCGGCGGCACCGTGCGGATCGCCGTGCGGCGGTCCGGCGCCGCGCTGGAGGTCGTGGTCGAGGATGACGGCATCGGTCCGGCGGAGGGGGCGATCGAGAGTGCAGGAATCGGCCTGCGCACCGTGCGGAACCGGATCGAGACCCGCTACGACGGAGCGGGGAGATTCTCCTTCTCCGGAAGCCCGGGGCATGGCTTCCGCGTCGCGCTCGGCTTTCCCGCCGATCCGGAAGGGCCGTGAGCCGCCGGCTGACCGCCGTCCTCGTCGAGGACGAGCCGGCCGCGCTCGAGGAGCTGCGCGACCTCGTTGCCGGCGTGAACTGGCTCGAGACCGTGGCCGAGGCGAGCGACGGCGCCACCGCGGTCGAGCGGATCGAGGCGCTCCGGCCCGACGTGCTGTTCCTCGACGTCCATCTCCCCGAGATGAGCGGCCTCGAGGTGCTGGAGGCGATCACCTGCCACCCCGCGGTCATCTTCACAACCGCGTACGACCGCTACGCGGTGGCGGCCTTCGAGGCCGAGGCGATCGACTATCTCGTGAAGCCCTTCGGCCGCGCGCGCTTCCTGGGCGCGGTGGAGCGCCTGCGGCGGTCGCCCCCGCCGGAGACTGGTGAGCCCGTCGCCGCTCGGGCGCGAAACGCGCTCGGGGGGTCGCCGCTGGCCCGGATCCTGGTACGCGACGTCGATCGGCTGGTCCCGGTGTTCATGAAGGACGTTCAGCGCCTGGAGGCCGAGGGCGAGTACGTCGCCGTGCACGCGGGCGCACGGCGTTACCTGGTGCGGTTGCCGATCTCGGAGTTCGAGCGGCTCCTCGACGCCGAGAGGTTCGTCCGCATCCACCGGAGCCACATCGTCAATCTCGACCACGTCCGCTCGATGGAGCCGTATGACGGCGCGCGGCTCGAGATCAGGATGAAGGACGGCACGCGGATCGTCGCCAGTCGCGCCCGCACACGGGAGCTCAAAGACCTCGCTTTTTGATTCGCCCTTGCTTCTCGACCCCTGGCGACAGCATCGAGACGTTCGGCTGCAGAGCACTGGACGATCGCTGCGACGAAGGATCTTCTCACCTGTTTGCACCTGGATCTCCCGCGATTTGACACGTTGAACAGGCGCTCGACCAGGGCGTCTTCCGGACGAGCCCGCCCACTTCAGCGCGGACCCGGAAACCGCAATCGCTGACGCGCCCGTCGCTCGAGACAGGGCGCTGAAAGAGGAGAAGCCCTCCATGAGAAGACCCACGATTCCACGGACATCCCTGTGGCTGCCGCTCGCCCTCGTAGCCTTCCTCGCCGGATGCGAACGGACACAGGACGCTCAGGCCGGCGCCGATTCCGCCACGGCGACGGTCGCCAGCGGCGAGATCCCTGTCACCTCCGCCTCCGACGAAGCGCGCGAGCTGTTCCTCGAGGCCCGCACCATGTCGGAGAACCTGCGGGCGCTGGATTCGCGCCCGCTCCTTCAGGAAGCCGTCGCGAAGGACCCGACATTCGCGTACGCCTACCTCCTCCTCGCCAACACCGCGCCCTCGCCCGAGGAATTCTTCGACAACCTCGAGAAGGCCGTCGCCAACATGGAGCACGCCTCGGAAGGCGAGCGCATCCTGATCCAGGTCGCCCAGGCCGGCGTCGATGGGCAGGGCGACGAGCAGCTGGAACTTCTCAGGGAGCTGGTCGCGAAATACCCGGGTGACGTGCGCGCCCATAACGCGCTCGCGGGGCAGCTCGCGTTTGCGCGTCAGGACTGGGAAGCGGGGATCGCCGAGTACAGGAAGGCGGTCGAGATCGATCCCGCGTTCAGTCAGGCGTGGAACAACATGGGCTACGCCGCGCGGGCCGCGGGGCGCTTCGACGAGGCCGAGCAGGCCTTCCGCAAGTACATCGAGGTACTGCCGTCGGAGCCCAACCCGTACGACTCGTACGCCGAGTTCCTGATGAAGATGGGGCGCTTCGACGAGTCGATCGTGCAGTACCGAAAGGCGCTAGAGGCGGACTCCACCTTCAACGCGTCCTACATCGGAATCGCCCACAATCAGATGTTCCTGGGAAACGGGAACGAGGCTCGGGCGACGACGGACGAGATGTTCGCCATGGCTCCGAACGACGGTGTCCGGACGAACGCACTCCTCTGGAAGGCGGCCGCCTGGCTCCACGAGGGGAATAGCGCCCGCGCATTCGAGGTGCTCGAGACGCGCCGCGAGATCTCGGTGGAGAAGTCCGACTGGACGACACTTTCCGGCGACGACGGCCTGATCGGGCGGACGATGCTCGACCTGGGCGACGTCGAGGGCGCCATCGAGCGCTTTGCCTGGGCGGTCGAGGAGATCGAGAAGGCCGACGTCCCAGAAGGCATCAAGGAGGCTACGCGCCGGAATCACATCTACAACGAGGCGCTGGTCGCGCTCGCGAGCGACGATCTCGCGATGGCGAAGGAGAGAGCGGCCGCGTACCACACGGCGGTCCAGGAGCCGGCGGTTCCCTTCGAGCTGCGGCAGGACCACGAGCTCATGGGACGAATCGCGCTGGCCGAAGGGAACGGGGCCGAAGCCGTCGCCCACTTCGAGCAGGCCAACGACCAGGACCCGCGCATCCTGCTCCTGACCGCGCGGGCGCACGAGGCCGCCGGTAACCAGGAGGCGGCCGCGGAGCTCGTCCGCCAGGTGGCGGAGTTCAATCAGCTCAGCTTCCCGCTGTCGTACGTGCGCGGAGAGGCGCGGAGACCGGCGGGGGCGTAGAAGTCCGGGTGCGCCGGCTTAGAATCTGTGCGAGCCGGCGCACCAAACACCCTGTCGGACGGCCTTCAGCCCACGGTCACAAACATGTGAATCCATGCTATACTTGAATTGCGAATGCTCTGGGCACCGTTCTTGAACTACGGGGCCTCGAACATTCCTCTGCCACAAGGCACGTACCAGATCTTCGCCGGGTTTGCCGGCGAGCCTCTGCGGCATCCATTCAGCAATCGCGCGACGATCCGGGTCGGTGCTGATTGAGGGGCAATGTGGGTGGGATGATGCGTTTCGAGCAGTTCCGATTCGTTCTCATTGGTGCAACCGCTCTCGGCTGTTCGTCCGGACCCCTGGCTCTCAATGAGGCCCGATTGGAGTTCTCCGCTGAGAGACTGGATTCCGTAGCTAGCGATCCGGATGTCGCGGTCGCGATCGATGCAAATTCACGCATCCAGATCGACGGGTTCGTCGTGCTCCCGTGCATGAATTACGACCCGGAG
>DATFFS010000096.1:0-10146 GCA_035249945.1 Gemmatimonadota bacterium
AGCCGCCGACGACCCGCAGCACGTCGACGTCGACCCCGTCCGAGAAGTGGGCGAGCGGGGCGCCGTCGGGCCGCTCGACACCCCCCGCCGACAGGAGGTCCTCCGACACGGAGTCGACCTCCACTTCCCGGAGCGGATAGGACGCGTGGCGAACCCGCACGGTCCGCACCTGCCCTCGCCGAACGACGTGCAGCAGGTAGCGCTCCACCAGGAACGCCTCGAGCGACCCGGGCTCGGCGACCCCCCGCGGCTGCCCGACGCGATACCGGACCTCGAGGCCCGGCGACCCCGGCCCCTGGCGCCGGACCGTCCGGTAGACCTCCAGGCCGTTCTCGCGTTCCCGTGCCATGCGCGCGAGCCAGTAGGGCAGCCCGTACGCGACCCGCGCGGCCGTCACGGCCAGCGCCGAGGAGGCCTCCAGCGAGAAGAACCAGATGGCGGGCTCGCCGCGGGCGCGCCGGACGTAGGTCCGGACGTTCGTTTCCAGGAAGTCGATCCCCAGCGCCGCCGGCAGGAGAGGCGGCCGGGCCGCGCGGATGCCGAACGCGACGAGGCTCACCCATGCCGAGCCGTTCCGCAGATCGAGCGGCAACGCTCGCGGGACGATGTCGCGCAGAGCCTCGGGCGAAACGGGCCAGTGGAGGAAGAGGAGCCCCCTCCACCCCTGCTTTCCCTCGAGCAGCTCCCTCTGGTATCGCAGGAGTCCGCGACCCACACTAGCCGGCCCCATTCCCGCGCCGCACCGGCACGTGCGGCATCTCGTTGTTCCGGACGGCTGCGCGATCCCCCATCCGGGTCAGCATCGACGGCGCGAGCGAGGTCGTGCATTCGTGCCCCTCACGCTCGCGATCGCCTTCCGGCCAGTCGGCCTCCGGCAGAAGCCGCGCGACGAGGGCCATCGCCTCGGCCGTCGCGACGGGAGCGAGCGTGGATGCCAGGTGCAGGAGCCGCGCCTGAGGCGACAGGACGAGGAACGGCTCGCCGCGGCGGCACGCCTCCACGATCCGGCGGGCGGCGCGCGCGGAGTCGATCGAGGTGATCGGCGAGCACGCGAGCAGGGAGAACGTGGTGAACTCGGCGGGATGGCGGCCCTTGAACCGGGCGTTCCAGTGAGAGCCCGTGCGCATCAGACCCGGGCACACGGTCGTCACCCGGATCCCTTCGCGCGCCAGCTCGGCGCGCAGGCCGTCGGACAGCCCCACGAGCGCGAACTTGCTGGCGCAGTACGGCACCAGATGGGGGACCGACACGAGCCCGCCGATGGAGGCGATCGTCACGATGCGGCCGGGCCGCCGCACGATCGGCAGGAGCGCGAGCGTCAATCGCAGCGGGGCGCGGAAGTGGATGTCCATGGCGGACTCGAAGTCCTCCTCGGCCATGTTCCCGATCGGACCGGCCGAGATCACTCCGGCGTCGTGCACGAGCACGTCGATCCAGCCGAACGACCGCTCGAGCTCCTTCGCCGCCGCCGCCGTCTGCGCCGGATCCGTGAGATCGCACGCTCGGGTCCAGACCTCGACTCCGAACTGCGCGAGCTCGCTCCGGGCGCGGTCGAGCTCCTCGGCGTCGCGGGCGAGCAGCGCGAGCCGCGCGCCCTCGGACGCGAAGACGCGCGCGAGCTCCAGCCCCAGTCCGCGCGAGCCGCCCGTGATCACCACCACCTTCCCAGCCAAGTCGATCGAGCGGCGCGAGGCGAGCGCTCTGCGGGCGAGCGCCCAGGCGCCCGCCGTCGCGAGCGCGGCGCCGGTCAGGCGACGTATGGTCCCCATGGATCAACCCCCCGTTTCGGCGTTGGGTGCGGCCACGGGCTTCGATTCGGGCGAGCCTCGCTGACGCAGGAAGATGCTCAGGACCACGATCGAACCCACGGCCAGGAACTCGCTCTGCCAGTTCTGGAACGATTCGAACCAGAACCGGGACGTGGTCAGGTACTCGAGCGTGGTCACCGGACTGCCTCCGTGCAGGAGCTGTTCCTGGCTATAGTCGGCCGCGCCGCCCAGCGCATGCACGACGAAGGAAAACAGAAACAGCAGGCCCAGGGCGATCCCCAGCGAATGCTCATAGAGGGTCAGGACGAAACCGCCGCGGCGCACCGGCCAGGGAGCGTTCTCCTTGTCCTTCACCCGTCGCGGATCGGCATCCACCTTCTCCCTGCCTTCCAGCTTCTTCGACTCCGCCGACCCCTTCTGCCGCAGGCCGACCGTGAGAACGACGTAGGCCGCCATCTGCAGGAACTCGCTCTCCCAGTTCTCGAAGGTCGCCTCGACGAAGCCGCCGCTCGTCAGATACTCCCCGTACGATGGCGGTGATTCACCGTGCTCACGGGATTCCTCCACCTCCACCCTGTGGCCGGCCACACTCTGGGCCACGAGGAACACGAGAAACAGCCCGAAGACTACGATCGAGAGCCCGTTCTCCCGCCACACTCTCATCATCGTTGCTTCCTCCTTCTCCCATTGGGCTTCCCGCATGAACCGCCCGATCGAACTGTCGTCCGGCGTACAGTATCGGTCCCGGAAATGGAATACGATCCGCCTATCGCACCGGCGCTCAAGGGAACGCCGGATTCACTGACATGCGGAGGAACAGATGCCACAGGACAAGGAACAGGGCGGTCGTTCCGGTGGCCAGGGCGGCCGATCCGGCCAGAAGAGCGGCGGAGGCGGCAGCCAGGGCGGGAGCAAATCCGGCAAGCAAAGCGGCGGCGGCGGCGGTGGTCGCGGTGGCCGCTCGGGCGGTGGCAACAAGGGCGGAAACCGCTAGAGCCCCCGCACCCGGCTGCAATGCGGAACGGGGCGCTCGCCGAGCGCCCCGTTTCCGTTCCGCGGAGATCAGCGAGGCCGGCAGGCCTCACTCTACCTCGACTCCCTCCATCGCCGCCTCGTTGACTCCCTCTTCCGCCAGCATGGTCAGCTTCTCGTTGGCGGCGGATTCTTCTTCCAGGGTCTGCTGCAGCAGCTTCTCGGCCTTGGTGTACCCCAGGATGCGGGCCCACTCGACGGCCGTGCCGTACGCCGCGATCTCGTAGTGCTCGACCTTCTGCGCCGCCGAGATCAGACCCGCGTCGAGGACCATCGGATCCGGCTCTTCCTTGATCAGCTCCGAGCCCTCTTCGAGAAGACCCTCCATCCCCACGCACTTCTTGCGGCCCGGGGACTTGTCGAGCTCCTCGAAGATCTTCTCCAGGCGATCCACCTGCCCCTTCGTCTCGTCCAGGTGCGTTTCCAACGCCTCGGCCAGCTCGGTATCCTCGACCGCCTTGGCCAGTTTGGGAAGGGCGCGTGTGATCTGCTTCTCGGCGCTGTAGAGATCCTGCAACAGGTGACCGAAAAGGTCGTCCAGCGTTTCCAGCTTCATCGTTCTCCTCCGATCCAGGGGAAATGGGAATTGCTTTGTCCGAAGGGGATCAGCGTAGCGCGTACGTCAGGAAGTGTCTGTTCGCTGCTTTACCGACTCCGAAGCGCGTAGCGATTCCACGCGCTTTTGTCTTCAAGCGGACAGCGATCGCATCCTCCGAGGGCGTAGACTCGAAACGAATCCGACGTCGACGTCGGACAAACGAAACACTTCGAGGAGGAATTCGATGGCCGATCAAAAGAGCGGTGGCAAGATGCCCGAAGGCGGGCAGTCCGGTCGCGAGGGCGGCACTGGCCAGGGTCGTCAGGGCGGTCAGGGCGGCCAGGGCGGCGGCCAGTCCGGGCGTCAAAGCGGCGGCGGTGGCGGCAGTCAGTCTGGACGCCAGAGCGGTGGCGGTGGCGTCGAGCGCCAGCGGCAGTCGGACGGCGGCTCCGAAGGCCGCGAGGACATCGGCGAATAGAGAACGCCGAAGGGCTGGCGGAGGCGCGCCGCGCCTCCGCCGCACCTTCAGCGCGCCGAACGCACGCTCACCGGCGCTTTGAAGGTCCGCACCGTCATCGAAGTCCCCCCGCTTCCCACCAGGATCTTCCAGTCGCTTCCCGCCAGATCGTCGATTCGCCGGCTCACGACGCGTCCCAGGTCCGCCTGCACGTCTCCTCCGAACGTATGGACGTCGATCTCCGCGTCCGTGTCCGGCGCCAGCACCAGCGTCACTGGACCGCTGTGCGTCTCGATCTCCCACGCCCCGCCGCGGCTGGGCCTTCCCGAAACGACGATTTCGCCCGTCACGCTCTCGATGCGCGCGCGCGCCTGCCGGGCGGCGGCCACGCGGATCGCTCCGCTGACGCTCGTCGCGGCCAGGTCGGACACCTCTCCCGCCAGGTCGATCGATCCGCTGGCGGTCTTGGCCCGGAGCCACGGCGTCCGTGCCTCGATCGAGATCGGCCCCTCCATCGACTCGGCCCGCACGGTCGCCGGCGCCCCGCGGACGCGGACGCCGCCGCTCACCGAGTAGAGGTCGAGCCCGCCCTCGACCCCTTCGACCTCGATCGACGCGTCCGCCGCCTTGACCCAGAGCACGCTCCCTCGCGGGACCCGGATCTCGAGTCGCGCGGAGCCCGGCGTGCCCCCGGGAGTCGCCGGCTCCACCCCCAGCTTGATGGCATCGTGGCCGCCCAGGTAGAGCCGGCCCGCCCCGGGCGCGAGCTCGGCGACGATCGCGACGGAGTCGCGGTCCCAGCCCGTGATCGCGGTCGAGCCGCTCAGGTTGTACACGCGGATCGTGGCGTCGGCGGAGGCGGCGAGGCCGCGTTCGAACCGGTCCTGCGCCGGCGAGCGCGCAGACGTGAGCGCAACCGCGGCGAGAGCCGGGACGACGAGACCCACTCGCGCGAGGCGGCGCGCCCGGCTCATCCTTCCCCCGACCGCGCCGCCTGCTCGAGCAGCTCGATCTTCCGCTGGTACGTGGCCAGGAGCATACGGGTGAGCTCGCCGTTGCCGGGGTCGCGCTCGAGCGCGAGCTGGAGCTCGGCGATGGCGGCGTCGATGACTTCGAGGTTCCGGCGCACGATCTCCATCGTCTCGGGGGAGAGGTCCTGGGCCTCGAGGCCCGCGAGGAGCTCCTGGGACGCGGCGAGGAAGCGCGCTTCCTCGCCGATCGGCGCGTCGTGGCTCCGGGTGAGGATCGAGGTCACGGCCGCGGTGACGAGGACGAGCGCGAGCGCAGCCGCGATCAGAGCCCAGGCCGGCAGGCCGGCGCGCGGAAGGCGTCGGCTGGTCAACGGGAACGCGCCAGGCTCCGGTTCGTCGGCGAGCCGCGCGTCGATCCCGTCCCAGAGATCCTGCGGTGGCCGGATCTCGCGCGGCAGCCCGGCGGCCGCGCCGAGCAGCTCCTCCAGTGCGCGCGCCTCGGCGCGGCAGGCATCGCAGCCCGCGACGTGCGCGGCCACCGACTCCGCCTCCCGCCCGCCGAGCTTCCCCTCGACCCAGTCGTCGAGCCGCCCGCGGACTTCCTCGCACGTCATGACAACGCCTCCCGCAAGAGCTTCCTCGCCCGATGGAGCTGGGCCTTCGAGGTGCCGGCCGCGATGCCGGTCAGCTCGGCGATCTCCTCGTGACAGTAGCCCTCCACATCGTACAGCACGAATACGGCCCGCGCTCCGGGCGGCAGCGCCGCTATCGCTCGCTCGAGGTCGACGGCCAGACCGGCCCGCGGCGCGGGCTCCGAGCGCGGGCCGAGCGCCGCGGCGGCGTCCACCCTCCGCTCCCGCCTGCCAGCAGATCGGCGGTCGGTGAGCACGACATTTACCGCCAGGCGGTGCAGCCAGGTCGCGAAGGCGGCCTCGCCCCGGAACGAGCCCAACTTTCCCCAGGCCCGCACGAACACGTCCTGCGTCCGCTCCATCGCCTCCTCCGGTTCACCGGTCAGTCGCATGCAGAGCGCATAGACGCGACCGACGTGGTCCTCGTAGAGACGGCGGAACGCTGCCCGGTCGCCGGCCTGCGCGCGGCGCACGAGGTCGCTCCCCTGCACGTCGGGTCCTCCCGGGATCGAGTCGACTCGGTCGCTCATGGGATGCCGCCGCACCGCTCCGGGTTTGAACGGCGGGGGGTTCCCCCATATACTGCTCTCCTCCCATGGTGATCATCGCCAACCCGCGGGCCGGACATGGGAAGGGCGCCGGGAACGTGGAGAGGCTGCGGGGCGCGATCCGACGCCGGGGTCTCGACGGCCGCGTCCTGGTCACCGAACGGCCCGGGCACGCCACCGAGCTGGCGCGCGGGCTCGTCGAGGGCGGCGAGGAGAGGATCGCCGCGATGGGCGGCGACGGGACGATCGGGGAGGTCGCCAACGCGCTGCTGGGAACGGAGGTCGAGCTGGCTCTGATCTCCATGGGAACCGGCAACGACATCGCCCGCAGCCTGGGCCTGCCGCTCAACGACCTGCCCGCATCCCTGATCCTGGCCTTCGAGGGCGAGGCGCATCCTGTCGACATCGGCCGCGAGCGCGACCGCGCGTTCCTTTCGGTGCTGGGGCTCGGCTTCCCGGCGGTCGTCGCGGCCGAGGCCAACAGCTTCACCTGGCTCAAGGGGCCGCCGGCGTTCTTCGCCGCCGTCTACAAGGCGGTCCATCGACTGCGCGCCGTCCCCCTCAAGATCGAGATGGACGACCTGACGCTGGACATGGAATGCGCGGCCGTGATGATCCAGAATACTCCCTACACGGGCGGTGGATTGCTGATGGCTCCCGGAGCCCGCATGGACGACGGCCTCCTCGACGTGGTCATCGTCGACGACATCGGCAAGAAGAACCTCATGGTCAACTTCCCGAAGGTCTACTCCGGCCGCCATCTCCGGCACCCGAGCTTCCAGCTCCACCGCACCTCGCGGGTCAGGATCGAATCGCGCGAGCGACTCCCCAAGATGTTCGACGGGGACCTCTGTGGATGGACGCCGGTCGAGGCCGAAGTCGACCGCGGTGCCCTCCGCGTGGTCCATCCGGCGGCCTGAGGCATGGACCGCATCTCCAGAGCGCTCGCCGGGAAGGAGATCCTGGTGACGGGTGCGACCGGCTTCCTGGGCCAGCCGCTGCTGGAGAAGATCCTGTGGGCGGCCCCCGAGGTGGAGCGGATCCATGTGCTGATCCGACCCAAGCGCCCGTTCGGGGGCGAGGTCCAGACCCCCGCCGAGCGGCTGCGCCGGGAGCTGTTCCAGTCCAGCGTCTTCGACCGGCTCCGCTACCGCTACGGCGACGACTTCGAGCGCTTCCTGGAGCAGAAGCTCGTGGCCGTGGGCGGGGACATCTCGCAGGACCGCCTGGGCATGGACCCGGCGGTGCGCGAGACCCTCATCCACCGCCTCGACCTGATCATCAACAGCGCCGCGGTCGTCTCCTTCGACGCGCCGCTCGACGACGCGCTGGAGCTGAATACGCGCGGCGCCGGGCGCGTGGCGCAGTTCGCCGCCGAGTGCCACGACGCCGCGCTGGTCCACGTGTCGACGGCGTACGTGTGCGGCGCCAGCGATCAGTCGATCCCCGAGACGATCCACCACGCCGCTCCGCACTCCGAAGCGCCCTTCCCCCTGCGTGGGTTCCGCGATCCCGACGAGGATCTGGCGCGCATCGAGCAGGTCATCGCCGGCGTGCGCGAGCAAGGGACCAGCCCGGAGGTCCGGCGCGAGCTGGTGGAGGCGCTGGTCCAGCGCCGGCGGCGCCGCGGCGGCTCGCGCGAGCCGCGTCGCGAGACGATCGAGAACCTGCGCGGGCGGTGGATCGAGAACCGGCTCGTCGAGGAGGGCATGAAGCTGGCGCGCGAGCGCGGCTGGAACGACACCTACACGTACACCAAGGCGCTGGGCGAGCAGATCGTGCTGCGGCGGCGGGGCGCGATGCCGCTGGCCATCGTCCGCCCCGCGATCATCGAGTCGAGCCTCTCCGAGCCTTCCCCGGGATGGCTCGACGGGCTGCGCATGGCCGATCCGCTGATCGCCGCCATCGGCAAGGGTCGCCTGCGCTCGCTGCCGCTCGATCCCGACGTGGTGCTCGATCTCGTACCCGCCGACATGGTCGTCAACACGATCCTGGCCGCGATCCCCAAGCTCGCCGAGGACGGCCGCGGCTCGCTCCAGGTCTACCAGGTGGCGACCGGCTCGCGGAACCCGATCACGATGGGCCGCCTGCACGAGCTGATCGTGGGATACTTCGAGGCCAACCCCATGCTCGACAAGCGAGGCGAGCCGATCCGCGTCCGGCCGCTCACGTTTCCGACCCCCGAGGCCTTCCGCCGCCGCTATAAGCTCAAGGCGGCGCCGCTGTCGGCGGCGGAGTCGACGCTCGAGCGAATGGCCGACTGGGGCGTGCTGGCGGACAAGGCGCAGAAGCAGCGCCGGAAGCTCGCCGCCACGCGAGCGGCGCTCGACAAGCTGTTCTACTACGGCGAGCTCTACGAGCCGTACCTCAATCTCGATTGCCGGTTCGAGGTGGACAACACGATGCGGCTCTTCGAGTGGCTCACACCCGAGGAGCGGCGCCGCTTCAACTTCGACGTTTCGCGCATCAACTGGCGCCACTACATCCACGTCCACATCGCGGGCATCAAGAAGTACATCCTCAAAGTCGAGCGCGCCGGGACCCTCGAGGTCGAAGAGGACGTCTCCGCCGAGCGCGAGGCGGTCCGCACGATCAACGACCTGCTGCGGCACGGCGCCGAACGGTACCCCGATCACGTGGCGCTCCAGGTCCAGCGTGACGGCGGCTGGGTCCGCTACACCTTTGCCGACCTGCGCGACGCCGCGCAGCGCGTGGGCGACCGCTTCCAGCGTCTGGGGTACCGGAAAGGCGACCGCGTCGTCCTGTGGTCCGAGAACCAGCCCGAGTGGGGCGTGGCCTACATGGCGGCGGCGGCGATCGGACTCGTGGTCGTGCCGCTCGACTCCCGCACATGGCACCGTGAGGTCTGGTCGGTGGCGGGCTTCACCGGCGCGCGCGCGATCCTCGCGTCGCGCGGCTGCTTCGCGAGGCTGACCGACGAGGAGCTGGCGAAGAACGAGCGCGCGGAGCTCCCCGTCGCCCTCCTCGACGTCGACTCCGAGTGCGAGCCGTTCGCGCGGGCGGAGTACCCGCGCTCCACCGACCCCGCGCCCGCGGCCGCCAGCGCGCAGGGGTTCGAGGCCCCGGGGCCCGACGACCTGGCGTCGATCATCTTCACGACCGGCACCGCGGTCGACCCCAAGGGCGCCATGCACACGCACCGGAACTTCCTCTCCAACCTCTTCGGGGTCAGCCGCTCGCTGCCGCTGACCGCCGACGACCGCTTCCTGAGCGTCCTGCCGCTCTACCACGCGCTCGAGTTCACGTGCGGGTTCCTGGCGCCGCTCTACCGCGGCTGCACGGTCACCTACGCCCGGTCGCTCAAGCCCAAGGTCATCATCGAGACGATGCGCGAGACGGGCACCACGGTCATGCTCGGCGTCCCCACCCTCTACGCCCTCCTGCGCGACGACATCGAGCGGCGCGTCCTCGGCGCCTCGCGGTCCCAGCTCCGCAGCAACCTCATGGAGA
Source organism: Gemmatimonadota bacterium (assembly GCA_035249945.1). Taxonomy (GTDB): domain Bacteria; phylum Gemmatimonadota; class Gemmatimonadetes; order JACCXV01; family JAHWKZ01; genus JAICNR01. The sequence goes on from DATFFS010000096.1 coordinate 9,419, forward strand.
CCGGCAAGCGGCTCGCCCGCACGTGGGAGCGGCGCTTCGACCGCTCGATCGGGCGCCAGGTGTTCCTGCGCGTCCACCAGGCGCTGGGCGGGCGGCTGCGGTTCCTCGTGAGCGGCGGCTCCGCGCTCGGCGACGAGCTCTATGAGACCTATCGGGCGATGGGGATCCAGATCTACGAGGGGTACGGCCTCACCGAGACGGCGCCTGTCCTCACCGTGAACCCGCTGTACCAGAGCCGGAAGGGCTCGTGCGGCAAGCCGGTGCCGGGAGTCGAGCTGCGGCTCTTCCATACCGACAAGGACGGGGTCGGCGAGATCATCGTGCGCACACCGAGCCTCATGAAGGGCTACTGGAAGAACCCCAAAGCGACCGAGCGGGTCGTGATCGACGGCTGGTTCCACACCGGCGACCTGGGCTGGGTGGACGCCGACGGCTACCTCTACATCACGGGGCGGATCAAGGACGTCATCGTCACCGGCGCCGGCAAGAACGTCTACCCGATGGACCTCGAGGCGATCTACCGGGCCATCCCCGCGATCGAGGAGATCGTCGTAATCGGGGTTCCGAGCGGCCTGTCCGAGGACGTTCACGGGGTCGTGGTCCCGGCGCCGGATCTCGACGGCACGGCCGAGGAGATCCGGAAGCGCGTCCAGCGCGAGATCCAGCGCGTGGGCCGCGACCTCCCCGGCTATCACCGGCTCCAGCAGCTCCACGTCTGGCCCGCGGGG
>DATFFS010000097.1:0-6754 GCA_035249945.1 Gemmatimonadota bacterium
CGCCATCACCGCCACCCGGTCGGACATGGCCAGCGCCTCTTCCTGATCGTGGGTGACGTACACGAAGGTCGTCCCCAGCTCCCGGTTCAGCGCCCGCAGCTCGGCCTGCATCTCCTTGCGGAGCTTCCGGTCGAGCGCGCCCAGCGGCTCGTCCAGGAGCAGGACCGGCGGCTCGAGGACGAGTGCCCGCGCCAGCGCGACGCGCTGGCGCTGCCCGCCGGAGAGCTGCCGAGGGGAGCGGCGACCGAACACGGCCGGATCGAGCCGCACGAGCTCCAGCGCGGAGCGCACGCGCGCGTCGATCTCCGCGCGCGGCAGCTTCCGCCGCTCGAGCCCGAAGGCCACGTTGCCGGTGACCGACAGGTGCGGGAACAGCGCGTAGCTCTGGAAGACCATGGCGAGCGGTCGCTCCCAGGGCGGCAGGTCGTCGATCCGCTCGCCGTTCAGCAGGATCTCGCCGCCGTCCGGTCGCTCGAAGCCCGCCAGCATCCGCAAGGTGGTAGTCTTGCCGCAGCCCGAGGGACCCAGGATCGAGAAGAACTCGCCGGGGGCTACGTCGAACGACACGGCGTCCACCGCCACGGTCTCGCCGAAGGACTTGCGAACCCGCACGAAGCGGACGGCGGGGAGCGGGGCGTCCCGCGTCAACGGCCTGTGCGCGCGATCACGGCGCGACCCAGAGCTTGATCGCGAAGGCGATGACGGTCACGGTCAGGAAGCGCTTGATCCAGACGTGTCCCTTCAGCACCGTCCATCGGACGCCCGCCAGCGCGCCGGCGAGATGCCCGGCGGCGAGCGGCAGTCCGACCACCCAGTCGACCTTCCCGCTCCACGCGAAGATCGCCAGGCTGACCGGCGTGAGCAGCAGAACTACCAGCACCTTGAGCGCGTTGCCGCGGACGAGATCCAGGCCTGCCCAGATCGCGACCCCCGCCAGCAGGAACCCGATTCCCGCCTGAACGAAGCCGCCGTACAGGCCGACCGCGAAGAACGCGGCGGCGAATGCCGCTCGGCGGCCGCCACGCGGCGGGCTGATCGGCACGTCGCGCCGCGACGTTCGAGCGGGCGATGATCCCGCCGCGGGCCGGCGCCTCGCCAGCGGGTCCCACAGGATCCACAGGGTCGCGAGCACCATGAGGCCCGCCAGCACCCGCCGGAACGCTTCGTCGCCGATCTCGATCGCCGCCCAGGTGCCGAGGACCGCGCCCGCCACCGCCGGACCGGCGGCCAGCGGGATCCATGCGGGATCGAGGAGCCCGTGCCGGCGGAAGCGCCACACGGCGCCCATGTTCTGGACGAGGATCGCGACACGGTTGGTGCCGTTGGCGACGCTCGGGGGGAGGCCGAGGAAGATGAGGAGCGGCAGGGTCAGGAACGAGCCGCCCCCCGCCAGCACGTTCAGCGCGCCCGACACCGCTCCCACTGCGACGAGCGCGAGCCCTTCGATCCAGGAGATCTCCACCGGCTAGCGTGTTCCCATTGCACGGCGCGCGGCCTCCAGCCGCTGCGGAGTGCCGATCTCGAGCCACAGCGCTCCCGTGACGTCGTGGGGGAGAACGCTCTCGCCGGCGGCGCTGAGCCGCAGGTACGGGTCGAGGATCGAGAACGCGCCTCGCTCTTCCACGAGGTCGAGGAAGCGGGGGGCGACGGCATGGATGCCGGCGAAGGCCAGGCGCCGTACCTCGCCTCGCGCCGCGCGCGCGTGTTCCGATCGCCCGCTGGCGACGTTCTCCCAACCCATCAGGCCGTCGGCGTCGAACAGAAGGAAGCGGGAAGTATCGCGTTCGTGGACGGCGAGCGTCGCCAGCGCCCCGGTCGCCCGCTGCGAGGCTAGCAGCGCCCCGAGGTCGATCTCGGTGATGATGTCCGCGTTGTGGACGAGGAACGGGTCCGCCCGCCGGAAGAGTGGCGCCGCGTGGAGCACGCCGCCGCCCGTCTCCAGCGGCCGTTCCACCTCGCGCGAGAGCACGAGCTCGACCCCCAGGTCGAGCGCCTCGAGGTGGGCGGCGATCCGCTCCGCGTGGCCGTGAACGTTGACGATCAGCCGATCCGCGCCGGCGTCGACCAGCCGCCGGGCCACCCATTCCAGAAGCGTCCGCCCGCCGACTTCGATCAGCGGCTTGGGGGTCTCGTCCGTGAGGGGCGCCAGGCGGGTGCCCCGCCCGGCCGCCAGGATCATGGCATCCACGTAGCGGCGGCCGTCGACTCCTCGGCCCGGGGCGAAGGCCAATACGGCTCCTCGCGATGGACGAGCCGGACCCGCACGTCGGGGAACCTCGACTCGATGTGCCGGGCCAGCTTCTCGGCGAGGTAGACCGAGCGGTGCTGGCCGCCGGTGCAGCCGAAGGCGATCGCAAGGCTCGTGAAGCGGCGCTCGCGGTAGACCTCGATCTGCGCGTCGACGAGCGAGCGCACGCTGTTCCAGAACGGCTCGAAGCCCGGCTCGGATTCCAGGAACCGCGCCACCGTCTCCGTGCGTCCGGTCGCCCCGGCGAATTCCTCCAGTCGCCCGGGATTCGGCAGCGCACGACAGTCGAAGACGAAACCACCGCCGTGTCCCTCGACGTCTTCCGGGTACCCACGCCGGTAGCTGAAGCTCTGGACGCGCACCGTGAGACCGGAAGCGCTCTCATCCCCCGGCGGCGGCGCCGCCCACTCGGCGACGATGCGTTCGAACGCGCGTGCGAGCTCGGGAAGCTCCACGGGAAGCCCCTCCTCGAGCAGGCGCCGGATGTTCGCCGCCGCGTACGGCACGCTCTGGAGGAACCTCGGCTTGCGCTCGAAGAACCCGCGATAGCCGTACGCGCCCATGGCCTGCACGATGCGGACCAGGACATAGCCGCGATAGTGCCCGAGGAACGACGCGCGGTCGATGTCCACGCGCTCCTCGAGCGCGTCCAGATACCATCCGAGCAGCTCCTCCCGCACCGCTTCCGGGAGATCCGCCTTGGCGTCGTAGAGCAGCGAGGCGACGTCGTACTGGAGCGCCCCGCGCCGGCCGCCCTGGTAGTCGATGAACCAGGGCTCGCCGTCCCTCAACATGATGTTCCGGGACTGGAAGTCGCGATACAGGAAGAACTCTCGCGGCGCCTCGAGCAGCGATCCCGCCAGGCGCTCGAAATCGCGTTCCATCCGCGCCTCGTGGAACGGAACGTGGGCCAGCTTGAGGAAATGGTACTTGAAGTAGTTGAGGTCCCAGAGGATCGACTGCCGGTCGAAAGCGGAGTGGGGATGCGCGACCGAGTAGTCCACCGCCGCATCGCCCTCGATCTGGAAGCGCGGCAGGATCTCGAGCACGCGCCGATAGACCGGCAGCGCCGAGGCAGGGAACGCGCCGGGTTCCCGCGCACGCGCCTCTTCGAGGAACCCGAAAAGCGTTATCTCCCCGAGATCCTCCGCCAGCCATACACCCGCGGACTCGTCGACGGCGTGGATCTCCGGCACGGGCAGCCCGATCGCCCGAAAGGCCCGCGAGAAGGAAAGGAATGCCCGGTTCTCGTCGGGGTCCGGACCGAAGGCGCCGATGAGGGTGGAGCCGTCGGCGGCGATCAGTCGATGGTAGGTTCGCTGGGAGCCGTCACCCGCGACGGCGACGACCGCGGCCGGCCGCCCGCCCCGCACGTCTGCGTAGAGTCTGAGCAGCGTGTCGTGCATGGAGCGAAGCTAGCCGGGCCGCGACCCGCGGCAACGAACGTCGGCTAACCGTCAGATCGTCAGCAGGCGGTCGAAGAACGCGCGGTACCGCTGGAGCGTCAGGCGCAGGTCCTCGGTCGTGATGTCCTCGCCGGTTTCCCAGATCTCCTCGAGCCGGGCGCGCTCGTCCTCGAAGCTGCGCGCGATCCGCTCGGTCACGTCGCCCACCAGTCGGTCGGCCTCGGTGACCGAGCGCCGGGGCTCGTCGATGAACGCGGACTGGATCGCGATCCAGCGCTCCCTGAGGTCCTCGACCTCTTCGGAATCCATGACCGCGATGCTCTCACCGCGGTCGAAGCCTTTCTCCCGAGCGATGCTCTCGTCCTGTATTCTCCCATCAGCGGACATGTGCCTCCTCCTCGCGCGGCTTCCCCGCACGCGGGCCGCCCCCCTCGAGCAGCGATTCGAACAGGGCCCGATAGTGCTGCATAGCCAGCCGCAAGTCTTCGGTCGACGCCTCGCCGGCGTCGTTCCGGCGGGCGATCTCCCGCACGCGGCGGTAATGGCCTACGACCCCCGGGTTCTCCACCGAGATGTCTTCCTGCTGGCGCTGGATGTCGCCGACCGGATAGCCGCGCGCCTCCATCACTTCGTCCACGAGGCGCTGCGCGTCGCCGGTCGCGGCCTGCGGATCGTCCACGAACCGCGCCTGGACCTCGTCCCAGCGCCGGACGTAGCGGACCCGGTCGTCCGCCGAGAGCGGATGCAGGTCGTACTCCGCGACCCGCTTGCGCCGCTCGTCGAGGCGCTTCTCCCCGTCGGACCTGCCCGACTTCGAGACGACCCGGTCGTACTCGGGTCCGAAGCTGTCCTTGAGGCTCCGCGACCGGGAACGCGTCATCAGGTACCAGCCGAGCCCGACGAGTATCAGAGCGCCGGCGAGAGCGATGAGTATGGCAAGCGTGGTATCGTCCATGAGTTCCCTCCTGCACGGGTTCTCCTTGATTTTGAAGCGGACGATCGGTGAAGTCTGTCAGAAACAGGACGCTGACGCGCTCGCGGGTGCCGGCTAACGTGCCGGCATGAAGACGGCCGAGCGCTTCCATCGTGCCCGCCGCGATCCTGAGCTTGCGGTCCTGGAGGGGTTCCACGCGCTCAAGCACGCGCTGCGGTTTGGCGCGGAGATCCTCGAGGTGGCGGCGAGCGCGCCCGATCGGCTGGCAAGCCTTGCGAAGTCGCTGGCGCCGGACCTGGGCGCGCGCATCTCCGGCGCGGTGACGGAGATCGTCTCGGCGGAGGAGTTGGCGCGGCTCGTCCCGCGGCCGCCGCCGACCGGCGTGGTGGCGATCGCGCGACGCCGGATCTCGACCGCCGAACAGGCGGTCGACCCGGCCAACGCGGCGAGCGCCGTAGCGCTGATCCGGCCCCGGCACGCGGGCAACCTCGGTGCGGCGGTGCGTGTGGCGGCGGCGGCCGGCGCCGCCGGCGTGGTCGTCGTGGGCGGTCGCGATCCCTGGGAACCGGACGCTATCCGCGGCGCGGCCGGCCTTCAGTACGCCCTTCCCATCGCTTCCGCCGGCCAGCTTCCCGAGAGCGCCAGGCCCCTGGTCGCGGTGGACCCCGGAGGCGAGCCCGTAACTGCGCGCGCGATTCCCCCACGGTCCCTGCTGGTGTTCGGCACGGAGCGCGAGGGTCTGGACGCGGAGTTGATCTCCCGCGCGGACCTCCGGGTGGGCATCCCGATGCGGCCCGGGGTCTCGAGCCTCAACCTCGCCACAGCGGTGGCCGTGATCCTCTACGCGTCGCGTCGCGACGGCTGATCGCAGCCGGCCGCGGCGCTGCGCAGAGCGCCGTCGGCGGTGTCCAGGAGAGCGCGCGACCGCGCGCGGGACACGTTGTAGCTCCGCCAGTCGCCGTCGGGCGAGCCGTCCGCGCGGGCGAGCAGTCCACGCGCGGTCGCGCACCGGGCATCCCAGGAGAGAGTGGGTAGCGCCTGGAGAAGGGCGGGCACGGCATCGGCGCCGAGCGAGACCGCATAGGCGGCATCGAACGGAGTACCAGCGCCGGAGCCGCGGGACGCGTTGTACGCCGCGATCCGCGCGCCGGGGTTCAGGATCCCGAGCCCCCCTACGACGGCGGCGGCGGCGAGCAGCGCGTGGAAGCAGAAGCGGTCGCGCCTTCCGCGAATCGCCGCCACGACGAACGCGAGCGTGGCGATCGCGAGCCAGAGCATGGCGGCTGAGGCGTAGAGCCGGAGCTCGGTCAGCCCGTACGCTTCCACGTAGAGCGCCATGCGCCGGGCGGCCGAGGCGACCACGGCGAGGACCGCGATCGCGAGCGACGCCGGCAGCAAGGCACGCCGCCGCGGCGCCTCATCCGGGGGGACGACCCAGTCCGCGATCAGGCCGAGCGGCAGGGCGATCCCCGCGCACGCCAGGAGCTGAAAGAACCCTCCGCGCGCGTACTCCGAGTAACTGAGGCCCACGCGCGACTCCACCCATTCGGCGCCGCCCAGAATCGCGCGGGCCTGGACGGCGAGAAACGCCGCGAAGAGCGCCACGACGAGGGCCACCGCTACGACGATCGCGGCCCCGAATGCAGGCCTCGGACGCGGGAGCTCGATCGCGGCGGGGCAGCGCGAGACGAGCAGTCCGGCGAGCAGTCCGGCCGTGAGCCACGCCAGCGCTGCGACCCAACCCAGATGTTGGAGGAGCTCGTCGAGGGATCGGGTGAGGTCGTTCGCGTAGCGGCCGAACAGGGGATCGGCGGCGGCGAAGAGCGTGCCGAACAGAAAGAGCAGTGGGGCGGCCAGCGCCGCCCCGCCGAGCGCGATCCGCAGGGCGCGCCGGCGCCGGGCGAGCCGCTCGCCCGTTCGCGTTCCCGCCAGGACGAGCGCAGAACCCAGCAGTGTGCTCCCGGCGGCGGCAAGGGCGGCCATCGCGTGGGACGTAATCCCCGCGCGAGAGGGTCGGTCGAGGAGCGCCACGGCCCACGCCACGAAGGCCGCCGCCGCGAAGAGGCCCTGGAGAGCGGGTGCGTCCCGCCAGGCGATGAGAACTCCGAACACCGCCGACGCGGCCAGCGCTCCGATCGAGGCGCGGCCCGGTCGCAAAGCGATCCC
>DATFFS010000098.1:0-2998 GCA_035249945.1 Gemmatimonadota bacterium
CGCATCCCGTAGTACGAGAAGCGCTCCCACATCTCGGTGAAGAAGAGGGTTCCAAGTCCGCGGGGGTGCCCGAACCAGCTCCGATCCATGGAGAACCCTGCCGGGCCACCCACGGTGGCGGCGCGGGGATCGGCTACCTCGGTCGGCAGATCTTCGGGCATCGGGTTCCTCCGGCTCTGGGGCGCAGGGCTGCGGACGCGATCACGTCAAGGTGGGGGAGGGACGGGTCGCTGACAAGGGCGGCCGCGCGTAGAATCCGCCGCATGGATCCCCGAGAGTTCGAGAAGCTGGGCGTGTTCTACCTGGGGCGCGTTCAGTCCGTTGGCGGAGAGGAAGCGCCGCTGCTCTACGACTCCCGCGATCTGACGACCCACGCCCTCTGCGTCGGGATGACGGGCAGCGGGAAGACCGGCCTGTGCATCGACCTGATCGAGGAGGCCGCCCTCGACGGAGTTCCGGCGATCGCGATCGACCCCAAGGGCGACCTGGGCAATCTGCTGCTCACGTTTCCGGATCTCAGGGCGGAGGACTTCCGGCCCTGGATCGACGACGAGGACGCCCGCCGGGAGGGGCTCGAGCCCGACGCGTTCGCGGCGCGCCAGGCGGAGATCTGGCGCGAGGGTCTGGCGGCCTGGGGACAGGACGGCGACCGGATCCGGCGCCTGCGCGAGGCCGCCGAGTTCGCGATCTACACGCCGGGCAGCACGGCGGGCCGGCCGCTCTCGATCCTGCGCTCGCTGGCGGCGCCACCGGCGGAGATCCGCCGCGATGCGGAGCTCCTGGCGGACAGGGTCGGTACCAGCGTGACCGGCCTCCTCGGTCTGCTCGGGATCGAGGCCGATCCGATCCAGAGCCGCGAGCACATTCTTCTGGCGACGATCCTGCAGGAGGCTTGGCGCGCCGGACGGGATCTGGACCTGGCGGGTCTCCTCCACGCGATCCAGGAGCCGCCGGTCGAGCGGATCGGGGTGATGGAGGTCGAGGCGTTCTATCCGTCGAAGGACAGATACGAGCTCGCCCTCCGGGTCAACGGCCTGCTCGCCTCGCCTGGCTTCGGGACGTGGCTCGAGGGAGAGCCGCTCGACGTCGGTCGCCTGCTGCATGGCGAGTCGGGGAAGCCGCGCGTGTCGATCGTGTCGATCGCGCACCTCTCGGACGACGAACGCATGTTCCTCGTGACGCTCCTTCTCAACGAGATCGTGGGCTGGGTGCGGAGCCAGCCGGGCACGTCCAGCCTGCGCGCGATCGTCTACATGGACGAGATCTTCGGCTTCTTCCCGCCGGTGGCGGAGCCGCCGTCCAAGCGACCCCTCCTCACGCTCCTCAAGCAGGCGCGCGCCCATGGCGTGGGGATCGTGCTGGCGACCCAGAACCCCGTGGATCTCGATTACAAGGGGCTCGCCAACGCCGGCACCTGGTTCCTCGGCCGGCTCCAGACAGAGCGCGACAAGGAGCGGGTCCTCGAAGGCCTCGAGGGAGTCGCGGCCGGCTCGGAGTCCGGCTTCGATCGGGGGCGCATGGGGGAGCTCCTGGCCGGGCTCGACAAGCGCGTGTTCGTGATGCACAACGTGCACGAGCGGGAGCCCGTCGTGTTCGAGACCCGCTGGGCGATGTCCTACCTCCGAGGACCGCTGACACGCGGGGAGATCGAGCGGCTGACGCCGGCGTCGGCGCCGGAATCCCCCGCAACGCAGCTGTCCAGGACGGAAGCGTCAGCGACGCAGCTGTCCGGGACGGACGTGGCCGCGACGAAGCTGTCCGGCAGGCCGATCGTCCCCCCGGGGATCGACGAGCTCTTCGTCCCGCCCCGGACGCCGCCTCCCGAGGGCTACCGGCTCCACTACGAACCCTCGGTCCTCGCGGTCGGCTCCTTCACTGTCGACGATCGCGCGATCGAGGACTCTCCTAACCGCGAGCTCGCGGTCGCCGCGCCGATCGTCGGCGGGGTGCCGGCCGTCGACTGGGACGCCGTGCGCGTGCTCGCCCTGGCTGCGGAAGAGCTCGCCGCCGGGCCGCAGGCCGGCGCATCGTTCGGGCCGCTCCCCGCGCCCGCGGTCGAGAAGAAGAGCTACGCCGAATGGAAGCGGGAGTTGGTGACCTGGATCACGCGGACGCAGGAGCTCACCGCGTGGAAGAGCCCATCGCTCGGGATGGTGTCGGCCCCCGGGGAGTACGAGCGCGACTTCCGCATCCGGCTCCAGCAGGCGGCGCGCGAGAAGCGCGACGGCGAGCGGACGAAGCTCGAGGAGAAGTACGCCGCCTCCGCGAAGCGCCTCGAGGAGCGGATCCGGAAGGCCGAGCAGGCGCTGGCCCGCGAGGAGGGGCAGGCGCGGAAGGCGAAGCTCGACACCGCGGTGTCGATCGGGGCGACCGTGCTCGGGACCCTGTTCGGTCGCCGCTCGCTGGGCCGCGCGACCACGGCGACGCGCGGAGTCGGGCGCTCGATCGAGCAGGCGGGCGACGTCGGCAGGGCCGAGGAGAACATGGTGGCGCTCCGCGCCGAGCTGACCGAGCTGGACGCGGCCCTGCAGGCGGACATCCGCGCCCTCGACGCCCGCATCGATCCGCTCGCCGAGGAAATGACGCCGATCGCGCTGCGTCCCGAGAAGGACGACGTGGCGGTGCGGCTGGTGGCGCTCGGCTGGCTGCCCTCGTGGACCGGCGCGGACGGCGCGCGCGTGCCGGCGCGGCCCGACCTGGTCGAGTCGTCGCCTCGATCCGGCTAGGCCGGCGCCACCTCCATCGTGCAGGCCGAGCAGCGCCGCGCCTTGATGGGGATCGCCGTCAGGCAGTGGGGGCACTCGTGCGTCATCGGCGCTTCCTCTTGGCCCGCCCGCCAGCGGTTGATCACCTTGATCATCAGAAAGATCGAAAACGAGATGATCAGGAACGTGATCAGCGTGTTGACGAAGACGCCGTAGTTGACGGTCACGGCGCCGGCGGCCTTCGCCGCCTCGAGCGAGGCGTAGGGAGCCCCCGGCGTACCCTCGCGGACGAC
>DATFFS010000099.1:0-13513 GCA_035249945.1 Gemmatimonadota bacterium
GGCTGGATCTCCCTCGGCCACTACGGAATCGACCAGGGCCCGGTCGTCCTCATGATCGAGAACTGCCGGAGCGCGCAAATCTGGCGCCTCATGCGGCGCGCGCCGTACCTGAGGCTGGGCCTGGAGCGGGCTGGTTTCGAGGGCGGCTGGCTGGATCGACCGCGGGAATCCTAGCCGACCTGCGGATCCCCGCCGCGCCGGCTGCGGCATTCGCTTGTCCGCTATTTCCACACAGACGCCTTCTTCGCCCACGGCGTGTCCGTATACTGCTCCTCGAACGCGCGCGTTATCTCCCCCAGCGCGGATGCCTCGTTCGTCCGCTTGTACTTCGAAACCCCCGCCCAGTACAGGGCTTCCGGGGCCGCGTCGCCGTCGGGATGGCGCTCCACGACTTCCCGGTACTGATCCTCCGCGTCCTGGAAGCGACCGGCCGAGAAGTGGATCCTCCCCAGACCGAGACCAAGCTGCGGCAGGAAATCCTCGGCCGGAAGGAATCCTTCGATCCGATGTCGCTCCTCGCCCGACGAGTCGAGCATCAGGATCGTGGGAGTCCACTCAGCTCCGAACCGTTTCCCCAGCCGGTGGAAGTCCTCCGCCTGGTCGCGAACGTGGACGCGCACCGGCAGGAAGTCCTCGGTGATCATCCGCGCCACCCTTTCGTCGCTGTATACCTCAGCATCCAGCTGAGCGCATCCCGCTCACATCGGTGCGGCGCTGAAGTCGAGCAGAACGGGCTTCGTCCCGGACGTGGCCTCCGCCATCGCGGCGTCGGCGTCTCTCCTCCACTGTATCTGCATGTCGTCCCTCCTATGACAGGCTACCTGCGCCACGCGGCTTCACGATACGATTCAAGTGTATCCCCCGCTCGTACCGCTGTCAGTCTTGGTCCTTACCGGGTCGGCAGCCCGATATTCAGCGGGCCATGAAGGCCTTGATCCCGTCCATGAACATCTGCACCGACATCATGACGAGAAGCATCCCCATCAGGCGCTCCACGGCGATCAATCCTCGTTCCCGCAGCAGACGGTAGAGAAAGGTGGACGACAGCAGGATGATGGCCGTCAACGCCCAGGCGATGGTGAGGGCGAGCGTCAGCCAGCCCGTCTGACCGGGGGCGGAGCGCTGCATGAGCAGCAGCACCGCTAGCGTCGAAGGGCCAGCGATCAGCGGGACCGCGAGCGGCACGAGGAACGGCTCGCCCTCGAGCTCGTCGGCCTCGCCGAATCTCTCGCGCGGGAAGATCATCCGGATGGCGATGAGGAACAGCACGATCCCGCCCGCGATGCTGATCGTGTCCTGGTCGAGCTCGAGAAGCCGCAGGACGAAGCTTCCGCAGAACAGGTAGACCAGGAGCATGAGGTAGGCGAACAGGATCTCACGAATCAGAACCCGGCGTCGCCGCTCGGGCCGGACGTTCTTCAGCACCGACAGGAACAGCGGCACGTTCCCCAGTGGATCCATGATGAGGAACAACGTGATGACAGCGACTGGGACGTCCATGTGCCACTAAGATAGCGCTCCCGAGCACGCGCTCACCTCTCCGTGGAATCGCGGAAGATCGGCAGTGACCATCCGAACTTGAGCGCCAGACCCCGTACCGCGAATGTCACCAGAAAGCCGGCCATCATCGCGACCAGGCGCTCGGTTCCCAAACCGGTCAGCAGCACGTACGTGCAAGCTCCCAGGACTGACGCCGTGACGTAGATCTCGTGCCTCAGGATCACCGATGGCACCTGGCCGAGCGTATCGCGGATGATGCCGCCGACGGAGCCGGTGACGACTCCCATCACGATCGCGACCATCGCAGGCGCCCCCACGTCCAGGGCTTTCACGGTGCCGGCCACCGTCACCAGCGCCAGACCGAAGGCGTCGAACCACAGAAGCGCCCTGTAGCGTGACTCCACCAGGGGCGCGAGGAAATGCATGACGACCGCAGTGACGAGACAAGCCGACACGTGGACCGGATTCTGAACCCAGAAGACGGGAAGACCCAGAATGAGATCTCGCACCGTGCCGCCACCGACGCCGGTTATGACGGCGAACCATACGAACCCCATCACGTCCATTCCCTTGCGTGACGCGACCAGCGCCCCGGATACGGCGAACACTATCGCTGCAAAGACGTCGAAGTAGTACAGCAGCTGAAACAGGTTCCCGGAATCGGTGATCGTGGTATCCATACGAGGATGGTGGCCCCAACGGGATTCGAACCCGTGTTTTAGCCTTGAGAGGGCTACGTCCTAGGCCACTAGACGATGGGGCCTTCCGGGGAAGGAGGCGCAGAAACTACTCATCCGGAGGGAAATCGAAAAGGGGCGTAGAACGGGATTTCGCGAACTCGGTACCGTCCGCGGGCCGAGATTCAGCGCCCCTCGGCGATGTCTCCCAGATCCCGCGACTCGTCCGTGCGGCGCTTCTCAGAGTACATCCGCTGGTCCGCCTCGGCGAGCTTCACGTCGACGTTCTCGCCCGGATTGCGCACCGCCAGCCCTACCGATACTCCTATCTTCTCGTTTCCCGGAACGGACGGCGAGCTCTCGAGGGCCTCTACCACGCGCCGCCGTATGCGCTCGCAGGCCTTCCCCGCGCCCTCGGCGTCGGTCTCGAGCAGGACCACAAGGAACTCGTCGCCGCCGTAGCGCACGACGGCGTCGATCGAGCGCACGTTTCGCTGGAGGGCCTGCGCGAAGGCCACCAGGATGTGGTCTCCCTGGCGATGGCCGTAGCGGTCGTTGATGAGCTTGAAGTCATCGAGATCGAGCATCATGAGGGCGAAGGGCCGGTCGAATCGCTCGGCCCTGTCCTGCTCGGTCGGAAGCACGCGATCCAGATAGCGGCGGTTGTAGACTCCGGTCAGCGGATCCGTGATCGTCAGCCGGTCCAGCTCGGCGCGGGCGCGGTTGAGCTCGAGAGCGACCGCCAGCTGGCTGGCGAGGGCCTGCAGGAGCAGCGCCTCGTCCTGGTCGAAGGCGTCCGTCTTGTCGCTTTCGACGTTGAGCACCCCGAGGACGCGGTTGCGGATCTTGATGGGGACGGCCAGCTCGCTCCGCGCCTGCGGCACACCCGAAACGTAGCGGTCGTCCTGCCGCACGTCCGGGATGTACAGCGACTCCCCATGGACCGCCACCCAGCGGGAGATCCCGCGCTCGCCGGTCAGCGCGATGCGCATTCCTCGCGTGCCCGCGGGATATCCGTGCTCGTCGACGATGACCAGTTCCTCTGTCTGCTGGTCAACCAGCAGGATGGCGCAATTGAAGAAGTCGAGGACCTTGCGAGCGACCTCCAGGACGACGCGATAGATGGACCACTCGTCCTCGACGAGAGCCATCTCCTGGCTGAGCTCGCAGAGAGCCTGAAAGCGGTCCGCACGGCTGGGTGTCTCGATCGCTTCGCTGCTCACCCCGTAGGGCTCCTCGCAGAAGGCTTGAGGGAAACTGCGGGAAAAGAAAGCGGTGAATCCCCGGAAGAATGCCGCCCCGCAGCCTTGTGCAACAATCATTCCACGGGCACGTCCCACAGCCTGAGGTTGTCGATCCATACCGTGCCGCTGCCCTGAATGACCACATTGAGCTCAACAGAGGCAGGATCACGACATGCCTCAGGTTGGGTGAAGGAGAGCTCCTGCGGCTTCCAATCCGAGGTTCCCGCCACCCTTCGCGGGAGGCCCCGGACGAACGCGGGGTTTCCTTCCGCCGGATGGCACCACAGCTCGAAGAAGGCGGTTCCCCGAAGGTCCTGGCTCTTCAGGAACCCGGTATAGAGGAGCGCCCCCTCGACGGGGCCGACGGCGTCGAGCCGGTAGAGCCGCAGTCGGCCGCCCTCCTCGCCAGTGACGACCCGCAGGCTCCCCCCGCCGTCCTGGGACACTTCACGGTCGAACACCGCATCGGCGCCGGCGGGAACCGCCTCCGCGCTGAGCGGATAGTGCGCGATCTCGATCGGCTCCCGGCGGGGCCCCGGGGGCCCCTCGGCGGCCGTTTGCCCGTCCTCCCCACAGCGGAGCAGGCCGACCGCGAGCAGGACCAGGCCACCCGCCGACCACCTGGACCTCACGGCAGGCCCGTCACTGCGACCACGGACGCCCGCGCCATCTCGACCCATTCGCCGGGAAAGATCCCCAGACCCAGCACGCCCACGACCGCGATCAGGAGCGCGATCGCCGCCATCGCGGGAACGCGCGAGCGAATCGGCTCCCGCTCCGAGGACCACATGTACATCGACACCACGACCTTGAGGTAGTAGTACGCCGAGATGACCGAGGCGAGGACGAGCAGGATCGCCAGCGGGACGTGGCCCGCGTTCACGGCCGCGGACAGGATGGCGAACTTCCCGACGAAACCCGCGGTGGGAGGGATTCCGGTCAGGCTGAACATGAACAGCGCCATCGCCGCGGCGAGGAGCGGGTGCCGCCAGGCGATCCCCGCGTAGTCGCGCTCGATCGAAGTGTTCTCGGTTCCCTTCTCTCCCAGCACGATGACGATGCCGAAGGCCCCCATCGTCATCAGCGTGTAGGCCGCCAGGTAGTAGAGGAACGCGGCGGTCCCGATGTCGCTGTGCGCGATCAACGCCACCAGCAGATACCCCGCGTGCGCGATCGACGAGTACGCCAGCATGCGCTTGATGTCGTCCTGCCGGATCGCCGCGACGTTGCCGATGACCATGGTGAGCGCGCTGAGGACCCAAAGCACCGGGATCCACTGGTCCGCCAACCCGTCGAACGTGCTCATGAAGACGCGCGCGAACGCGGCGAAGCCCGCCGTCTTGACGCCCGTGGCCATGAACCCGGTTACCGGCGCAGGCGCACCCTGGTAGACGTCCGGGGACCACATGTGGAAGGGGACCAGGGCGACCTTGAAGCCGAACCCCACGATGAGGAGTGCGACTCCGGCCAGCAGCACCGGGCTCGCCGGCGGGAGTGCGACCGCATCGCGGATCCCGGCTAGATCAAAGGTGCCGGCCGCGCCGTACACGAGCGCGATCCCATAGAGGAAGAAGCCGGTGGAGAAGGCGCCCAGCACGAAGTACTTGAGCGCGCCCTCCACCGATCGAAGCCGCGTCCGGCGGAAGCCCGTAAGCACGTACACGCCGACCGACATCAGCTCCAGGCCGACGAAGATCGTTATCAGGTTTCCGGCCACGACCATGACCAGCATGCCGGCGGCGGCCATGAGGATCAGGTGGTAGTACTCGGCGAGGTGGATGTCGTGGCGCCGGCAGTACCCGATCGTGAGGAGGAGCGTGAGGAACGTTCCGGCCAGGACGACGCCCGAGAGAAAGACGCCGAAACCGTCCAGCACGACCATGCCGCTGAAATACGGCCCGCTCGCGGTCCCGAGTCGGAGGGCCTGCCAGACGACGCACCCCAGCGCGAACGCCGTGCCGATCAGCGCCAGGTAAGGCGCCATGATCGGCGTGCCCTCCTCGCCCTCGGCCGGCCCACGCGTCCGGCCCAGCTCGAAGACGTCGACGAGAAGCGCCAGCAGACCGAACACCGTCAGGACGGCCGCGGGCAGTACCGGCAGGAGCGCCGGCCGTACGGCGCGATAGGCGACCAGCAGCTCCTGGATCTCCGGGCTCACTGCAGCGCCTCCGCCGTCTCGGGCTTCGCCTCGGTGAGCGCGGGCTCCGCCGCCGGGGACGCGGGCTCCGCGTCCTCCGCCGCGGTCGCCGGCGCCGTCCGGGTGACGCGCTCCACGAACCGGTCGACGGACGGCTCCGTGCGGGCCAGGAACGGCGCCGGATACACGCCGATCCACACGATCAGAACGACCAGCGGCAGTAGCACCGCCACCTCTCTCCCCGAGAGGTCGGGAAGCTTCCGGTTCGCCGCGATATCGATGTCACCGAACATCACGCGCTGGAACATGCGGAGCATGTAGTACGCGGCCAGGATCACGCCCACCGTGGCGATCCCCGCCATCCACGGGTGGCTCTGGAACATCCCCACCAGGATCAGAAACTCCCCCACGAACCCGTTCAGTCCCGGGAGCCCGATCGACGACAGCGTGACGATCATGAACAAGACGGCGAAGACCGGCATCACCGCCGACAAGCCCCCGAACTGCTCGATCTCGTAGGTGTGCCGGCGCTCGTAGAGCATCCCGCAGATGAAGAACAGGGCCCCCGTCGAGATCCCGTGGTTGATCATCTGGATGACCGATCCCTGCACGCCCGTCGCGTTCAGCGCGAACAGCCCGAGCATGACGAAGCCGAGGTGACTGACCGACGAGTACGCGACGAGCTTCTTCATGTTGGGCTGGACGAGCGCCACCATTGCGCCATAGATGACCCCTACGACGGCGAGCCCAGCGATCCACGGCAGCGCCTGGCGCGCGGCCTCGGGAAACAGCGGCATGGCGAACCGGTAGAACCCATAGGTCCCCATCTTGAGCAGCACCGCGGCCAGGATCACGCTCCCCGCCGCCGGCGCCTGGACGTGGGCGTCGGGCAGCCAGGTGTGGAACGGGAACATGGGCACCTTGATCGCAAATGCGATCGCGAACGAGAGGAACAGCACGAGCTGGAGCTGGCCCGGAATCGGGACCGCCAGGAGATCGGACAGCGAGGTGGTGTAGACCCCGGTCGCTCCCTGGTGGTGGAAGTAGAGAGCCAGGATGCCGACCAGCATGAGGACCCCGCCGACGAACGTGTACAGGAAGAACTTGACGGCGGCGTACACCCGCCGCTCGCCTCCCCACACGCCGATCAGGAAGTACATCGGCACCAGCATGAGCTCCCAGAACACGTAGAAGACGAACAGATCGAGCGCGAAGAACACCCCCAACATTCCGGTGGTCAGCACCAGGAGCAGGATGTGGAACTCCTTGACGTGGTGATCGATGTAGCGCCAGGAGCCGAGCACCGCGAGCGGCGTGAGCAGGACGGTGAGCAGTGTCAGCAGAATGCTCACGCCGTCGACCCCCAGGTGGTATTCGACGCCGAGCGCGTCGATCCACGGAACCCGCTCTACGAACTGGTACTCGACCCCGCCGGGGACGTAGAGCCACCACAGCGGCACCGCGATCAGGAAGTGGATCACGGAGATGGCGAGGGTCGCCTGCCGGATCGCCGGGCGGTTGCTTCCCGGGATCCCCGCGAGCAGCACGGCTCCCAGGATCGGGAAGAACAGGATCGTGGTCAGGTAGAAGCTCACGGCGTCACCCGAACAGGTAATAGACGAGGATCGCCACCACGCCGCCGAAGAAGACGGTCACGTACGTCGGGATGGCCCCTGACTGCCAGGCGCTGGAGACGCGGCTCTGCCATCTCACCACCGCGCCCGTCCCGCCGACCAGCAGACCGTCGATCAAGCCGTCGTCGATCACCCGCCAGGCGAAGCGGGAGAGCGCCTTGTACGGCCGGACCACGACCGCGTCGTAGAGCTCGTCCACGTAGTACTTGTTCGACAGGATCGTGGCGGGCGTCCGAAGTCCCTGACCGATCCGTGCGGGCACCTCGGGACGCTTCAGCCACAGCTGCCAGGCCGCCAGGCTCCCCAGCAGGGCGATGGCGATGGACGCCCCCATGAGGGCGTATTCGGCGGGCGGAACGGCGTGCGCCGCCTCCGCCCCGTGGGCCGCGCCCGCGGCGTGCGCATCGGCGAACACCGGCTCGAACCAGGACTCGATCGCGTTCCGCACGCCGCCCAGCGTCTGGCCGATCGCGGGCGGGATGCCGATCCAGCCGCCGACGACCGAAAGCGCGGCGAGCACCGTGAGGGGCACGGTCATGCTGGGTGGAGACTCGTGCAGGTGCTGGCGCTGCTCGCCCGTTCCGCGGAACGACCCGTGGAAGGTCAGGAAGAAGAGCCGGAACATGTAGAGTGCCGTGAGCCCGGCGGTCGCCAGCCCGATCGCCCAGAGCACGGGGTGACCGGCGTCCCAGGTCCGCCAGAGGATCTCGTCCTTCGAGAAGAAGCCCGCCAGCGGGGGGATCCCCGCAATCGCCAGCGTCGCAGCGAGCATCGTCCAGTAGGTGACCGGCAGCGCGCCTTTGAGGCCCCCCATCCGGCGCATGTCCTGCTCGCCGTGCAGCGCGTGGATCACGCTGCCCGCGCCGAGGAACAGGAGCGCCTTGAAGAAGGCGTGCGTCACCAGGTGGAAGATCCCCGCCGCGTAGGCCGCCACCCCGACGCCCAGGAACATGTAGCCCAGCTGGCTGATCGTGGAGTATGCCAGGACCTTCTTGATGTCGGTCTGGACCAGGCCGATCGTGGCGGCGAACAGCGCCGTGGCCGCCCCGATCCCGGCCACGATCGCCAGCACCGCCGGCGCCATGTCGTAGAGGGCGTGGGAGCGGGCCACCATGTACACGCCCGCCGTCACCATCGTGGCGGCGTGGATCAGCGCCGAGACCGGAGTCGGGCCGGCCATGGCGTCGGGGAGCCAGACGTAGAGCGGTATCTGCGCGCTCTTGCCCACCGCGCCGACGAACAGGAACAGGCAGATCCAGAACGCCGGCTGCCCGCCGGGCTCCAGGACCGCGGCGGCGGAAGGCAGCACGTCCGCGAACGCCACCGAGCCGAAGGTCGCGAACATCAGGAAGATGCCGAGGAGGAAACCGAAGTCCCCGATGCGGTTGACGATGAACGCCTTCTTGCCCGCCGTGGCGTTGGCCCGGTCCTTGAACCAGAAGCCGATCAGCAGGTAGCTGCAGAGGCCCACGCCTTCCCAGCCGACGAACAGCAGCAGGTAGTTGTCGGCCATGACGAGGAGCAGCATGGCGAACGTGAACAGGTTCAGGTAGGTGAAGTAGCGCGCGAACCCGCGCCGGTCCTCGTCGTGCATATAGCCGACGCTGTAGACGTGGATCAGGAACCCGACACCCGTGACCACCAGCATGAGAGTGGCCGACAGCGGGTCGACCAGGAACGACACCGAAGCCCGGAAGTCGCCCGCCGACATCCAGGTGTAGAGGTTCTGGCTGAGGGAGCGCGCCTCCGGCGCGCGCCCGGCGAGATCGAGGAATAGCCCCAGCGCGACGACGAACGCCCCCCCGACGACCCCGGGGCCGACGACCGCGACGCCGCCCTTGCCTATCCGCCGCCCCAGCAGGCCGTTCACCAGGACGCCGGCCAGCGGCAGCGCCGGCACGAGCCAGATCCAGTTGGCGGCCGTCATCCCCGCATCGCGGTAAAGGCCTCGACGTTGACCGTCTCGCGGTGGCGGTACATCGCCACGATTATGGCCAGTCCCACGGCCGCCTCCGCGGCCGCCACTGCGATCACGAACAGCACCATCACCAGACCGCCGAGATCGCCGATCGACATGGCGAAAGTGACGAACGCCAGGTTCGCGGCGTTGAGCATGATTTCGATCGCCATGAACACGATGATCGCGTTCTTCCGCGTCAGGACGCCGATCACGCCGATCGTGAACAGGACGGCGCTCAGCGTCAGGTAATGCCCGACGCCGATCTCGCTCACCGCTCCCTCCGGGCCAGCACCACCGCTCCCACCATGGCGACGAGAAGCAGGAGCGCCGTTACCAGGAACGGCAGGTAGTAGGCGGAGTACAGGCCGGTGGCGATGGCTTCCGTAGATCCCAGCACGTCGCGAGGCACTCCCGCCGCCGGCCCCGACACGGACGGCTCGAAGTCCCCCAGGCCGGCGGCGGCCAGGGCCGCCACGAACCCCACCCCCAGGACGAGCGCCACGGCCTTGAGCGGCGTCGTGGCCACGTCGAACCACTGCGGCGTGCCGAGGTTGAGGAGCATGAGCACGAACAGGAACAGGACCATGATCGCGCCGGCGTAGACGATGATCTGGATGGCGGCGAGGAAATGGCTGTTCAGCGTGACGAACAGCCCGGCCAGGCAGAAGAACGTCACCACCAGGTAGAGCACGGAGGCGACGGGATTGCGGCTGGTGATGACGAGCAGGCTGCAGAGCACCGCGACGGCTGCCAGGATCCAGAACGCGATCGCCACTCCGCTCACAGCGTTCCCCGAGACATGCGCGACTTGTCGATCTCCCCCTCGTAGGGCTGATACCCGTCCTCGACGATCTTCTCGTCGCGCCAGTTGAGCAGGTACTCCTTGTCCCAGATGAACGACTCCCGGTCGTAGCCGGCCCACTCGTATTCCTTGGTCATGGCGATGGCGTCCTCGGGGCAGGCGTCGACGCAATAGCCGCACATGATGCAACGCAACCCGTCGATGTCGAAGCGGACCGGATACTTCTCGATCGCCGGGTCGGGATGCTCGCCGCCCACGATGTAGATGCAGTCCGCCGGGCAGGCTGTAGCGCACATCATGCACGCCACGCAGCGCGGCTCCCCGCTCGGCCGTTTCTTGAGGTAGTGCCGGCCGCGGAACCGGTGGCCGTAGTCCCGCCGCTCCTCGGGGTAGCGGATCGTGGGCAGCCCGCCAGGGTTCAGCAGGTTCTTCACCATGTTCCGGATCGTGACCCCCAGGCCCATCGCGACGGCCGGCAGGTAGAGGCGCTTCCACCAGGCCCGCGTGTCTTCCTTCGCGCGGATGATCTCCTCGGCCCTCAGGACCTTTACGTGGCTGGGATCGATGGGCATCGGATCGTTCCTCTCTATGCGCTACAGCGGTCGAATGTGCAGAGAAGGGCGTTCAAAAGGGCTCAGATGCTAAGCGCGCGACGAGTGGAGTCCGAGGCGTACGATCTGGTACGCCGCAGGAAGACACGATGAGCGTAACGACGCAGATGAGCCATTTTCAACGCCCGTCAGGTGAAATAGAGAATAATCCCAGTGACGAACACGTTCGCCAGCGCGAGCGGCAGGATCGACTTCCATCCCAGCCGCATCAGCTGGTCGTAGCGGAACCGCGGCAGCGTCCAGCGCACCCATATGAAGAGCCACAGGAAAAAGAGCACCTTGGCGGAGAACGCCCCCAGTTGCAGCAGCACGGCGGGGATCTCGCCGACCGCCGCCTTGAGCTCGGCGCTCTCGACCCAGGGGATCTGCCAGCCCCCGAAGAACAGCGTCACGACCAGCATCGCTCCGGTCACCATTGCCATGTACTCGGCCATGAAGAAGATCGCGAACTTCATGGCGCCGTATTCCGTATGGTAGCCGACCACGAGCTCGTTCTCCGCTTCGGGAAGATCGAATGGCAGGCGGTTCGATTCGGCGAAGATCGCTGCCAGGAACAGGAAGAACGCCACCGGCTGGGTCACGACCCCCCACTTCGGGAGCACGCCGAAGAGAAGCTCCCCCTGGCCGTTCACGATGTCGTCCAGCCGGACCGAGCCGTAGATCATGAGGATCCCCACCACCGACAGGCCGAGCGCCAGCTCGTAACTGATCATCTGCGCGCTCGAGCGGATCGCGCCGAGCAGCGAGTACTTGTTGTTGGACGACCACCCCGCCAGGACGACGCCGTATACGGACAGCGAGGTCAGCGCGAAGATGTACAGGATCCCGACGTTGAGATCGGCGACCTGCATCTTGATCTCGCGGCCGGCGACCACCAGATCGTCCGCGAACGGGATCACGGCGAACGTCATCGCCGCGGGGATCAGGAGCATGACGGGCGCCAGCGTATAGAACGCCCGGTTGGCATGCGACGGAACGTAGTCTTCCTTCCAGATGAACTTGACGACGTCGGCGAGTGGCTGGACCAGGCCGAACAGCGTGATGCCCGCGATGTTCACGCGATTGGGCCCCAGCCGGTGCTGGATGAAGGCGCTTCCGCGCCGCTCCGCCCACACCAGGACCGGCACCGCGTTGACGACCCCGACGAATACGAGAAATGCCTTGATGAGAGAGATTCCAATTCCTGTCCAGTCCGTCACTTAGCTCTCCCTCATCAGACGATGATCGGGGCCCGCACCCCGGGCTTGGGATCGAACCCCACGGGTGGCATGTCCTTCTCCCAGCCGGCGAGCGACGCTCCCAGGTCGCCCACCGTCGCGTAGGACAGGCCGGAGAACGCCGACACCTCCCGGGCCAGCGCGGCGAACGAATCCGCCGCCGAGCCGGGCGCCTCGCCACCACCCAGCGCTTCCGTCACGGCCGCCAGCGCCTCCCATGCCGGACGCGAGGCCTCGTGGGCCGATACGTTGCGCCAGAAGCGCTGCACGCGACCCGCGTAGTTCGTGAACGTGCCGTCGCGCTCCACGTGCACGCAGGTAGGAAGCAGGAGGTCGACGTGCTCGAGGCTCACCGGCGACCGCGGCCCCAGGTACAGGACCCAGTCGGCCGCCTCCACCGCGCGCGCCCCGCGCTCTCCGAGGGTCGCCATGTCCCAGTCGCAGAGGATCAGCCCCCGCGTCTCGCCTGCCGCGACGGCGTCCAGGATACGGTCGACGCCGGAATCGCCCTCCAGGCCGAGGATAGCGAGGGCGCCACGGGTATTGGGATTCGGATCGCGGCGGATCAGGATCCCGTCGATCAGATCGTCGACTCCCCGCCACGACTCGTCGGCCCGGAAATCGACCGCCGATCCCCCGGCCGCCCGAACGAGGCGCCACAGCTCCCACAGGTCCTCGTTCGACATCCGCGGGCTCCCGATCGCGGCCACGCTCCCCGCCAGGTCCTTCAGCGCGAGCGCCGCGGCCGTGACCGCCTGTTCCCAGCCGATGGGCGCCATCCGGTCCCCTTCGCGCGCGAGGGGCTCGATCAGCCGGTCGCTCAGGTCCGCCACGCGAGCGTGCGACAGCCGGCCGGGATCGCACATCCAGGAGTCGTTGACGGCGTCGTTGTAGCGGGGCCGGTAGCGGTAGACCCGGTCTTCGGCCTCGTCGGAATAGATGTTGCACCCCGTCGAGCACTCCGGGCAGACCGACTTGGCCGAGCGCAGGAAGTAGACGCGCTTGCGGAACCGGAAGTCGTTCGACGTCAGCGCTCCCACCGGGCAGATGTCGGTGTAGTTGAGCGCGTACGCCGAGTCGATCGGGCGGTCGTCGAAGGTCATGATCTCGGAGTGGTCGGAGCGGTGGGCGATCATGAAGTCGGCGGTTCCCGCGACCTCTTCGCCGAAGCGCACGCAGCGGCTGCAGAGCACGCACCGCTCGGCATCGAGCGTGATCGGGCCGAGATCCTTGACCTTGTCCTTGTGCACCTTTTCGATCGGCAGGGGATCGTAGTTGCCGACCTCCATGTAGTATTTCTGGAGGTAGCACTCCCCCACCTGGTCGCAAACGGGGCAGTCGAGCGGGTGGTTCTTGAACACGAACTCGACCACCCCCGCCACGGCCTCCTTGACCCGCGGGGTGTCGAAGGCGACCACCATCCCGTCCGCGGCCGCCGTCGAGCACGAGGTCTGGAGCTTGCCCTGGTCCTTGACCTCGCAGAGGCACATCCGGCAGTTGGCCGGGATCGAGAGATCGCGATGGAAGCAGAAATGGGGCGGCGTGTAGCCCGCCCGCTCGGCGGCCTGGAAGATCGTCGCCCCCTTGGGTACGCTGACCTCGACGCCGTCGATCGTCAGCTTGACCTCGCCCGGCACCGGCGCCACGGCCCGCTCCGCCGGCACCTCCTCGGGCGACCGCCGGGTCGGCACCGGGGTCGACGGGGGCAGGATCGACGCCAGCGCGTCGGGC
>DATFFS010000100.1:0-4752 GCA_035249945.1 Gemmatimonadota bacterium
GGTTCCGAAGCGCGATGGCTTGACGTTCAGCCAGCGCGGCGCCACGGGCATCCGGCCCAGATCGTCGACCCCGTGGATCGGCGCGTCCCAGGCGATCCGGCCCTCGTGGCCGGCCAGGGCCGCGGCCGTCGCGTCGTTCCAGGCGGGATCCTCGAGGATCGCGTCGGGAAAGGCCTCCGCGACCGTGCGGTACAGCCCCGGGTCGGGTGGGGCGTCCACCACGGTCCCCTCGTAATACCCTTTGAAGTCGAGGGCGCGGACGCGGCCGGTCCGTGCGGCCGTGCGTATCCGCTCCCCGGTCCATTCTGAGGTCGGATCGAGCTTGAACTCGAGCGCGGGGTCGATCGCGAGCCACGGCCCAATCTCGAGCCGGGTGGAGACCACGAATCGCACGGCTCGGTAGAGGAGGCCCAGGTATTCACCCAGCGACCGGCCGGCCTGGCGCAGGGCGAGATCGAGCGCCGCGCTCTCGAACGCCCAGCGCCGATAGTAGCGGTCCGCCGGGCGCAGCGGCGCGGCGGGAAATAGCTCGAGGCCGTCGAGGCGCGCGGACAGGTCGTCCAGCGTCCGGCCGCCGGCGATGTCGACGTCCTGGGGATAGGCGTCGTGGTCGGCGGCCTCGTAGCCCACGTCTTCCCCGCGCCCGGTCATCCCCGCACCTGAGAGCGCCACGGTCGTCGTGACGCGGGTGAATCCGCTCGAGACGGCCAGCGAGCGCCGCTCGAGCGTGTATCCATCTATCTCCAGCTCCAGGCCGGCCAGCCGGTCGTAGAGCGGCCCCTCGTCCGGCCGAAGCGGAGCGCCATTGCCCATGGGCCGCGAACCTATGCCCACCGGACGAGGAACGGTACGCTAGGGCAGATCCTCCTCGTCCCGGCAGAGCCATTCGGAGGCCTCTGCCGCTCGGGAGGGCACCAGGGCGCCCCTCGCGGAATCCGAGCTGTCGGTGTCGGGCGCCGAGTTCCCGGGGGCGCGCGAATAGAGCAGGTTCGCGGCCAGCCGGTCGAAGGCGCTCAGGTCGGTGTTCGTGCCGATGGAGGGGGCCATGAAGCTCGCGGTCGTGCCGGCCATGTGGCCCATACCCATCGCGTGGCCGAGCTCGTGCCCCAGGATCCCCGTCCGCTTGGCGGGCCTGTCCGCATAGCGGACATACCGGAGCCAGACGGCGGATGCGGAGATCGAACCCTCCCTGCCCCACGAAACCCTGGTGTAGCCGATGTAGCTCGAGCTGTTGGCGTAATCCGACGAGCTCTCGCTGAAATGGAGGACGATGGTTCCGGGCGTAAAGTCGCTTGGCGGATTGGACGTCACGATCACGTCGGCCGGGCCCATCGCGCCCCCGGTCCAGCTGGAGACGAAGGCGCCCGCCTGCGATCGAACTTCCGAGATCCATTGCTCGAGATCGGCGCCGGCCTGGAATCCTTCCGGACGGGTGTCCACGTACACGGTCGGCCGGTTGACCCAGCGGATCGTGTGCGATGCCCAGTCGCTTCGCGCAACATCGGTGAATGCGCTCATGTCGAAGCTGCCCGGGACGGCCTGCCAGCGGGTGCCTCCGGTCTTCGCATACGTCCGACGCTGATGAATCCCCGATCCCGACAGGCTCAGCTCGCCCCACGTGGTGGTGGGCTCTCCGGGGATCGAGAAGAAACCGGACGCATCCGTGGTCGCGGTCAGCCCGGCGTACCGCACGCTGACCCCCGAGAGGGCCCGGCCGTCGAACTGGCCGACGACGGTTCCGGACAGCATCACGGACGTCTGCGGATCCTGCGGCGCCTCGGGGTCTTGCGGCGCCTGGGGATCCTGCGGCGCCTCGGGATCCTGTGGCTCTTCGGGTGCGTCGGGGACGGTCATCGCCACCGCTTCCGTCACCGTGCCGGCCACACCGGCCGAGAACGTCACTCCCGTGGAGTACGCCCCGGGGGCCATGTCCGCGCGAGTGGCCGCCAGCGCCAGCGTCCTGCTGGACCTGGCGGCCAGAGACCCGGAGCTGGCCCCCAGAGCGAGCCAGCCGGCGCTCTCGCTGGCTGTCCACGTCAACGCCGAGTCGCCGCTGTTGGTCAGGGTCACCGAAGCGCTCGTCGCGGTCGACCCGAAGTCGACCTGGACCGGGGCGACCTCGAGCCGGGCGGGGCTCGTGTCGCTGCTCGGCACGGTCACCGATACGGAGACGGTCGCGGATCCGGCTCCGCGCGAGCCCTCGAGCTCGATCGACGTCGTGTGGATACCTGAGGCCAGATCCCCGCGCTGCACGGATGCCCTGACGGTCCTCGACGCATTCCCGAAGAGAGTCCCCGAGGTCGCATCGAGAGCGAGCCAGCTGGCGCTTTCGCTGGCGCTCCATTCCACGGCTCGTTCTGTGGTGTTCGTAAACGTGAAGGAGGCGGTCGAGCCGCTGCTTCCGAAGTCGATACGGATCGGGGAGACATCGAGCTTGGAGCTCTTCCCGGCCTCCGAATCGACTTCGGTGGGAGTGGAAGACGTGCATGCGTACGCGACGGCCGCGCACGCAACGGACAGCACAGCGAGTCGGACCCGCAACGAGATCGATTGCACGGCAGATTCTCCAGGGGGGATGCGTTTTCGGGGTGGAGCAGCGGGAAAAATGCCGCCGCTCGTCGATCTTGCGCATCGGGGCCGCAATGAACATGCCGTCCTCGAAAACGGAGCCGCTGGCGGAAAAAACAGGGAAAT
The DNA here is from genome assembly GCA_035249945.1 of Gemmatimonadota bacterium. GTDB lineage: Bacteria > Gemmatimonadota > Gemmatimonadetes > JACCXV01 > JAHWKZ01 > JAICNR01. The sequence continues at coordinate 2,695 of DATFFS010000100.1, forward strand.
TCGGAACCGCGCTTCCATCCTGAGGGAAATCCGCTACCACTCACGGCTGCATCTCCACGAGGCCGCATTGCGAATCGCCACCCTCCCTGCCGAGCGGGTATATTGGGCCCTATGGGAAGCCCTCCGAATCATCAGCGCTTCTGGCGCGGCTCCAACATCCTGGCGCTGATCGGCATCTTCATCGTCTGCATGGGGGTCGGGGCATTCCTCGGCATCTACGAGAAGTACCGTGCGGATCTGCCCTCGATCGCGCGCCTGGAGGAGTGGCAGCCGAGCCTCGTGACCAAGGTGTTCGCCGCGGACGGATCGCTGATCGCCGAGTTCGCCAGCGAACGCCGTGAGATCATCCCGCTGGAGCGAGTTCCCCCGCAGTTCATCCGCGCCATCCTGGCCACCGAGGACCGCGCCTTCTTCAAGCACGACGGGATCAACCTGCGCCGGCTCTTGAGCGCCGCCTGGCACAATCTCGTGACCGGAAGCCGTGGGCAGGGGGGCTCGACCATCACGATGCAGCTCTCGCGGAATCTGTTCCTGACACCCGAGAAGCGGTTCGTGCGGAAGTTCAAGGAGATGATCCTGGCCCACGAGATCGAGGAGATGTACCCCAAGGACAAGATCCTCGAGATGTACGTGAACCAGGTGTACTTCGGCAGCGGCGCGTATGGCATCGAGTCCGCCGCGCAGATGTATTTCGGCAAGCCCGCCACCGACCTGACCCTGCCCGAGGCGGCGCTGCTGGCGGGCATCGTGCAGGCGCCATCCCGGCAGAGCCCGCGCGTGAGCATGGAGGACGCTCTCGACCGCCGGTCGACCGTGCTGCAGAACCTGGTCGAGGTGAACGCCATCGAGGAGGACGCCGCGCGGCAGGCGGCAGCCACCGGGATCGATCTCGCCCCCCAGCGGAGAGTGGAGGGCGCGGACAGCTATTTCACGGAGTACGTGCGGCGGCAGCTCGAGCAGCAGCTGGGCACGGACGCGGTGTGGCAGGGCGGCTATCGCGTCTTCACCACACTCGACCCCAAGCTCCAGCGGACGGCCGAGGAAGCCGTGGCCAGCCACGTGGAGGCGATCGAGAAGACGCTGGCGGCGGACAAGACCCGGCGCGCGGACTGGCTGGCCGCCCGCGAGGCCGCGTTCGCGGCCGGGGACAGCACCGCGTTCCTCGAGCCCGACGACGGGCCGGTGACCCCGTACCTGCAGGGCATTCTCGTATCGGTCGATCTCGAGACCGGCGGGATCGTGGCGATGGTCGGCGGGCGGTCGTTCGAAGAATCGAAGTTCAATCGCGCCACGCAGTCGTTGCGCCAGCCCGGCTCCGTCTTCAAGCCCTTCGTCTATACGGCCGCGGTCCGGAACGGATTCCCCGTGTCCTATGTGGTCGACGACCAGCCGCTCTCCATGCCCATGGGCAACGGAGAGATATGGACGCCGGAGAACTTCGACCGCCGGTTCCGCGGGCCGGTGACGCTGCGGCACGCGCTTACCAACTCGATCAACGTTCCGACCGTGCGCCTGATGTTCGACGTCGGGATCCAGGCCGTGATCGACTACGCTCGGGACGCGGGGATCACGTCGGAGCTGCCACCGTACGGCTCCCTCGCGCTGGGCGCCGCCGATCTCAATCCCATGGAGGTGCTCCGGGCGTACACGGTCTACCCCACGTACGGCACACGCGTCACTCCGATCGCGGTTACCAGGATCGAGGACCGGAACGGCAACGTGATCCGCACCTACTCCCCCGCCCGGACGCGCATCCTGACCGAGCAGGAGGCGTACATCGTGACGACGATCCTGGAGGACGTCGTCGAAAAGGGAACGGCGCGCTACGGCGTCCGGGGGCAGGGCTTCGAGTGGCCGGCGGCCGGCAAGACCGGGACGACGAACGAGTCGACCGACGCCTGGTTCGTGGGCTTCACGCCGGAGTACATCACGCTCACGTGGGTAGGATTCGACCGCAAGCAGCGGATCCGCTACAACGGCACCGGGGGCGTGCTCGCGGCTCCGGTGTGGACCGACTTCATGAAGGTCGCCCATGAAGGGCTCGAGATCCCCGAGGAG
>DATFFS010000101.1:0-1443 GCA_035249945.1 Gemmatimonadota bacterium
CATAAAGCCGCCGATCTTCGGCCTGGTCTACGACATCTCGACCTATCCGGAAGGCGTCGTATTCTCGAACTCCTCGCCGGGCGGAAGCCTGACCCTGTCGGCGGAAGACGATCAGCCGGTGGCGGGCATCTGCACGCTGGATTCGAGCGATCCCAAGGGCGTCCCCGCAGGCGTCCATCCGGACAGCCTCTACGTCGTCCATTTCGAGAACGGGGTCTGGGAGCGGCTCCCACAGGTCGACATCACGTTCCTCGACTGCTCGACCGCCAGCAGCGAGACCGAGACCACGAGCCTGTGGACGAATCCCATCCTCGAGCCGGTCCTGGACTTCCTGAGTCCGGGTCGGGCGGTGGCCGCCGGTACTCGCAGCGGCGGCGCGATCACGTCGTTCAGCGACTATGCCACCGAAGTGGCGGGAACGCTTCCGACGACGACGACGCTCACGTTCGTCGAGAACAAGACGACGTTCTTCGCGGGTGAGACGATCACGCTGCGGGGTGAGGTGTACCCCGAGCCCACGGGCGGCACCATGCTGTTCTACGCGACGAATCCGGTGCACATCGGCGCCCCGAGCAAGCAAGTGGTGGGTGGGATCGCGACCACGGAGTTCGTCTGCGGATCCAACCGCGTCCCGTTCGGATCGCAAACGGCGCAGGTCCAGTACATGGGCACCGACGGCTTCGCCGGCAGCGTCTCCGGCACCATCGCCTACGAATGCCTGGAGGGCACGGGAGGCTGAGCCCCACGCGATAGGGAACCGCTGACCGAAGGGCGGGGCATCTGGCGTTTGGCCGGCCCCGCCCTTCTCCGTGGCGGCGCGTTGAACGCTGGCGTGATCTTCGCCCGGGGTCACATTCCGCCGATGCCTACGGCGGTCCGCATCCATCCCCTGACGCTGCGCTTCGACGACGCCGGGCTCGAGGCGCGCTTCCGCGAGCAGTACCGCACCTCCGCCACGCGCCAGGTCCGGGTGACGCTCCTGGTCGGGAGCGCGCTCTTCGTCGCATTCATCTTCGTCGATCGCTGGGCCGATCCCGAGCTCGCCCTCAGGGCGTGGCCGGTTAGGGCCGGTGTCGCGTCCGTATTCCTCGTCACCCTCGGGCTCACCTTCGCGCCCTGGTGGCCTCGCGTCCGCGCGTGGCTGCTGTGGGCGGCGGCCCTCATCGGCGGCATCGGGATGTGCGCGCTGATCGCCATCGGCGGGCCCTGGGTGGAGCTGCGCTGGGTCGGTCTGGTGCTGGTCGTGCTCGGCGCCGATACGCTGCTCCGGCTCGCCTTCCCGGCGCTCCTCCAGCTCTCGGCGGCCTTCTTCGCCGCCTGGCCCGTCAGTCTGGCCCTGGCCGGCGACCTGACGCTCGAGCGCGCGATCGGCGGCTGGATCTCGCTCGGCTCCGCCTACGTGATCGGGCTCCTGGCGGCGTACACGATCGAGCGGTACGCCAG
>DATFFS010000102.1:0-3109 GCA_035249945.1 Gemmatimonadota bacterium
CCACCGCTCTCGGCGGCACCCCCCTCGGGTTCGTCGCTCGCCTCGACGCTCCGGCGCGCCGCCTCCAGCGCGCCCGCCAGTGCGCCGATCGCGATGCCCCAGGCGAGCGCCTCCCTCTCCGGCCACCCGGCGCGCTTGACCGACGTGCCCGCCAGCGCGGCCGCCCACGGGGCGCCCGCCGAGCAGGCGGAGGCCATCTCGGCGGAGAGCTCCTGCGGCATGGTGAACGCCGACAACCAGCTCGCGAGCGCCTCCGCGAAGGTGTCGACGGCGGCCGGCGGCGCGGCGCTCCTCGCGGACGTCAACCGCCCACCAGCCCGCCGACGATCTCCGGCGCGCGCTCGAGCGCCTCGTCGATCCGCTCCACGTCCTTGCCCCCCGCCTGCGCCATGTGCTTCTTGCCGCCCCCTCCGCCACCGATGAAGGATGCGAGCTCGCGCACCACGCGCGGCGCGTCGAGCCGGCCGGCCTGGATCAGGTCGTCGGTCACGACCGTGAGGATGTGCGCCTTCCCCTCCATCTCGGCGCCGATCACCCCGACCCCCGACGCGAGACGATTCCGCACCGCGTCGCCGATCGCCCGCAGGTCGTCCATCGAGACGGGATGCGCGCGCAGCGTCAGCACCTGGAAGCCGTCGACCGTGGTCGTGCGCTCGCCGGTGTCGCCGCCCACCGCGCGCGCCTGCTTCCGTGCCGCCTCGAGGTTCCGTTCGGCCTCACGCCTCTCTTCGATCAGGCGCTCGATTCGAGCCGGGAGCTCGTCGGGAGAGACGCGTAGCTTCGCCGCGGCTTCGGAGAGGAGCGCCTCGCGGCGCCTGATCTCTTCGATCGCGCGCATCCCGGTCACGACCTCGATCCGCCGGACCCCGGCCGCGGCGCTGGACTCCGACACGATCCGCACCGCACCGATCTCGCCCGTCCTGCTCACGTGACAACCGCCACAGAGCTCCACGGAGGCGCCGTCCCCGATCGTGACGACGCGTACGGTGTCACCGTACTTCTCGCCGAATAGAGCCATCGCGCCGCGGGCGCGCGCCTCCGCGATCGGCACGACCTCCTTGGTCACCGGCAGGTCGGCTAGCACCCAGCGGTTGGCCTCGTCCTCGATCGCCTGTATCTCGGCTGCACTGAGCGGCGTCGGGCTCGAGAAGTCGAACCGCATCCGCTCGGGCGCGACCAGCGATCCCGCCTGACGGACGTGATCGCCGATCCGTTCGCGCAGGATCGCATGCAGAACGTGGGTCACCGTATGATGGCGCTCGACGTCCGCGCGGCGCTCGGCGTCGACCGTCGCTAGGACGGCCGCACCCTCGACCACCTTGGAGGAATCCCCCTCGACCAGTTCGGCGACCGGAACGAATGCGGTACCGTCGCGCCGCACGTCGAGGACGCGCAGGGTGAATCCATTCCCTTGGATCGTGCCAGTGTCGGCGACCTGACCCCCACCCGTGGCGTAGAAAGGGTTTTCCTTCAATACAAGCCACATGCGGCCATCAGTCACCTCAACGGCCTCGATTGCGGTCTTCACATCCAGGCTTTCATAACCAACAAATTCGGATGGCCGGCCGATCAAAACTTCTGGCGGATGTCCTGTGACTGTGATCTCGGCGCTTCCCGGCGTTACGAACTGGCTCCCCGCGCGCGACTGCTCGCGCTGGCGCTCCATTGCCGCCGCGTAGCCCGCGTCGTCGATGCCGTGTCCGCGCTCGCGGGCGATCAGCCCGGTGAGATCCGACGGAACGCCATAGGTATCGAAGAGACGGAAAACAACCTCGCCGGGCACGGACTCCCCAGTCGAGAGCTTCGAAAGCTCCTCATCAAGTATCCCCAACCCGCGATCGATCGTCAGGAGGAATCGCTCCTCTTCGGCGCGGAGGATCGACACGATGCTCGACTGGTGGTCGAGGAGCTCGGGATATGCCGAACCCATTCCCGATATGACGACCGGCGCGATGTCACAGAGGACGGGCTCGGAGACGTCCAGCAGCCAGTAATGCCTCACCGCCCGGCGGATGATCCGCCGCAGCACGTAGCCCCGGCCCTCGTTCGAGGGATAGACGCCGTCGGCGATCAAAAACGTAGCTGCCCGGACGTGGTCGGCGACTACGCGGAACGACACGCCGGTCTCGCCCTCGGCCTCGTACGCGCGCCCGATCCGGGCCGCGATCGCGTGGAGAATCGGAGTGAAGAGGTCACTATCGTAATTCGAGTAGACGCCCTGGACGACCGCCGCGATCCGCTCGAGTCCCATGCCCGTGTCGACGGAAGGCTTGGGCAGCGGCGTCAGCGTTCCATCCTCCGAGCGGTCGAATTGCATGAACACGAGGTTCCAGATCTCGAGGAAGCGCTCCTCGTTGTCGGCCGGCGTCCCCTCCCCGTGCGCGGGACCGAAATCCCAGAAGATCTCCGAGCACGGGCCGCAGGGCCCGGTCTCCCCCATCGCCCAGAAGTTGCTCTCGTCGCCGAGCCGCAGGACACGCGCGGCCGGAATGGGCGTCACCTCGGGCCAGAGCGCGGCCGCCTCGTCGTCGTCCCGGTGGACGGTGGCCCACAGCCGGTCGGCGGGAAGCGCCAGCTCCACGGTCAGGAACTCCCACGCGAACGCGATCGCGTCCCGCTTGAAGTAGTCCCCGAACGAGAAGTTCCCCAGCATCTCGAAGAACGTGTGGTGCCGGGGCGTGTGGCCGACGTTTTCGAAGTCGTTGTGCTTGCCCGAGACCCGCAGGCACTTCTGGGCCGTGACCGCCCGCTCGTACGGCACCCGGCGCGCGCCGGTGAACACGTCCTTGAACTGGACCATCCCCGCGTTCACGAATAGGAGCGTGGGATCGTCCTGGGGGACGAGCGGGGACGAGGCCACGCGCTCGTGCGCGCGCGAGACGAAGTAGTCTAGGAACCGGCGGCGGATCTCGTGACCTGTCATGAGCCTGTAAAGCTACCGGCGGCCCGGAACCCGCGCACCGGCATTACTTGGGACGGGAAGCAACCCTCGTGGTCGAACGCAAAGAGGACGGCCAGGGCGCGTGAGCGCTGGCATTCTTTCAAAGCACGCCGTGTCCTCGCCGCGTTTCTCCGCCCGGGCTGGATCGTGAAGAGCCAATCTGGCTCC
>DATFFS010000103.1:0-2143 GCA_035249945.1 Gemmatimonadota bacterium
ACCCTCGCGGCGGCGGCCGGCGAGCGCGAGCGCGCCGGCCGCCGCGGCGGCCGCGTACAGCGATCCCAGCTCCGTGACCCCTCCGAAGAATCGGTCGGCGCGCTCGCCGTGCTCCGCGTTCGCAGCCGCGAACAGCGTCTCGTCGAACTCCCGCCCGTCATCGGTGCGGAGGGCGGCATGCCCGATCAGCGCTCCTCCCGCGGCGAGCAGCGCCGCCCACGCGATCCGTCCGGTCTTCATCGGCCGCCCATCATGCGACAATCGGCTCGTCGACGACTCGAACGACCTTGGGAGGGCAGAAACCCGTGCGACGCGAGCCGGAGGATCGGAACGATGCCATCCCGGAGGGGAAGCCCTCCTTCGAGTACCGCCGTGAGGGCTTGGGGGGCAAGGCGACCGCGCTCATCGCCGCCGGGGTCCTCCTGCTGATCTTCTTCCTCCAGAACCTCGACGCTGCGAACATCGACTTCCTCTTCTGGGATTGGGACGTGGCGATCGCCTTGGCGATCGGCATCGCGGCCGTGCTCGGCTTCGTCCTCGGGTGGGGATCCGCGTGGACCCGCAGACGAGCCAAGAGGGACCGGACACCTTCGAAGGGCTAGCGGCCTTCGATCTGCCGCTTCTGACCGAGCGTCCCGTGCTTGATCCCCAGCTGCGCCCCGCCGACCGCGTTCAGGCCCGCGGCCACGAGCCTTCCGAGGGGTCCCCGGAACCGGTAGGTGACCTCGTGGCGGAGGAGGCTCCGCTCGCGCGGCAGCCTGGCGATCGAGGTCTCGATCGTCGCATCGAGGGGACCCCGCAGTCGGACGGTGGCGTGGGAAGGGGGCTCCCAGCGCAGGATCTCGCCGCGGACCCTCACGCGCACCCCCATGAAGGCCATCACCACCGAGTAGGTCGAATCCTCTTCGAGGCCTTCGTCGGGAACCTTCACGCTCACCACGTGCCGCTCCCAGTGCGGGATGTTGGCGGGATCGCTCACGACCTCCCAGACGCGCTCGGGCGACGCCTCGATCTCGACCGAGAACTCCGCGGTGCTCATGCGACGTCGGCGCTGCCGCTCGACCAGCCGCGCCACCACACCGCGCGCGTCGGCGCCAGCCGCACCAGGGCGCCGGCGTCGGGATCGATCTCCGTCGCGAGCTCACGGGCGGTCTTGGCCCCGCTCCCGAGCTCATCGAGGAGGTAGATCGACGCCGTGCCCTGCAGCATCGCGCCCACCATGTCCCGGGCGCGCCACGAGGACGCCTCGTCCGCCGTGAGCGCCGCAGGCGCGTCGGGGCCCGCGACCGCGAGCGCGAGGGTCTCGGCCGGGAGCGCGGCGTAGAGCGCGTGCTCGTCGGCCCGCCATCGCGCCGGGACCACGACGGGGCCGCGGTCTCCGGTCAAGGTCAGGGCCCCTTCCCCGTCCGCACCGAGGAGCTGTCGTACCTCGCGAGGCAACACGTCGAGCGGATCGTCGCCCTTGGCGGACCTGCGGAAGGTGCCGTGGGACGTCGACGCCCCCGCCCAGCGGCTCTTCCCCTCCTGCACCCCGTCGGCGTCGACCAGTGCCGTTCGTGCGAGCTCGATACCGACGAAGACCCGACCCGGCGGTGCCCAGGCGAACGGGACCTGCTTGGCGTCGATCGCGTAGCCCGCGAAGAAGCGCGCGTTCTTCCGGCTGAACGCGGCCGTCGCTCGAGCGATCGACGTGGCACCGGCCACGGCATCGCCCCACGTGTTCCGGTCGAGCGCGTCGTAGAGCTTCGCCGTGCCGGTGAACGCCACCGCCAAGTCTCCGTGGCGGACGAGCCCGGCCGCAGAGGGGTCGGCCTTCCACGCACGGGTCTTCACCGATCGCCGTGAGGTCGTGAACCAGAGACGGCCGCCCGAGTAGGCGAACACGAGCGGCGTGCAGTGGGGAGCGGTCGGCCCCGTCGTCGCCACGGCGCAGAACGAGCCCTGCTCCAAGACGTTCTGCACCGCCGTGGACAGGAAGCTCATGAGGGCACCTTGCCACGCGCCGCCCGCGGCGGCCACAGGAGCATGAGGCTCGTCCACACCAGATGGCTCGCCACGGCAGCACCGACATCGCGGACCGATCCGAGCACGGTCCAGAGCGCACCGCCGACGACCGCCGCCGCGAGGATCGAGAGGTTGCGGA
>DATFFS010000104.1:0-1011 GCA_035249945.1 Gemmatimonadota bacterium
CGTTGGGAGGACCAGTGAAGGCGGCCGACGAACAGCTCGTCCAGGAGGCGCTGGGCGGTTCCCAGCGCGCCTACCGGGAGCTGGTCCACCGCTTCGAGCGTCCGGTGTTCAACCTCGTCGCCCGCATGGTGCGCGACCGGATGCTGGCCGAGGACCTGACCCAGGACGCCTTCGTGAAGGCCTTCGGCCGTCTCGACAGCTACCAGGCCGCGCAAGGCAAGTTCTCGAACTGGCTCTTCAAGATCGCCCACAACACCGCGATCGACCACTTGCGACGCTCCGCGCTCGACGTCGTGCCGCTCGATTCCAGCGAGCCACAGACCGCCGATCTCCACGCGATCCTGTCCGATCCCGATGCTTCCTCGCCACTCGATCACGCGGAGCGCGGGAACCTCGCCGAGGCGCTGGCCGAGGCCGTGGAGCGACTCCGGCCCGAGTACCGGGAGGTGATCGTCCTGCGCCACCAGGAAGGGCTCGCGTACGAGGAGATCGCGGAGATCGCCGGGCTTCCGCTCGGAACGGTGAAGACGTACATCCATCGCGCGCGCAAGGACCTCGCGGTGCTGCTGGCGCACGCCGGCTGGGGTCCGGCGGGCGCCGCGGCGGGCGAAACCCGTGCGCGGCCGCTCTCGTAGGACGGCCCAGGAGGAGACCATGAACCGCAACCCGCATACGGAACTCGAGCGCTGGCTGGCCGCGGAGGCCGCCGGCGATGACCTCGCCGCCGAGGAGGCGTTCGGTGCGCTGTTCGAAGCGCTCCCGCGTCTGGCTCCGCGCGCAGGTTTCTCCGAGCGGGTGGTCATGGCCCACCGCGAGTCTCTCCGCGAGCCCGAGACCGGTCACGGCTACCTGCTCTGGAAGGTGGCGCTAGCCGCCGCCGTCGGGTTGGCCGGCATCGCCGTCGGGCTTCTGCCGCTCCTTCGCCTGGCTCCGATCACGATCCCGAGCCTGGGCGACGTGGTGACCGCCGCCGCCCGCGGGATCGCGTGGATCGGCGAATGGCTGCGGGCC
>DATFFS010000105.1:0-11469 GCA_035249945.1 Gemmatimonadota bacterium
GTAGGGCTCAGCGCGTCCGCTTCAGCGCGGCGCGCCGCTTCCGGTCCTCGAGCGCGAGCGCGATCAGCCGATCGCACAGCTCGGGGAACGACACGCCGCTGGCCTCCCACAGCATCGGATACATGCTGACGCGGGTGAAACCGGGGATCGTGTTGATCTCGTTGAGGTAGATCCGCCCCGTCCCGGCTTCGAGGAAGAAGTCGACCCGGGACATCCCGCGCGCGTCGATCGCGCGGAAGGCCGCCAGCGCCAGCTCGCGCACCCGATCGGACGTCTCGTCCGGAACGTCGGCGGGGATCACGAGATCGACCGCGTCGTCCAGGTATTTGTCCTCGTAGTCGTAGAACTCGTGACCGGGAACGATCTCCCCCACCACCGAGGCCTCGGGGTCCTCGTTCCCCAGCACGCCGCATTCCAGCTCGCGGCCCTCGATCGCCTCTTCCGCCAGGATCTTCGAATCGTAGCGCGCGGCGTCCTCGATGGCCGCCTCCAGCTCCTCGACCGAGTGCACCTTGTGGACTCCGATCGACGACCCGCTCGACGCTGGCTTGACGAAGCACGGGAAGCCCACGCCGGCCGCGACCGCGCACCGTACGCTCGTCGGATCGCGCCGCCAGTCCGTCCAGCGCACGACACGGTAGGGACCCACCGGGAGGCCCGCGGCCGTCCAGACCGCCTTGGCGATCTCCTTGTCCATGCCGACGGCGCTGCCCGTGATCCCGGCCCCGACGTAGGCCACCTCCGACAGCTCGAAGAGCCCCTGCAGCGCGCCGTCCTCACCCGTGCGGCCGTGGATCAAGGGAAACAGGACGTCAAGTGGGGCAACGTCTCTACTGGAGCTCACTTCCGTCCGCTGGAGCCGGCCCTCCAGCGCGGGGTCGGCGAGCAGCGCCACGGCCTCCGTCCGCTCCACTTGCCCTTCCAGTGCGCCCGCCGACTCAGCCCGCTCGATCAGACGATCGACGGCGTCGGAGGCGATCAGCCAGCGTCCCTCCTTGGTGATCCCGATCTGGACGATCTCGTATTTCGCGGGGTCCAGGGCGCCGAGAACCGAACGCGCGGACATGAGGCTGACCTCGTGTTCGCTGGAGCTGCCTCCGAAGAGCACTCCTACGCGCAGCTTGCGCCCGCCGCTCACGATGACCTGGGGCTGTCTGCCGGAGAGCGGCTCACGCGGCATGCTTCGCGAGGACCGAGGTCAGCAGCTCGTGCGTCGCGGGGCCCCCGGCCACGATCCATCCCGTCTCGCGATGCCCTTCCCCGCCGCGCCAGTCGGAGACGAGGCCGCCGGCCTCGAGGACGAGGATCTCTCCAGCTGCGATGTCCCACGGGTTGAGGGCCATCTCCCAGAAGCCGTCCACCCTCCCAGCCGCCACGTACGCCAGGTCGAGCGCCGCCGATCCGGCGCGCCGCATGTCCGAGGAACGCGGAAACAGCTGGCCGAACGCGGCCACGTAGCGCTCGATCTGCGCCCGGTGCTTGAATGGAAAGCCGGTGGCGAGGAGCGGTCCCTCTTCAGGGTCGCCGCCGTCGGTCACCCTCAGGCGCGCCGCCGTGCCGGGGTCGCCGCGATCGAGCCACGCGCCTTCGCCCGCGCGGGCGGTGAACCACTCCGAGCGCACGGGATCCAGCACGACCCCGGCCAGCGGGATCCCGCCGTCGTAGAGCGCGATCGAGACCGCGAACATCGGAAAGCCGTGCACGTAGTTGGCGGTGCCGTCGAGCGGGTCGACGATCCAGCGCAGACTGCCGCCGCTGGGCCGGTCGCCCGACTCCTCGGCCACCACCGCGTGATCGGGAAACGCGCGGGCCAGCACCTCCAGGATCCGGCGCTCGGATTCGCGGTCCGCGTCGGTCACGAGATCCCGGGGATGCTTGCGTAGCGCCTCCGCGCGGCCGGTGCCGGGCCAGGCCGCGAGGAGCACCGATGCCGCCTGCTGCGCCGCCTCGCGCGCGACCGACACCGCTTCGGCGAGCTCGACGGCGTCAGGCACCGGTTCCCTTCGTTCCGCCGCCGCGCTCGCGAAGCACGTTGGCGCGCACATGGTGGACGGCCTCCTCCGGCGAGAAGCGCGCCATGTCTTTCCGCGCGCTCCGCCGGGCGACCTCGACCATGCCGCCCTCCAACCCGCGGTCGCCGACCACGATCCGCCACGGGATCCCGATCAGATCGGCGTCGGCGAACTTCGACCCCGCTCGGTCGGGGCGATCGTCCAGCAGCGTTTCGAGGCCTTCGGCGCGGCACTCCTCGTAGATCCGCTCCGCCGCCTCCACGACCCGCGCGGAGTCCATGTTCAGCGGGACGACCTCGACCTCGTACGGGGCGATCGCCGTCGGCCACACGATCCCGTTCTCGTCGTGATTCTGCTCGATCGCGGCCGCCACCACGCGCGTGATCCCCAGCCCGTAGCAACCCATCAGGAACGGCTTCTGGGTCCCGTCCTCGTCCAGGAAGGTGGCTTCCATCGGCTCGCTGTACTTCGTACCGAGCTTGAAGATGTGGCCGACCTCGATCCCGCGCGTCTCGTCGAGCGCCGTCCCGCAGCGCGGGCAGGGATCCCCGCCCACGAGGCGCACTGCATCGATCCACGCCTCCGGCTCCACGTCGCGCCCGATCTCGAGGCCCGTGACGTGGAACCCGGTCCGGTTCGCGCCCGCCACGAGGTTCCCGCGGCCGGCGAGCGAATAGTCGGCCACCACGCGCACCTCCTCCGGCAGCCCGTGCGGGCCCGCGAACCCGACGTCGGCTCCCGTCACCTCCCGGACCCGCGCCGGCCCGGCCATCTCGACCCGGTCGACGGCCAGCGCCCGGCCGAGCTTCTCCTCGTCGATCTCGCGGTCGCCGCGGACCAGCACGGCTACGGTACGGCCGTCCATCTGGAAGAGAAGCGTCTTGACGAACTCCGAGGGATCGCGGTCGAGGAGCGCCGAGACCTCCTCCACCGTCGTCTTCCCGGGCGTGGCGACCTCCTCGAGCGGCCCCGCGGTGTGTCCCGCGGCCGATTCGTGGAGAGCTCGCGCCGCTTCGGCCCGCCCCGACGACGCCGCGTATCCGCAGCTCGGACAGCTGAACACGAGACTCTCGCCCGTGTCGGCCAGCACCATGAACTCGTGGTTCACGTCCCCGCCGATCTCGCCCGCCGAGGCCTCGACGTCGCGGAAGGCCAGGCCGCAGCGGGTGAAGATCCGGGCATACGCCTCGCGGAAATCGCCATAGGTCGCGTCCAGCGACGCCTCGTCGGCGTGAAACGAGTAGGCGTCCTTCATGGTGAACTCGCGGCCGCGCATGACGCCGAAACGGGGCCGGATCTCGTCCCGGAACTTGGTCTGGATCTGGTACAGGGACAGCGGCAGCTGGCGGTACGAGCGCACCTCGCTGCGGACGAGGTCGGTGACGACCTCCTCGTGGGTCGGCCCCAGCGCGTACGGGCGCTCGTGCCGGTCGGCGAGCCGCATCATGAGCGGGCCGTACAGATCCCAGCGGCCGGTCTCCTGCCAGAGCTCGGCCGGGTGCAAAATCGGCAGCATGAGCTCGATCGCTCCGATCCGGTCGAGCTCTTCGCGCACGATCGCGTCGACCTTCAGGATCACGCGCTGACAGAGCGGCAGGTAGGAGTAGATCCCCCGCGCGACCTGCCGCAGCATGCCGGCCCGCACCATGAGGCGGTGGCTGACCACCTCGGCGTCGGCGGGGTCTTCCTTGAGCGTGGGGATGAAGGCGTGGGTCCAACGCATGGGGCCGCAATGTATCCGGCCGCGCCGGGGCGATGCTAGGCCGGCACTTTCGGGGAGAAATGGCGCTCGTTAGGTTGGTGCGATTCCTGGTCCGTGCCCCGACATGGAGGTTCATCGACGTGCTGGCGGGTAGCTGATGGCCCAGCTCTTTCGACGCAAGCCGATCGGCGAGGCGCGAGCGGAGGTCGGCCTCGACCCGCAGGCCGTGGTCGAACCCGGGCTGCGCCGGTCGCTGACCGCCTGGCAGCTGACCGCACTCGGCATCGGAGCGATCATCGGCGCCGGGATCTTCTCGGGCGCGGGGACAGCCGTCTCGGGCGGCCCCAACCACCTGGGCGCGGGACCGGCCCTCGTCATCTCCTACATCCTGGTAGCGCTGGCGTGCGGCTTCGCGGCGCTCTGCTACGCCGAGTTCGCTTCGCTGATCCCCCAGTCCGGGAGCGCGTACACGTACGCCTACGCGACCCTCGGCGAGCTGGTCGCCTGGATCATCGGCTGGGATCTCATCATCGAGTACGCGGTCGGGAACATCGCCGTGGCGGTCTCCTGGTCGGCATACTTCCAGACGCTCTTGCGGGGTTTCGGCCTCGGCTTCCCGGAATGGCTCGCGACCGATCCCCGGACCGCTCTCCAGGCGTACGACCAGCTTCAGGCGGACCCCTCCATCACCGCCGACTCCATCCTCGAGGCCGCCCGGGCCTGGACGACGGCCCCCGAGGTCCTCGGTCTGCCGGTCATCTTCAATCTGCCGGCGGTACTCATCGTCGCGCTCATCACCTGGGTGCTGGTCATCGGAATCCGGGAGAGTGCGCGGGCCAACTCGGTGATGGTCGTGATCAAGCTCGCGATCCTGTTCTTCTTCGTGGCGGTCGGCGCATTCTGGGTGCGGCCCGAGAACTGGACGCCGTTCGCGCCGAACGGGTGGGCCGGCATCACGTCCGGGGCGGCGCTGATCTTCTTCGCCTACATCGGCTTCGACGCCGTGTCGACAGCGGCCGAGGAGGCCGAGAACCCACAGCGCGACATGCCGCGCGCGATGATCGCCTCGCTGGTGGTCACGTCAGTGATCTACGTGATCGTGACGCTCGTCATGACGGGACTCATCCCGTGGGACCAGCACGGCACTGCTGACCCTCTGGCCAGCGCATTCGTCGATCGGGGGTACGACTGGGCGGCGGCGATCATCTCCATCGGCGCAGTCATATCGATGGCGACCGTGCTGCTCGTATTCCAGATGGGTCAGCCCCGCATCTTCTTCTCGATGGCCCGGGACGGGCTGCTCCCCGGATGGGCGGCGAAGCTCCACCCGAAGTTCAGGACGCCCCACATCACGACGATCCTTACCGGCGTATTCGTCGCCTTCTTCGCGGCGTTCGCGAACATCAACGAAGTGATCGAGCTGACCAACATCGGCACGCTGTTCGCCTTCGTCCTGGTGGCGATCGGCGTGATGGCGCTCCGCCTCCGGGAGCCGGAGCGGCATCGCCCGTTCCGCACGCCCTTCATCTGGTTCGTGGCGCCCGCGGCGGTGGCGTCGTGCTTCTACCTGATGCTCCAGCTCCCCGGCGTTACCTGGGTGCGCTTCGTGATCTGGCTCGCCGCGGGGCTCGTGATCTACGCCGCCTACGGGTACCACAAGAGCCGGTTGCGGAAGGAACGCGGCTGATCGCTCGGACCCGGCACGGCCGCGTCCCGGCCCCGAAGGCGGACGCCTGCCGCGCGTTCCTCGACCGCTCGGGAAGGAGCCGTCCGTCACCCACCACGACGTGCTGCTCGCCGAGATGCCCCGGTTACTCGGAAGCGATGCGGTAGATCGCGCCGGCGCGGTCGTCGCTGACGAGGAGAGCGCCGTCGGGCATGACGAGGACGTCGACCGGCCTCCCCCACGCCTCCTCACCCTGGAGCCAGCCCTCGGCGAACGTCTCCTCCTCCACCGGGCGGCCGCCCTCCAGGCGCACCGTCACCACCCGGTATCCTACCTTCGAGCTCCGGTTCCACGATCCGTGCTCGGCGATGAAGATCCGGCCGCGGTACTCGGGTGGGAACATCGCGCCGTCGTAGAACCGCATGCCGAGCGCGGCGACGTGCGCGCCGAGCTTCCAGGTGGGAGGGTCGAACTCCTCGCAGGTCCGCCGATCGCCGAACTCGGGGTCGGACACGTCGCCCGCATGGCAATAGGGATAGCCGAAGTGAAGTTCCGGGCGCGGCGCGACGTTCAGCTCGTCGGCGGGAACGTCGTCCCCCAGCTCGTCGCGCCCGTTGTCGGTGAACCAGAGCTCGCCGGTTTCGGGGTGCCAGTCGAAACCGACCGTGTTACGGACACCGGAAGCGAAAGCCTCGAAGCCCGACCCGTCCGGGTTCATGCGAGCGATCGAGGCCAGCGGCGCGTCCGGGTCGCAGATGTTGCAGGGGGCCCCGAGGCCGACGTAGAGCTTGCCATCCGGCCCGAAGCCGATGTAGCGCCACTCGTGCTGATCGGTCTCGGGTAGCTCGCGAATTACGGTCGCGAGCGGCACGTCGTCGAACCCTCGGCCGGAAGAGACGAAGTCGTCGATCGCGGAATAGCGGATGACGCGGTTGAACTCCGCGACGTAGAGGGATCCGTCCCGCCACGCCACGCCGTTCGGCTGGTTCAGCCCGCGCGCGATCGTCACGACCCGGTCGGCCGCGCCGTCGCCATCCTCGTTTACGATCGCGTACACGCTGCCGTCGCCGCGATCCCGCGTCCCGACGTACACGATGCCGGATGGCGACAGCGCCAGCGAGCGGGCGCCGGGCACGTCATCGGCGTACGTGGTTACGGCGAACCCCGGCGGAACCCGGAGCGAAACGAGGTCGGGGCGCTGCGCCGCGCCGGAGGCGCAGGCGAGGAAGGTCGAGGACAATGCGATCGAGAAAGCGGGCCGCCAGCGCCCGCATGTCATAACGGCAAGATCCCGCTCGCGAGGAGCAGGTCGAGTCGGCGGGCGACGATCTCGTCGTCGCCGGTCAGGAACGCGCGCGGGTCGATCCAGACCGCGTCGTCCGCGACCCGAGCGATGATCGGCGGCTCGCCGGCGCGTAGCGCGGCCTCGAGCTCGCTCGCCGAGCCCTCCAAGGGCGCGATGCGGAGCGCCCAGCCAGGCAGCTCGACCTCCGGCAGCGTGCCGCCGCCCGCCCGCCCGGCGTGCGGCGCCACCCGGCACTGCCCACGCGCGTGTCGTCCGAGCATTGCGAGGAGCGCCTCGGCACGGCGCTTCAAGGTCCCCGGCTCGGCTTCCACCATCGCTCGCGCCGGAATCCGGCCCGGCTCCGAGAGCCACAGCCGGAGCGTCGCCTCGAGCGCCGCCAGCGTCATCTTGTCGACCCGGAGGGCGCGCAGGAGCGGGTTCCGCTTGATGCTTGCGATCGCGTCGGCGCCTCCGCACAGGATCCCGGCCTGCGGCCCTCCGAGGAGCTTGTCGCCGCTCGCGCAGACGAGCGCGGCTCCGGCCTCGATCGCGGCGCGAATCGCCGGCTCGCCCCGCGTCGCCGCGCTCTCCTCGAGGATCCCCGTTCCCTGATCGAAAACGATCGGGATCCCGCGCGCGGCGGCCATGCGGCAGAGGGCGTCGAGCTCGACCTCGGCGACGAACCCCGTCTGCGCGAAGTTGGAGCGGTGGACCTTGAGGATCGCTCTCACGGGTCCACCCGCGATCGCGCTCTCGTAGTCTTCGAGGTGCGTCTTGTTCGTGGCACCGACCTCGACCAGCCGGGCGCTGCTCTTGGCCGCGATCTCATGGATTCGGAACCCGCCACCGATCTCGATCAACTCCCCGCGCGACACGATGACATCCCCGCCGCCGGCGAGCGTGTCGACTGCCAGGAGGAGCGCGGCGGCGTTGTTGTTGACGACGAGCGCGTCGTCCGCCCCGGTAAGGAGCTTCAGAAGCCCGGCCGCGTGCGCGTACCGTGAGCCGCGCTCGCCTCGATCGAGGTCGAACTCGAGCGGGGTGTAACGCGAGCCGGCCGCCGAAGCGGCCGCGATCGCCTCGGGCGCGAGCGGAGCCCGTCCGAGGTTCGTATGGATCACGACACCCGTCGCGTTGACGACGGGCGGCAGGGCCGCGCGGGCGAGCCGCGCGGCTTCTTCGGACCAGCGCTCGAGAACCGCGCGCTCGACGTCCTCGCGCGAGCCGTAGGGTCCGCCGTTCGCGGCGAGCTCCGCGCGCACGCCGTCGAGCGCGCGCGTCAGCGCCGTCCGCTCGATAGTCTCCCCCGCTCCCAGTCCCCGCACCGCGTCGGGAGTTCGCGCCAGGCAGTCATTGACCGCCGGCAGCCAGCGCGGGCCGGCTACGTCGCGCGTCACGGCTCGCCCTCGACCTGTGTCGTGTCGGCCGGCGCGGTCTCGGATTCCGGGAGCAGCAACCGCTCCGACGGCCAGACCGCCGGCCCCTCGTACTCGGGCCGGAACGTGCGTCCGCCCTCCGGCGTGGCCGCCAGGCCGCTCCGGTTCTCGACCACCAGCTCGAACCGGTACACCCGATCCTTGCGGAGCGGCTCGGCGGGGACGACGCGTAGGGAACGCGCGCCCGCGGGCTCGACGGCGGAGATCGCGAGCCGCCGGACGCGGAGGTCCGCGGGCGCGATCGAGTCGAGCGGGATCTCCGCATCGGCCACGCCGGGATCGGCCTCCCAGAGGCGCACCGCGCCGGGCGCGACCGCCGGCTCCGCCGCCAGGTCGTCGTCGAGCGTCACCACGAGCGTGCGCGATTCGGGCGTCTCGACGGTCACGATCAGGGGCGCCGTGGTGTCGACGACGGCGATCCGGTACGTGGCCTCGTGCGCCCGCTCGTCGACCGATAGCTCGAACGTGTCGCGGGCCCCCGGCTCGTCGGTCATCTGCCATCCGTCGGGCCGAACGCGCTCGATCCACGCCGTCGCTTCGTACGACCCGTACGCGACCGCTTCCATCTCGATCCGGCCCTGGGAATCGGCCTCCATGGAGTAGTCGAGCTCGTGCCCGAGGGCCTCCAGGTGATAGCGCGCCAGCGCGGCCGGAACGCTGTCCTGGACGATCGTCGCGCGGATGATCGACAGCGTGATCGGCCGCTCTCCGCCCGTCGAGAACAGGATCGTCCGCGCGCTCGTCGTAGCGTTCCCGTCGCGGTCCTGGAGCCCGGGCAGGATCGTCACCATGTACGTCACGCCGTCGGCCATCGGCGCGTTCGGCGACAGCGTGATCTCCTCGCCGTCGAGCCGGATGTCGAACTCCGGCGTGTCGGGGTTGACGATGATCCGGCTCGCGAGGTCGCCGATCCCCCGCTCGCCGATCGGCTCGTCGAAGCGGAGCCGGATCGCCTGATCGGGGGCGGCGTTGACGGCGCGGTCGGCGGGATCGCTCTCGATCAGGACCGGCGGCGCCTCGTCCACGGGCCCGCCCGGAGGAAACCCCTCGCTCGCGCAGGCGCCGAGAACGATGCCCGCGCCAGCCGCGCACCAAGCAACCATGGCGGCTCGGCCACCGCCGCGGCCGGGTGTCCGGCTCAGGAAGCCTCTAGGCTCGATTCGAGCTCCCGGAGCCGCTCGAGCGAGCGCTCCAGGTCGGCGGCCTTCTCGCGCTCGCGCGAGACGACCTCCGCCGGCGCGCGCGAGACGAACCGCTCGTCGGCGAGCTTCGCGCGCGCGGAATCGAGCAATCGCTCGGCGCCGGCGATCTCGTCGCCGAGGCGCTCCCGCTCGCGCTCGACGTCGACCAGGTCCGCTAGGCGTACGGCGACCTCGATGCCGCCCCGCACTACCTCGCTCGCGATCCCTTCGCCCCGTGGCGCCGAGTCCACCACACGCGCCTCGCTGGCCAGCGCGAGTCTCGCGACGTCGACGACGAACCGCTCGAGTGTGGCGCGGTCGGCGGGGTCCTCGGCCACGATCGTCATCGGAGCGCGCCGCGCGGGCGGGACGTCGTAGCGGGCGCGCAGCGCGCGCGCCGCCCCGATGACCTGCTGAATGAGCTCCATCTCCGCCGACTCCTCCGGGTACGACCACCCCAACGGCTCCGGCCACGGCTCGATCATGATCGAATCGCCTTTCCGCAGCGCGGGCGGCAGCTGCCGCCACAGCTCTTCCGTCACGAACGGCATGAACGGGTGGAGCAGCCTGAGGCTTCGCACGAGCGCGACCAGGAGCACGTTCCGCGCGGCATCCCCACCGGCGCCGCCGAGCCGGGGCTTCGACCACTCGATGTACCAATCGCAGTAGTCGTGCCACAGAAACTCGTAGATCGCCTGGGCGGCGTCGTTCATGCGGAACGACGCGAGCGCACGATCGACGGCCAGCGTCGCCGCGTCCAGCCGGTGGAGGATCCACTTGTCGGGGGGCTCGAGCGTCGCGAGGTCGTGCGGCCGCGGCTCGAAATCCGGGGGAAGGTTCATGAGGACGTATCGCGCCGCGTTCCAGAGCTTGTTCGCGAAGTTGCGGCCGATCTTGAAGTCGTCGGGAGCGAGATGGATGTCGGTTCCCGTCGGCGCCGCCGCGACCAGCGTGAAACGCAGGGCATCGGCGCCGTACTCGTCGATGATCTCGCGCGGATCGATGCCGTTTCCCAGCGACTTGGACATCCTGCGTCCCTGCGCGTCGCGCACGGTGCCGTTGATGACCACGTCGCGGAACGGGTTCTCCCCCAAGCAGAAGTATCCCGCCATCACCATGCGCGCGACCCAGAAGAAGAGGATTTCCGACGCGGTGACGAGCGTGTTCGTCGGGTAGAAGGTCGCCAGATCCTCGGTCTCGTCGGGCCAGCCGAGCGTCGAGAAGGGCCACAGCCAGGACGAGAACCAGGTGTCGAGGACGTCGGGGTCCTGTTCGAGCCTATCGGATCCGCACTCGGGACAGCGCTCGGGGTCCTCGCGGGCCGCGAACACGTGGCCGTCCGCGCAGGTCCAGACCGGGATCCGGTGGCCCCACCAGATCTGCCGCGAGATGCACCAGTCGCGCACGTTCTCGAGCCAGTGCGCGTACACCTTCTCCCAGCGCGCCGGGGTGATCGAGAGCTTCCCTTCGCGGAGCGCGGCCAGGGCGGGCACCGCGAGCGGCTGCATGCGCACGAACCACTGGTCACTCAAGTACGGCTCGACCACGGTATCACAGCGGTAGCAGCGACCCACGGCATGGCGGATCTCCTCCTCCGATACGAGCAGACCCTCGGACTGGAGCGCGTCCAGCACCGCCTCGCGCGCGGCGAATCGATCGAGCCCCGCGAAGCGCCCCGCCGCTTCGCTCATGGTGGCGTCGGGATTGAGCACGTTGACGCGCGGCAGGCCGTGGCGTTCGCCGACCTGGAAGTCGTCGGGATCGTGCGCCGGCGTGATCTTGACCGCGCCGGTGCCGAATTCGCGGTCGACGAACGAATCGGCCACGATGGGGAGCTCGCGGCCGACCAGCGGGAGGATCGCTGCCCTTCCGACGAGCGCGCTGTACCGCTCGTCCTCGGGGTGGACGGCGATCCCCGTGTCGCCGAGGATCGTCTCCGGCCGCGTGGTCGCGACCTCGATGGAGCCCGTCCCGTCGGCGAGCGGGTAGCGCACGGTGTAGAGGCGTCCGGCCTGCTCCTGCTTTTCCGCCTCCTCGTCCGACAGCGCGGTCCCGCAGCGCGGACACCAGTGGATGATGTACTGCCCGCGATACACCAGGTCGTCCTCGTAGAGGCGCACGAACACCTCGCGCACGGCGCGCGAGAGCCCCTCGTCCATCGTGAAGCGGGCGCGCTCCCAGTCGCAG
>DATFFS010000106.1:0-2092 GCA_035249945.1 Gemmatimonadota bacterium
TGCTTGGCCTTCCCGTGCGCCTGGATGGCGACGACGAGGTCCTCCTCGATGCCGCGGGCGTAGAACCCGCACTCGCACGTCACTTCCTTGATCATCGGATCACCTCCTGGGCGCGGATACTAGGGAGCCGAGGTTGGCGAAACGTTGGGGTCGACCGATGGATGACGCGCAGCTCCGGATCTATCTCGCGGGGAACGTCGCGCTCGAGCGCGGCGACACGCTCGTGCCGGAGAGCCGGCTTCCCGGCAGCCAGGGTCGGCTCGCCTTCGCGCTCCTGGTCGCCGAGAGGAGCAACGCCCTGGCGATGACCCGTATCGCGGAGGTGCTGTGGAACGGCGAGGCGCCGGCCGCATGGGAGACCGCGTTGCGAGCGATCGTGAGCAAGCTCCGAGGTGTGCTCGCCGAGACCGGCGCCGACGCCACGATCCAGCATGCGTTCGGCTGCTACCAGCTGCGACTGCCGCCCCACACATGGGTCGATCTCGAGGCTGCGGCGGCCGCCGCGCACGAGTCGGAGTCGGCCCTGCGCGCGGGAGATCTGGCTGCCGCCAACGGGAGCGCTCTCGTGGCGAATGCGATCGCGCGCCGACCGTTCCTGGAGGGGGTGGATCGCGCGTGGGCGGATCAGCAACGTGCGCGACTGCGGGACATCCAGATCCGGGCGCTCTCGTGCAGGGCCGAGGCCGCCCTCGCGAGAGGCGACCCGTCCGGCGCGATCGGGGACGCCGATCGGATCATCGAGCTCGAGCCGTTCCGCGAGCGTGCGTACGTGCTGCTGATGCACGCCCATGTGGACGCCGGGAACAATGCCGAGGCGCTCGTGACCTACGAGCGACTGCGCGCGACCCTCGCCGAGGAGTTGGGTGCGAGCCCCTCACCCGCCACCGAAGCAGCGTTCAAGAACGTGCTGCGCGCAACCTGAGCGAGGGCATCTGAAGATGGCGACGTTCGTCCTGATCCATGGTGCCGGCGACGTCGGCTGGTACTGGCACCTGGTGGAGGCCGAGCTTCGGGAACGGGGCCACGAGACGGTGGCGCCAGATCTCCCGTGCGATGACGATTCGGCCGGGCTCCCCGAATACGCGGACGCGGTCGTCGACGCGGTCGGCGAACGGAGCGATCTCGTCGTCGTGGCCCAATCCATGGGCGCGTTCACCGCCCCGCTTGTCTGCGAGCGCGTGACGGTGGATCTGCTGGTCCTGGTGGCGCCCATGATCCCCGCTCCGGGAGAGGCGCCCGCGGACTACTGGACGGATACGGGATACGGAGACGAAGCGCGCGAGTCCTACGATGACGAGATCGCGCTCTTCTACCAGGACGTTCCGGCCGAGCTCGCGGCGGAGGCGCTGAAGCGGGGAAGGCCACAGTCCGAAGCGCGGATGCATGAGCCGTCGCCGCTGAAGACGTGGCCCGATGTGCCGACCAACGTTCTGCTCTGTCGGGACGATCGGCTGTTCCCGGCCTCCTTCCTTCGCCGCGTCGCCCGGGAGCGCCTGGGCATCACCCCGGACGAGATCGACGGCGGGCATACCCCGGCGCTCAGCCGCCCGAAGGAGCTGGCGGACCGCCTCGAGGCGTACCTGGACTAACACGCGCCGACCGACTCGGCGTGACCGTGCAGCGCCGCTCCCTGTCGCCGCTCTTCGTCTAGTCCTCCTCGAACCGGAAGCGCGTCGCGTTCTCTGTGAAGCTCGTCCACGCGAGGACGCGGCGAGGACGCAGCACCGACACTCCTCCCAGGTAGACGCCCGGGTCCATGCGCCCGTACTGCGGATACTTGGCGAACGACGCATCCGCCAGACGCGCAGCCATCTCCCTCGCCGGCTTCTCGATCACGACGTCACCCTCGACGATGATCGCCTCCTGGCCGTCACCGATGTGCACGACGACGGACGGGTTCTTCGCGATGTTGTGGGCGTGGACCGTCTCCGGGCTCCCTCCGTAGTAGAGCCCGCCGTCGAGCCAGGTCCCGTCGCGCGGGACGACGTGCGGCCGCCCGTCGGGCCTGGTGCTCGCGATCCAGTACACGCTCGCGCTCTCGAGCTTGCGCTCTACCTCCGCCCAGTCCAGGCGCTGGGTCGGGTTGCCGTAC
>DATFFS010000107.1:0-1394 GCA_035249945.1 Gemmatimonadota bacterium
TCGTCCCGGTGCCCTCATCACCGCCCGGACGCTCTTTCTGGTATCCACCCTTTCGATCTCGACGGCGGCTGTGGCCCGGATCGGCGTCGACGCCCTCGCCGCGCATCAAATCGTGCGCGAGACCTGGTTCCTTTCGGCGAGGCTGGTCGATGGGCTCGTCATCTCCGCCCAGACCCTGGTGGCCGAGGCCACTGGCCGCGGCGACCTCGAGGGGGAAATCGATGTCATCAGACGGCTTCTCTGGTGGGGGAGCCTGATGGGAGTGGTGCTGGCGGGACTCTGGTTGGTGTCGGGACCGCCGCTGGCGGCGATCTTCGCCCCCACGGCGGCGGTGGCTTCCGAGCTCGGCGGCGTCACCGCGGTGCTGGCGATACTGGCGGTGCCGGCCGCCTGGTTGTGGGTTCTCGACGGTGTGGTTCTCGGTCAGCTGCGCCTCGCCCGGATGATGGCCTCGTCGGGTCTGGGCCTGCTTGCCGCGGCCGGGCTCCTAGTCGTCGTCGTTCGGTTCGGATGGGGGCTGGGCGGCGTCTGGTGGGCGATCGGCCTCATGATCCTGGCCCGCTTGCTGGTCCTTCTCCCCGGTGTCTTCCCAACGGTCGAGGAGGAGGCCACGGGTCTCGGGGAGACGCAGGGTCAGCAGAGCCGCCACTAGCACCGCCGACCCCAGCAGCGCCATGGTGGCGCTCAGCCCCAGGCGATCGATCACAAGACCGCCGGTGAGCAACCCGATGGCGGAGCCGAGCGTCCCGACCCAGGTGAGGGCCGAGCTGGCGGTGGCCCGCTGCTCGGGCCGGAAAAGCTCGGCGCGATGGATTGAGGCGGCCGGGACGTAGGCGAAGGAGCCGAACGAGGACACGATCAGCGCCGGGAATAACAGCGAGACCGATCCCAGGTTGTAGACGGCCACCCCGCCGCCGAGGATCGAGAGCAGGGCCAGGATTGTGGTCGGACGCCTTCCCCAAGTGTCGGCCAAGCGCCCGCCGAGGAAGAACCCCACCGCTCCCACCGTTCCTCCGGAGAGGGTCAGAAGCACCGCTTCTCCCGAGGTCAGGCCCACTTGGTTGACCAACCGCTCGGTGAGAAAGGCCAGCCCGAGAGAAGAGAAAGCCGAGGGGAGCAGCGAGGTCAGGGCGGCGACCAGAAACACCGGGGTCTGTAGAAAGCTGGTATCGACCCGGCGCGGCGGGATGGCTCCCCGGTCCTTTGCCTCCCGGATCCGGTAGGCGAGGACGGGAAGCAGCAGCAAGCCTGCCCCGGTGAGGAAGTAGGGGATCCGCCAGTTAGCTTCGGCGAGCGGCAATCCAATGACGGCCAGCCCGGCTCCAAAGCTCCCCGCCGCCCCATAGATCCCGACCCCGTAGGCGCGGATTCGGGGGGCCAGGTGTTCGGCCAGC
>DATFFS010000108.1:0-12486 GCA_035249945.1 Gemmatimonadota bacterium
TCCTGCTCGGCCACGCGTACCCGCCGATCGACGCGGCGATCCGGGCCGCGGCCGGGCGGGGGACGAGCTTCGGGGCCCCGACGCCGGGCGAGATCGCGCTCGGCCAGCGGATCCGAAGCGCGATGCCGTCCGTCGAGCGGCTCCGTTTCACGAGCTCCGGCACCGAAGCGGTCATGAGCGCCGTGCGGCTCGCGCGGGCCTTCACGGGCAGGTCCCGGATCGTGCGCTTCGCGGGCTGCTACCACGGCCATTCCGACGCGCTCCTCACGGAGTCGGGGTCGGGAGTGGCGACGCTGGGGCTCCCCGGGAGCGCCGGCGTGCCGGCCGCCGCCACGGCGGACACCGCGGTCGCCCCCTACAACGACGTCGAGGCCGTCGCCGAGCTGTTCCGCCGGGCGGGCGCGGAGATCGCCGCCGTCCTGGTCGAGCCCGTGGCCGCCAACATGGGGGTCGTCGTCCCGCGCGCCGGCTTCCTGGAGGCGCTTCGCGAGCTGGCCGACCGCCACGGATCGCTGCTCGTCTTCGACGAGGTGATCACGGGATTCCGACTCGGTCCGGGTGGCGCCCAGGGCCGCTTCGGGGTCCGGCCGGATCTGACCTGTCTGGGGAAGATCATCGGCGGCGGCCTCCCGGTCGGCGCCTTCGGCGGACGCGCGGAGATCATGGCGCTGGTCGCGCCCGATGGGCCGGTGTACCAGGCGGGAACGCTGTCGGGGAACCCCGTCGCGATGGCGGCGGGCGAGGCCGCGCTCGCCGCGCTCGCGGACGCCTCGGTCTACGCGGCGCCCGAGGCGCGCGCGACGCGTCTCGCCGAAGGGCTGGTGGAGGCCGGCGAGGGGCGGGTGAGCGTGGCGCGCGAGGGCTCGCTGTTCTCGCTCTTCTTCGCGGCTTCGCCTCCCGCCGACTACGAGGGAGCGCGGCGCGGGGACACCGCCGCTTTCGCGCGCTTCTTCCACGCCATGCTGGAGCGAGGGATCTGGCTGCCGCCGTCGGCGTTCGAGGCGTGGTTCCTGACGCTCGCCCACGGCGACGCGGAGATCGACGCCGCCCTTGGGGCCGCCCGCGAGGCGCTTCCGGCGGCGCTCGCCGGGGTTCGCGCGACGTCCTCCGGCGTGACTTGAGCCGGACCTCGCTCCGCTTCCTCGAGGCCTGCCGCGCCGAGCCGGTGGACAGGACGCCGGTGTGGTTCATGCGACAGGCCGGGCGCGCGCTTCCCGAATACCGGGCAGTGCGGGAGCGGCACGGCCTGCTGCAGATCACCCGCATTCCGGACCTCTGCGCCGAGGTGACGCTCCAGCCCGTCGAGCGGCTGGGGGTCGACGCCGCGATCCTGTTCGCCGACATCACGCTGCCGTTCGAGGGCCTGGGCTTCGCGTTCGAGATCCGCGAGGGCGTGGGCCCGGTCGTCTTCGAGCCCATATCCTCCGCGCGCGACGTGGGGCGGCTGCGGCGCTTCGAGCCCGAGGAGTGGGTGGCGCCATTGCTCGAGGCGATCGGGCTCGTGCGCGAGCGGAGCCCCGTGCCGCTCATCGGGTTCGCGGGCGCTCCGTTCACCCTCGCCTCGTACCTCGTCGAGGGAGGCCCCACGCGGACGTTCCAGAAGGTGAAGGCGTTCCTGCACGCGGAGCCGCGGGCCTGGGAATCGCTCATGCACGGACTCGTCGACGCCACTGTCGCATACCTGCGCGCGCAAGCCACGGCCGGGGCGCAGGCGCTCCAGATCTTCGACTCGTGGGTCGGCGCGCTCTCGCCGCACGACTACCGCGCATCGGTCGCGCCTCACATGCGGCGCCTGTTCGCAGCGCTTCCCGCCGGGGTGCCCACGCTCCACTTCGGCACCGGGACGGCGGGGATCCTGCCGCTCATGGCGGAAGCGGGGGGCGACGTGATCGGCGTCGACTGGCGCATCGACATCGACCGCGCCCGGCAGGCGGTCGGCGGTCGGCCGGTCCAGGGGAATCTCGACCCCGCGGTCGCCGCGGGTCCCTGGGAGGCGGCGGCCGTCCAGGCGCGGGCGATCCTCGCGGCCGTGGCCGGCAGGCCCGGCCATGTCTTCAACCTCGGACACGGGGTCCTCCCGCACACTCCCGTGAACAACCTGCGCCGGCTGGTCGAGCTCGTGCACGAGTGGCCCCTCGACGGGCACGAGGGGGGTGGATGAGACGCGGCGTGCTCGTCATGGCGTACGGCACCCCGGAGCGGCTCGAGGACGTCGCGTCGTACTACACGCACATCCGCCGGGGCAGCCCGCCGCCGCCCGATCTCCTCGACGGCTTGCTGTCGCGATACGAGGCGGTCGGCGGCCCGACCGCCCTCAATCGGACCACCCGCGCGCAGGCCGACGGGATCGCGCGCTCGCTTTCGAGGCGCGGGCACCACGTTCCGGTCCACATCGGCTTCAAGCACGTGCCGCCGTTCGTCGGCGAAACCGTCGCGCGGATGGCGGCAGAGGGGATCGAGCGCGCGGTGGGGCTCGTGCTGGCCCCCCATTACTCGCTGCGCTCGATCGCCGAATACGAGCGCTACGCGGAGGAAGCCCGTCCGCGGGGCCTGGCGCTCGACGTCATCCGCTCCTGGCATGACGATGCCGGGCTCGTGGCGTATCTCGCGGGCCGGCTCCGCGACGCGCTCGCCCGCTCCGAAGGCGCGTCGCGGGTCGTCTTCACGGCGCACAGCGTGCCCGTGGCCCCGGCGGGCGACGACCCGTACGCGGCACAGCTGCGGGAGACGTCCGAGCTGGTGGCGAAGAGCGCGGAGGTGGAGGACTGGGAGTTCGCCTTCCAGAGCGCGGGCCGGACCGCCGACTGCTGGCTGGGGCCGGACGTTCTCGAGTCGATCGACGCGATCGCCAAGCGAGGGTATCACGGCGTCGTCGTGCAGGCGATCGGATTCGTGGCGGACCACCTGGAGACCCTGTACGATCTCGACGTGGAGGCGCGCCGCGCAGCCGAGTCTCGCGGGCTCGCGTTCACGCGTGCGGCGATGCCGAACGACGACCCCGCGTTCGTCGAAGTCCTGGCCAGAATCGTGGAGGCGAGACTCTGACCTGGAAGATGTCTTACAACCGGAAATCCATGGAACGCGTACACTCATCGAGCCGGGAGGAGCCGACATGGGCATCTTGACACGAGCCGTTGTGTGGCGCTGGCTCGCGCGGTGGCTCATGCGCGGAAGTCCGGCGGCTGTCGTCGCCAAGCTGGCGGCGGTGGGAGCGATAGGCGCGTGGCGGTATCACCGGAAGCGGAAGAAGCTGGCCGGGCACGACTCTGGAAGGATCGAAGCGGAGTACGAAGTGTTGGAGCCCGATCGAATCGGGCCGGGTGTGGGCGCGCGTTCGACGTCGGAACCGCGCCCGCGCCCGGAGGGTACGGGGGAAAAGGATGTCGATGATGTTCCCCCGACGTTCTGATCGATACATAACGAGGAGGAAGACCACGATGATACACAGATTCCAATGGATGGCGGGAGTTCTCGCGCTGTTCGCGTTCGCCGGCCCGCTGGCGGCGCAGGATCCCGCGGAGAATGCTCCCGTCACGGAACCGCCCTCGGCCCAGGAGCCGGCCATGGAGCAGCCGGCCGCGCAGGACCCCGCGGCCATGGACCAGGCGCCAGCCGACCAGGCGCCGGCCGCGCACGACTGGGAGTTCGCGCTCGCGCCGACCGAGAAGGCGCCGGGAGCTTCGGCGACCGTGATGGTCGTCGATGGGGAGACGGGCAGTGATTTCACCATCGTTGCCACCGGCCTTCCGGCGGTCGATGATCTCGACGCGGAGAACCAGGACGTGAGCACGTACACCGTGTGGGTCGTTCCGGGCAAGGACAAGGTCAACGAGTCTGAGCTGGCGGGCGTGCTGACGATCTCGCCCGAAGGCGAGGGCCGGCTCGAGGCCGAGACCGACCTGGAGAGCTTCGGCGTCATCGTGACCGCGACGCCCGACGGAGCGCCGACCCAGATCAGCGGAGTTCCGGTCCTGACGGGCATCCCGGTTCAGGCCGATGCGCCGCCCGAGGCGGTGGAGGAGGCGGCCGAAGGCGCGCAGGACGTGGCCGAAGAGGCGGCGGAGGTCGATCAGGCCGCGCCGGAGGATCGCGCGGAGGAGGCGGCCGAGGTGGGCGAGCAGATGGGTGAGGAGATGGAAGACGTCGCCGACGAGGCCCAGGACGCGCAGGATCCGGATCCCGATCTGTTGGACGCAGCCGCGGACGCGGCGGGCGACGTGGCCGACGAGGTGGCGGAAGAAGCCGGCGAGGTCGTAGAGGAGGAGCCCCAGTCGACTCCGTGACCCGGTAAAACACCGAACTCCACAACCTGCGTTTTCGTTCCCGACCCGCCCCCGATTCCCGGGGGCGGGTTTTTTTGCCTTCCTGCTTGACACGCTCGATCGGGTGCCGATAGAATGGGGGTCACTGTGGGACGAAATGGGTGAAAGTGGGATATCGAGGGAAGCCGATGATCGTCAGATTGCGGGGTCGCTACGACGTATCTGGGTCAGTTCAAGCACTCGGTCGATGAGAAGGGACGCGCCAACCTCCCGGCACGGTTTCGCGACGGCGAGGCGGGCGGGCAGTTCGTCGCCACGCGCGGCCTGGGGCGCTCGCTCTTCCTGTATCCGCTCGGGGAGTGGGAGAAGGTCCTGGCGCGTCTCGAGCGCCAGAAAGCGCGCGTCGACCCGAAGCAGCGGCGCAACTACTTGCAGCTCATGGAGCACACGGCCGACGCCGCGCTGGACGCCCAGGGGCGGGTCACCATACCGCCGCACCTCGCGCAGCATGCCGGGATCAAGAAAGAGGTGCTGTTCGTCGGCGCCGGAGAAGTGATCGAGATGTGGGATCCGGCCACGTACCGCAAGTACGTGGGTGGCTCGGAGAAGGACTTCGACGCCTGGATGACCAACTTCCTGTGAGGCGCCGGCGGAACCGCGCGTGAGCGTCGACGGGTGGAGCGAACACGAACCGGTTCTCTTGTCGGAGACGATCAGCTTGCTGGAGCCACGTTCGGAAGGTCTGTATCTCGACGGAACCCTCGGGGGCGGAGGTCACGCGGAGGCGATCCTCGCGGCCTCCTCGCCCGACGGCAGACTCATCGGACTCGATCGCGACCCGCGGGCGATCGAGCATTCCAGGATCCGACTCGCACGCTTCGGCAGTCGGGTCGAGTTGCACGAGCGGAACTTCGCGACGCTGGCCGAATCGCAGGAGCTGGCGGCCGTCCGCCTGGACGGCGCGCTCCTGGACCTCGGCGTCAGCAGCGCACAGATCGACGAAAAGGCGCGCGGCTTCAGTTACCGGCAGGACGCTCCACTGGATATGCGGATGGGGCCCAGAGGGGAACCTGCACGGGACTTGTTGGCGCGCGCCGACATCGACGACCTCACCGAGATCATCCGGAGCTACGGTGAGGAGCGTCATGCACGCCGCATCGCGCTCGCGATCGTTCGCGAGCGCGCGCGGCAACCGATAGAGACCACCGGCCGGCTGCGGGAGGTCGTCGAGCAGGCCGTGCCCAGGTCGGAGCACGCGTTGAAGTCGGTGGCACGGGTTTTTCAGGCTCTTCGAATCGCGGTCAACGAGGAGCTGGAATCGCTGTCGTCGGGACTGCCCCAGATCGTCGAGCGCCTGGTCGACGGAGCACGACTCGTCGTCATCTCCTACCACTCCCTGGAAGACAGGATCGTAAAGCGGTACTTCCGCGAGCTGGCCTCGGACTGCGTCTGTCCGCCCGATCTGCCCGTGTGCCGCTGCGACAAGAGCTCGGAAGCGGTCATCCTCACGCGGCGTCCGCTGACGGCGGATCGCGTGGAGACCGATCGCAACCCGCGTGCCCGCAGCGCACGGCTGCGCGCCATCGAGCGGCGCGCCGCCGCATGACTCGGACAAAGACCAGGAGCCGCCCGTGAACGTCTACGTCCGCGAGTACGAGAAGATCGAGACCCGAACACGCCGCCGGGACAACTTCCTGTTGCGGTACCTGCCGATCCTGCTGCTGCTGGCGGCGGGGATCGTCGTCGGGAAGATCTACCTGCAGTCGGTGGCGATCCGCTGGTCGCGGGATCTCATCGAGCGCAACGAGGCGGCGCGCGACCTCGAGCTCCAGAACCAGGATCTGACACGCGCGATCGCCGCCCTCAAGGCGCGGTCGCGTGTCGCCCGCGACGCCGCCGACCGGTTGGGGATGATCGTGCCGAGCGAGGAGGACGTGGTGTGGCTGACGGTTCCTGCCCGGGCCCCGGTTGCCGCGGTCGCGGATGCCGGGTCGCGGAGGGAGGGAGCCGTGTCGGTCATGCAGGGGTGGCTCGACGCGCTCTGGCAGGAGGAAGCTCTAGCGCTGACGAGCCAGTAGCCGCCAATGGACCCGCAGCGCCTGAACCTCGCCCGCCGACGCCAGGCCTGGCTGTACGTGGTCCTCCTGCTGTTCGGGTTCCGCCTGGCGTGGGCTTTCGTGGACATCCAGGCCCTTTCGCATTCCCGCTACCTCGAAGTCGCTCAGAAGCAGCAGAAGAAGCGCATCGAGATCCCGCCCGAGCGCGGGGTCATCGAAGACCGCAACGGCGTTCCGCTGGCCGTCAACCGCGAGCAGTACGCGATCTACCTCGTTCCCCGGCACATCGTCGACGTCGACCGGTTCGTCGAGCGGTTCACCGAGGTGGTCCCGTTCGACGAATCCGTGCTGCGCGAGCGCGTCGCCGAAGGCGGCTGGTACCTGCGTCTCGTCAAGGGAGTCACGCGGGAAACCGTCCGGAAGCTCGAGGAAGCCGATATTGACGGGGTGGGCATCGAATCGTACCAGGTGCGGCACTATCCCTACGGCAAGCTGGCCGACGATCTGCTGGGCCGGGTCGATGTCGACAACGTGGGGATCGAGGGTATCGAGCTGTTCTACGACGAGGCCCTCCGCGGGACCCCGGGATTCACCGTCCATCAGCGGGACGCGCTCGGCAAGGAGTATCCGAACTTCACTTATCCGGTGCTGGCGCCCGTCGACGGCCAGACCGTGCGCTTGACGATCGACCTCGGCCTGCAGGAGATCGTCGAGGACGCGCTCGACTCTGCGATGGAGCGGACGCACGCCCGCAAGGGCAGCGTCGTGGTCGTCGACCCGCGCACGGGCGAGGTACTGGCCATGGCCAATCGGTCGCCCGAAGAGAACCCGGCGAGTCCCCGCAATTACGCCGTCATCGACCAGTTCGAGCCGGGGTCGACGTTCAAGCTCGTCACGCTGGCCGGCCTCTACGAAGAGGGGAACACGGCGCCCACGGACTCCCTGTTCTGCGAGAACGGCACCTGGCGCTGGAACGGCAGGACGTTGCGCGACGTGCACCCGTACGGGTACCTGACCGTCGAGCAGGTCATCGAGGAATCTTCGAACATCTGCGCCGCCAAGCTGGCCGAGCGGCTGGGCGCGGAGGACCTGTACGAGTTCGCTCGGCGATTCGGCTTCGGCCTGCCGACAGGCCTCGATTTCCCGGGCGAGCCACGCGGGCTGCTGAAGCGTCCCGACGAGTGGGGACAGATGACGACCGCCTCGGTCGCCATGGGGTACGAAGTAATGGTGACCTCGGTCCAGATGGCCATGGCGTACGCGGCGATCGCCAACGGCGGGGAACTGTTGCGCCCCTACCTGGTACGGAAGATCGTCCGCCCGGACGGGACCCCCGGATATGCCGGTGAGCCGCAGCGCGTGCGGCAGGTGGTGGGAACCAGGACCTCATCCATGATCACCGAGGCGCTCGTCCGTGTGGTCGAGCTCGGGACCGCCAAGAGCGCCCAGATCGAAGTGCTCCCGGTGGCGGGGAAGACGGGTACCGCGCTGAAGACCGGCGAGCACGGCTACGAGCGGGGACGCTACACGTCGACGTTCGTGGGGTTCTTCCCGGCCGTGGACCCGCGCTACGTGGTGTTCGTGCGGATCGACGAGCCGCAGGGCGCGTTCTACGGGGGGGCGGTCGCCGCCCCCGTGTTCCGCGAGGCGATGGAGAGCACGGTCCTGACCTCGACCATGTCGGATGCGCCGAACCTGATGGAACGCGTGCGCTCCCCCGATCGGGTCGTGTGGAAGGTCTCCGACAGCTTCAGCGCCCTGCCCGATACGGGCCTCGCAGAGCCCGGCGTCGAAGCGGCGTCGGATTCCGCCCCCCGGTGGACGCCGATGATCGAGCCGCCGCGCGAGCTGTCGGATTGGGACCTCGGCCCGGCGGTGGTCGACGTCTCCGGCAGGCGCGTGCCGCTGGACTGGGATCCGCGCACGGAGGTCAAGGTGCCCGATTTCGGGGCCCTGTCGCTGCGCGAGGCGATCCGGCGGGCGAGCCGCATCGGAATCGAGCTATCGTTCAGCGGGGTGGGCAGGATAACGTCGCAGGACCCGGAGCCCGGTGAGGTCGTCGCTCGCGGATCGACCATACGCGTCGTGACGGACGCGGGAGGGTAGGAGCCTGGTGGGACATGCCCCTCCGCACACCCTGGCCGAGCTCGCCGCGCGCGTCGGTGGCCGCGTCGAGGGCGACGCGTCCGTGCGCGTGACCGGACTTACGCACGACAGCCGAAGGGTGGGCGAAGGGGACCTGTTCGCCGCGATCCCGGGCTTCGAGCGCGACGGCCACGCGTTCGTGGCGCAGGCCGCGGCCGCCGGCGCTGTAGCGCTCATGGTCGAGCGCGAAGGCGTGTGGCCGCTGCCCGCGCTCATGGTATCGGACGTGCGCGAGGCGCTGGGGCCGGCGGCGCACGCGCTGTGGGGCGATCCCACCCGCCGGCTGGTCGTGGCCGGCATCACCGGCACCAACGGCAAGACGACCACGTCCTTCCTGACGGCCGCGGTGCTCGAGGCGCTCCACGGCGAGACCGCGATCCTCGGCACGCTGGGATTGCGCCGGGGGGAGCGCACGGTGGAGACCGGCTTCACCACGCCGGAGGCGAGCGACGTCGCGCGCCTCATGGCGGGGCTCGATGCCGACGGCGTGCGGGCGCTCAGCATGGAGGTGTCCAGCCACGCGATCGAGCTCGGCCGGGTGGCGGGAATCCACTTCGACGCGGGAGCCTTCACGAACCTGAGCCCCGAACATCTCGACTTCCACGGGACGATGGAGGAGTATGGCGCGGTGAAGCTCCGGTTCTTCCGGCGGCTGGCGGAGCTGGACGCGGTGGCCGCCGTGAACGCGGACGATCCATGGGGCGAGCGGTTCGCGAACGCCGGTCCCAGGCGGGCTCTACGGTATTCGCTCGAAAGCCCGGGCGCCGACGTCTACGCGGAGGAATACCGCGGCGACCCGGCCGGCACGAGCTTGACGGTGCGGACACCCGCCGGGCGCTTCGAGACCCGCCTCGGCCTTGCCGGGCGGTTCAACGCCGCCAACGCGCTGGCGGCGGCGGCGATCGGGATCGGCCTGGGGCTCGACCCCGAGCGGGTGGGGCTGGCGTTGGCGGCGGTCGAGCGCGTGCCCGGGCGCTACGAGGTCTACCGCGGCGGCGGCATCACCGTGGTGCTCGATTACGCCCACACCCCGCTCGCCTTCGAGCGCATCCTGCGGACGGTCCGGGACAGCGGAGCGGCGCGGGTGTTCTGTGTCTTCGGCAGCGGAGGCGAGCGCGATCGAGGCAAGCGGCCGGTCATGGCGCGGATCGCCGGGGAGCTCGCGGACGTGGTGTACGTTACGATCGACAATCCGCGGCGGGAGCCGGTCGAGCAGATCATGGCCGACACGCTGGCCGGCTTCGAGGAAGCCGCCATGACCTGGGAGCGGATCGACGACCGCGCGGCGGCGATACGCAAAGCGATCGTGCACGAGGCCCGGCCCGGCGACGTGGTGTGCCTGCTGGGCAAGGGAGACGAGGGGTATCAGCTGATCGGGACGACCAAACATGCCTACTCGGACCGCGCCGAGGCCCGCAAGGCGCTCGCCGAGCGCGTGGCCGCCGCGTGAGCGCGCAGTTCACGGTTCCCGAGGTGGGCGCGGCACTCGAGCGCCTCCACGAAGGGGAGGCGAGGGGGACTTTCCGGCGGGTGGCGATCGACAGCCGCCGGGTCCTGCCAGGGGACCTGTTCGTGGCGATCCGCGGCGAGCGCCATGACGGCAACCGCTACATGGCCGCCGCCGTCGAATCCGGAGCGGCGGGCGTGGTTGGGGAGGATCGCCCGTTCGAGGGCCGCGACCGCGTGGCCTTCTGGCCGGCGCCCGACGGCCGCGCGGCGCTCCAGGCGCTGGCCGGGTTCCACCGGCGGCGGCTCGACGTCCGCGTGGTCGGCGTCACCGGGTCCAACGGGAAAACGACGACCAAGGAGCTCGTCGCCGCGGTCCTTTCGCAGGGTCACGCTACCGCGCGGACGGCGGGGAACCTCAACAACCAGATAGGTGTCCCGCTGACGCTCCTGGAGATCGGCTCGGAGCATCGCTGGGCGGTCGTCGAGATGGGCATGAACCAGCCGGGCGAGATCGCGCCGCTGGCCCGGATCTCGGCGCCGGACGTCGCAGTCGTCACCAACGTCGCCGCCAGCCACCTCGAGGGTCTGGGGAGCGTCGAGGCGGTCATGGAGGAGAAGCTCGAGCTGCCGCGGGCCCTCGGCCCGAACGGCCTGTTCGTCTATCATGGCGACCAGCCGATGCTGCGCGAAGCGGCGCGCAAGCTGTCCTGCCGCAGCGTTTCCTATGGCCTGCATCCATCCAACGACCTGGCTCCCGACGAGTGGTCGCTGGACGAGGACGGCCGCGGCTCGTTCCGCGTCGAGGGCCGCACGTTCCGCCTGCGGCTGACGGGCAAGCACAACATCGTCAACGCGCTCGCCGCCGTCGCGGTCGGCCGCGAGGCCGGTCTGCCGGTCGGCGCCATCGCCGGTGGGGTCGCCGAGCCGGACTCGCTGCCGCTCCGGATGCAGCTCGAGCGGTGGGGCGAGGTGGTGGCGCTGGTCGACTGCTACAACGCGAATCCGGAGAGCGTGATCTCGGCCGCCGCGACGTTGTCGACCCTGTCGGGCGTCCGGCGCCGGGTCGCTGTCCTGGGGGAGATGCTGGAGCTCGGTCCGGCCAGCGCCGAGTGGCACGAGTGGGTGGGGCGGGAGCTCGGCAAGGGCGCCGTCGACCTGGTCGTCGCGGTAGGCCCCGGAGCGGCGCCGATCGCCGCGGGCGCCGAGGCCGCTGGACTCGCCACGCGCACGTTCGCGGACCGCCGCGGGGCCGAGGAGTGGCTGGTCGAGAACGTCATGGCGGGCGACGCCATCCTGTTCAAGGCCAGCCGCGGCGCGGAGCTGGAGACGGTCGTGAAGCCCGTTCGGGACGCCTGTCTGGAGGGCGCACCGGCCATCAACGGCAACGGCGGGGGGCACTGATGCCCGCCGCGAGGCGCTGATGCTCTACCATCTCCTGTATCCCTTCGCCGATCAGCACGCGTTCTTCAATGTCTTCCGGTACATCACGTTCCGGTCGGCCTACGCGACCGTCACCGCGCTCGTGCTCGCCTTCGTCCTCGGCCCGTGGGTGATCCGCAAGCTGCGGGATCTGAAGGCCGGCCAGATGATCCGCGAGGAAGGCCCCCAGGCGCATCAGAGGAAAGCGGGCACCCCGACGATGGGCGGCGTCCTGATCATCGTCGCGATCGTGGTGCCCACGGTGCTGTGGGCGGACATCAGCGAGCCGTGGATCCAGATGGTCCTCGTGGCGACCCTGTGGATGGGCGTCCTGGGGTTTCTCGACGACTACCTGAAGGTGGTCAAGAAACGGTCGAAGGGTCTCATCGCGACACAGAAGATCGTGGGGCAGGCGCTGTTCGGAGTGGTGCTCGGCGCATGGCTGTACATCGAGCCGGTGCACGGCGGGATGACGACAATGACCGCGGTGCCGTTCTTCAAGACGAGGTTCGTCGACTTCGGTTGGCTCTACATTCCGTTCATCATCTTCGTCGTCATCGCGGCCACCAACGCCGTCAACCTGACGGACGGGCTGGACGGGCTGGCCATCGGGCTGGCGGGGATCGCGGCCGCCGCGTTCGCGGCCTTCGCCTACGTCATCGGACGCGCGGACTGGTCGCAGTACCTCCAGATCCCGTACCTGCCGGGAAGCGGAGAGCTGACCGTGTACTGCGCGGCCCTCATGGGCGCGGCGCTGGGCTTCCTGTGGTTCAACGCCCACCCGGCGCAGGTGTTCATGGGGGATACCGGCTCGCTCGCCCTTGGCGGCGCGTTCGGCACGCTGGCGATCCTCCTCAAGATGGAGTTCGTCCTCGTGATCGTGGGCGGGGTGTTCGTGATGGAGACGCTGTCGGTGATCATCCAGGTGATCTCGTTCAAGTGGCGCGGCAAGCGCGTGTTCAAGATGAGTCCGCTGCACCACCATTTCGAGCTCTCGGGCTGGGCCGAGGAGCAGATCGTGATGCGGTTCTACATCCTGGGGGTGCTGTGCGCGCTGCTCGCGGCATCCACGCTGAAGCTCCGATGAGCCGCGCGCCCGTCGCCGTCGAAGGCGCGCGCGTGGGCGTGCTGGGCCTGGCCAGGTCGGGGAGCGC
>DATFFS010000109.1:0-6135 GCA_035249945.1 Gemmatimonadota bacterium
ACGTTGTCGAGCCACGCGGCGCGCGCGACCAGCGACCAGTCGGTGGTGATCCCGAACGTCGCCTCGGCCGCCGCCTCCAGGCTGCGCTCGAAGTCCTCGATCTCGTCGTCGCGGAAGGCCCCGATCGCACCGCGCACCGACAGCCCGGACTGATCGCCGAGCTTCCAGTACGTGGACACCACTCCGAGGTGCTGCTCGTAGCGCGCCGGGTCGTAATAGCCGCTGTCCCTATCTTCCTCGAACCAGAGCCAGCGGCTCGCCACGCCCAGATCGACGTTGACGAGCTGCCGGCGGAGCACCCCGTCACTTATCGCCAACCGCGCCTCCCACCGCTTGTTGCCACTGTAGCTCTCGCGCGAAGCTCCGGCATCGATCGTCCAGCCGATGGCGGGCGAGACGCGTACCTGCGCCCGCGCGCCCGTGCGCTCGATACCGATGTCGAGCGAGCGCGCCGACACGTCGAGGAAATCGCGATGCACGGCCAGCGTGACCGCCATCCGGTCCGACGGGGTCAAACGGGCGGCGAAGAGGCCGGTGAAGAGCTCCGCCCCGTCGTCGTCGATCGACGCGATCCCCAACCGGCCCTCCAGCTCCCCGGCTCCTTCGAGGCTCGTGATGACCCCCACGTCGCCGGCCGTTTCGCGCACGGTCTCGTCTCCGTCGAGCGGCGCCAGGCCCGAACCCGGCTCGGAGCTGACGTCCGTCAGGCTGACCTCCCCGACCAATCGCGCCCGCGACGAGAGCTCCACGCCGACATCGACTCCGTACAGGTCGTGCCGGACGTCGTCGGAGTCGTCGTAGTACTCGTAGCGCGGCCGGACCGAGGAGCGGATCGGCGCCATGACGTAGGCGCGCACCTCCGCGGTTCGCGGGTTGGCGACGTCGATCCGCGCCAGCTCCTCCGCCGAGCCGACGGCGTCGCGCCGGCGCCCCGCGTCGGACAGCGCCAGCGTCAGGACCAGCCGCGCCTCGTAGTCGCCGGGGCGCTCCGCCACCAGCGGCTCGAGGATCTCGATCGCCGCGCGCGGCCGGCCGCCGGTGACGAGCGCGCGGCCGCGCTCGATCCGGTAGTCGACCGTCTCGCCGAACCGCTCCCGGTACCCGTCGAGAACCTTCAGCGCCGCCCGCGCATCCCCGCGCCACGTCTCCTGCCGCGCCAGCTCGATCGTCGCGACCGAGTCGGATGGCTCCATCCGCAGATACTCGTGGTAGTGGCCGATCGAGGTCGCGGTCCTCCCCTGCCAGGCGGCGATTCGGGCCAGCCCCAGCTCTGCGGACGGCGCGCCGGTCAGGGCCAGGATCCGCCGGTGGCTGTCCGCGGCGCGCTCGTAGTCCCCGGCCCAGGACGCGAGCTCGGCCCGAGCGCGCAGGTGCTCGTCGTCGTCGGGTTCCAGCTCCACCGCTCGCTCGAGCGCTTCCAGCGCCGCGCGCGGATCATCGCGTGTCGCCTCGATGCGGGAGATCCGCACCCAGAGATCGGCGCGGCCACCCCGGCGCGCCGCCTCCTCGTAGATGGCGATCGCTGCGTCCAGGTCCCCCGCCGCCTCCGCGGCCAGGCCGGCGGCGGGAACGGCGGGCTCCTGGGCGAGCGCCACGCCGACCGGCGCCGACAGGGCGAGCAGCACGGCGAGGAGCGCGGCCTTCACTTGCGCCACTTCCGGGTTCCGAAGACCCATAGGTCCGCGGCGAAGCGCATGGAAGTGACGAAGTCCCACATGAGCGACGCATACCGGATGGGAGTGATCAGCAGGCACTTGAGGAAGTACTCGACCCGCTGGCCGGGGGAAGAGATAGCCAGCAATGTAGAGGCCAGGAGGATCTCGGCCACGATCGTGACGAGCAGCGCCTCCCACCATCCGAGCAGCATCATGATGATGATCGCCGCCGGGAAGAACAGCTTCTCGACGACGCCCATCAGGAGCACCCACCCCATCGGTCTTCCGCGGCTCTTCGTGACGTCTTCCCCGAACGCCTGACGGTACGGCTCGGCGACACGCCGCCGCTCGTCGTACGAGCGCACCCTGTTGCGCCGCCAGTCTCCATTGATCAGTCGGCGTAGCGACTTGAGCGGGCTCCACATGAGGGCGTCGAAATAGAACGCGCTCTGCAGGAACGCCGAGGACCAGAGGTAGAGCTGCTTGTGGAGGCGCTGGAACTCGGGCTCCTCCGTGCGCGCCACGACGTCCTGGAGCTGGATGTTCCGGTGTCCTTCGTTGAGCGACGCGAGCCCGAGGAACACGTCCTCGGAGTTTGTCAGATCGTCGCCCATGATGGGCTCGTACTTGTCGAACAGGTTTTCGACGTACTGCCTGCGGTAGGCGACCGCGCAACCGATGGGGCCCGAGATCGAGCCGAAGAACGTCATCTGGCCACGGTATATGAAGCGCTGGAGGTAGACGTACAGCGACTCCCGGTACAGGTTCGTGATGCCGCGCAGGAAGCGCCGCAGCCCGCTCTTGTCCTCGTAGACCTTGCCCTCGGGATGGTTCACCAGGAAGCGCTGCATGGCCGTCGTCTTACCGAACCGGTCGCGGTCGCGCGCCCGCTGCGGCATGATGATCCCGCAGGCGCTCGCGATGCCGACCGCCTTGTAGAGTTCCTCCACGGTCCGTTCGATGTAGTTGTCGGACTCCAGCACCGTGTCGGCGTCCAGAATGAACTCGACGTCCGAATCGAACTCGCGGGCCTGCCGCTTGAGCGT
This sequence comes from Gemmatimonadota bacterium, assembly GCA_035249945.1. Taxonomy (GTDB): domain Bacteria; phylum Gemmatimonadota; class Gemmatimonadetes; order JACCXV01; family JAHWKZ01; genus JAICNR01. The sequence continues at coordinate 2,702 of DATFFS010000109.1, forward strand.
GGGGGTCTTCCCGATCGGCTTCGCGCGCCGGATGGCCAGCAATTCCAGCCCGTTGACGTGACAGAACTCCTGCGCGAACTCCACCGTGCGATCCAGGCTGCCGTCGTCGACCAGGATGATTCGTCGCGGCTGCATCGTCTGACGCGCGACCGAGGCGAGGGCGAGCGTGATGTTGCGCTCCTCGTTCAGGCAGGGAATGACGACGTCGATCTTCGCCTGGCGGTAATCCTCGGAAGGAACGGGAATCGTCTTGTCGGGGCCCCGTACGTACCCCACGAGACTTACGATCGTGTTGGGGCTGATTACGAAAAGCGGGTATACCGCCATCAGCCCGTGGCCCTGGCCCCTTCGGCGATCGGCCGAATCGCGGCGAGCAGGTCGGTGATCGTGTCTTCGAGGGTATGCTCGTGCTCGAAGCCGACCAGGCGCTTGAGCTTGTCGAGAGCGGGCTTGCGATGGCGAATACCGACGAATCCCCGATAGTAGGCTTCGCTGTCGGGCACGAAGACCACCGGAGAGCTGCTGCCGGCGATCGCGCGCACGAGGTTCGCGAGGTCGAGTATCGTGATCGCCCGATCGTTTCCGACGTTCACGATCTCGCCCTGCGCGGCGTCGCTCTCGCAAAGCAGATCCAGCGCCCGCACGGTGTCACCCACATGGCAGAAGGAGCGCGTCTGCAGCCCGTCACCGAACACCGTGAGGGGCTCGCCGAGAGCGGCCTGGCGCACGAAGCGCGGTACCACCATGCCGTAGCGGCCAGACTGGCGCGGACCGGTGGTGTTGAACAGACGCGCGATCGTCACCGGCAGGTCGAACGATCCGGAGTAGGTGATTCCCAGCGCCTCTCCGGCCAGCTTGCTGAGCGCATAGTTCCATTGAGTCTTCGCGGTATCGCAATGCACGAGCAGCGCGTCGGTCTCGTCGAGCCGATGGGTTCCGACCGGGCCGTACACCTCGGAGCTCGAGGCCACGATGACCCGCGGGCGGGAACCGGCCTCGACGGCGCAGCGCAGCACGCGCTCGGTGCCGGCCACGTTGGTCGCGAGCACGGCCCCGGGCTCGGCCAGGACGCGGAACATTCCCACGACGGCCGCCATGTGATACACGCGGTCCGCCCTTGCCAGCGCCGCCGTAAGGCCTTCCCAGGTCCCGATGTCGGCGCGGTCGAACCGGAACTTCCGATGCTCGCGAAACGGGGCGACGTTTTCGAGCGAGCCGGTGCTCAGGTCGTCGACGCAATGGACCTCGTCCCCTCGCTCGAGGTGGAACTCGGCGAGATGAGAGCCGATGAATCCCGCACCGCCCGTGATCAGGACCCGCACGACTCAGCTCCCCGCATCGGCGCCATGCGCTTCACTGCTCCAGGCATACACCTGATACCCATCGACGATCTTCGGCGTCTCCTGGAACCCTTCCCTGTCGGTGAGCGGCTCCACGACCGTCTTGGCGACCGAAACGGTCATCGGCTCGGCGTGCTTCTGCATGTGTCCAGCGATGTCGATGACGCGGTCGCTGACCTCCTCGAGAGGGACTTCGTCGTCCATGTAGACGTATCCAGAGTTGACCCCGCAACGCACGCGGAACTCCGACTTCATGAGCTTGACGTCCCGATTGAACTGCTTCAATCCACGGATCACGTCCTTCCCCGTCTTCACGGCCGTGTCGATGTTCGAGAAGCAGGCCATGATGCCGTCGGGGGTCCAGGCCACCTTGATGACTCCGTTCGCCTTCAGGATATCGTCGACGAAGTTCTTGTACTGCTTGAAGTCGTATTCGATCGTCTCCTGGTCCTCGCCGATCTTCATCTTGGTGGAGTCCACGATGTCGATCGACAGGAAGGCGAGCTCGCGGCCCATTCCGGATAGCTTTCGCTTGGTCTCGGCGAAGATCTTCAGCAGCTCCTCGCGGTCGCCCTTGGTGCCCTCTTTGAGCGCCTCGAGCTTGGCGTTGAGCGAAGACGTCACCGCCGAGTCCTTCGCCAGGCCCATCTCCTGCTGCCAGCTCTCCACCTTGCGCTTGAGCTTCAGATAGTCGGCGCGCGCGCCGAACAGGCCGCCGACCCGCGCCGCGGCGATCTCCACGAACAGGAACCCGCCGACCAGGATCCACATCGTGCGGTCCGCGCCCGCGATGTGGGTCGGCACCCACTGCTGCACCTTCGCGCCGAGCTTCGCACGGGCGCTCGCGCCCAGGTCGACCGCCTTGCGGAGGTATTCGTACTGGTCGGCGTTCTCGACGTACTGGAGCGGATAGGGCAGGATCATGAGGATGATCAGCACCAGGGCGCCGATCGCGACCAGACGGGCGAACCAGGATGCCAGAAGGAACGGGATCGGACTCATCTTCGTCCAGCGGGCTTCGTTCTCGGGCATGTGCAGGTCCTCGTAGGAGGCCAGTCGCCGTCGCGGCGGAGAATTTGCCCCCGGGGGGCGCGCGGCCTGAGACCAGGACGCTGCCGGGGGAGCGGTTCTAGTCGGTCTCGTCGAAGCGGATCGTGCTTTCGGGAATGTGGAATTTAGCAACTTCGGGCTCCTTTTTTCATCCCCCGGATGCATTACTCCCGGTGCGGTGGGCTCCCGGAGGAGTCGTGCAAGGGATGTGCCGCCCCTCAGTAGCCGATAGTGAGCTCGCGCCGGGCGCGCCGCGGGGCCGCTCCGGGCCATGCCATCTCGACTTCGACGGCGTAGCGGCCGGGAGGAAGAGCGGGAAGCTCGAGGGCGACGGCGCGGGGAACGACCCGCGTCTGCCGCGGGAGCGCCTCGCTCCAGCGGAGAGCGCCGGGCTCCGCCTCCCGTGCCCGCACCACGACCGTGACCGTCACCGGTCCCGTGGGGTCAGGCGGAGGATACGCTTCCCAGAAGATGCCGAGGCGCTCTCCGGAGGCGGCGACGGTCGATCCGCGGGCTAGCGGGATCGCCGCATCGAGGGTCGCGGGGAGGTGGTCCGACGAGGTGAGGAGAAGCAGGTCGGAGAGCGCCGGCAGATCGGTCGCCCCGGCGGGAAGCTCCATGCCGGCGCGCCAGCGCCCGACGAATCCCGCGACCCGCGCCTCGACGCCGACGACCGCGCGAGCCCACGGGACGGCGAGCGACAGCGAACCCCGCGCGGGCTCGCCGGAGCCGCGGGCTTCGACGAACGGGCGGTCGGGGCCCTCGGAAGCGAACAGCGCGATGCTCGCGCCTGCGCCGGGATCGCCGAGCGAGTCGGCGGGAAGGTCCTCTTCGGAGAGCGCCCAACCGACGACGAGGACGGCGCCCGCCCCGCGGCGGAAGCGCGCGACCTGCGGTTCGAGCGCCACGAACCGCTCCGCGTACGAAGGTGCGTAGCTGGCGCGCGGGGAGGGGTCGTCGAGCGGCCAGTCGGCGGCCGCCGCGACGGCGGGATCGGCGATCGCGGCGAGCATGGGCACGAAGCGCTTCGCGCCCGGCGGATCG
>DATFFS010000110.1:0-1829 GCA_035249945.1 Gemmatimonadota bacterium
GCCGTCAGCGCCCCGCCGTAGAACGTCCCGAAGCCCGTGCAGAACCACAGGGACGCGGGCATCGTGATCGTGACGGCGCCCTCGGCCACGTCGTGGATCCGCAGGCCGAGGAAGACACAGACCGGCGCCGGCGCCCGTTCCTCTTTGTGCCAGAGCTGCACCAGATCCAGTCCGCTCGTCTGGTCCCAGGTCGCTTGCGGGAGCACGTCTCCCTCCGGCGGCCGGAGATGCGGGTCAGGTGTCTCGAACGCGGGAGGGTCGAGGGGCGGGAGCTCGCCAGGCGCCTCCGGGGCATCGAACGGCAACGGCTGGAGCACGCATCGCGACGTCGCGTGGGCGAGCAGCACGCCACGCGCGTCCTCCACCCGCGCCTCCGACAATCCCTGCCGGCGGCCGGTGTGGATCACGGTGCCGCGTGCGATCAGGCGTTCGCTCGACGGCGACGACGACTGGAGGAAGTTCATCGACAGGTCGGAGGAGAGCAGGGCCATCCCTTCGGGCAGCGTGGTGAAGACCGCACCGGCCAGGGCGGCGTCCGCCACGAATCCGAGCGTGCCGCCCCCGAACACGCCGGCGGCCGTCCGCCACCAGGGGCTGGCGGGGATGGACCAGGTCGAGGTCCCGGAGCCGGCCTCGTCGACCACGAGCCCGCTGAGGTGGGTGAGCGGCGGTGCCGGCAGCTTCCGATCGATGAACAGCTGCAGCTGGTCCACCCCCGGGAGGGCGAACAACCCGGGCCGTTCGAGATAGGCGAACGACCCACGGATCGGTTCGTCGACGATCACCCGGCGAGGATACCGGGGCGCAGGGATGCGGCCTCCGGATGCGAGCGGGCTACAGATCGAAGGGCAGCTGCTCGGCCACGCTCGGCGTCACCGCAGCCCCGGGAAGCGCATGGAGCGACGAAACGTCCTCGACCGGCGTCGCTCCGAGTTCCGCCAGCCGCTCGTTCCCCGGTCCGGCGCCGGGACCGACCCACACTGCGACAGATCCGTACCCTCGCCGGAGCGCCTCGGTGGCGCCCGCCCAGGTGCCTCCTCGATCGAGTTCGCTCGCCACGACCACCGTGACGCGCGCGCTCGCGTAGATCAGCTTGTTCCGGCCGATCGCGTGGGCGGCCGAGAACCCGGCGGACGGATCGAACGGCGTCGCGAAGCAGGTCGTCCCGTCGGCGAGAGCGCGACGGGCGCTCGGGTCCCGCACCCGCCGGACCAGTGACTCGGCGAGATACCCCGCCACGCGCCCACCCGCCTGGTGCGCGGCCGACATCGCCGCCCGATCGACGCCCTCCGCTCCGCCCGAGACCACGGCGAGACCGTTGCGCACCACGCGCTCGCCGATCTCTCGAGCGACCGCTTCGCCCTCGCCGCGAACCGCGCGCGAGCCGACGACGCCGATCGACTCGGCGGAGAGGAGCTCGCGCGCTCCCACGGTGAACAGGACCGGTGGCGCCTGGTCGCCCAGTCGATCGCGCAGCCTCCGCGGGTAGCCGGCATCGAATGGGGTCAGGGCGGAGAACCCTTGCCGCTCCGAACGCTCGAGTGCGAACGCCAGGCTCGTTCCGGCCGCGAGGAGACGCTCGACCCCTGCCGCTTCGTGCCCGGGGAGCCCGGTGCGCCGAGCGATGTCTCCTGCCGGGGTCGCGAAGAGCTCGGAGGGCTTCGGAACCGCGGCCACCAGCGACCAGTATCGACCGGGCGTGAGCGGCGCGTCGTCCGCGTCGCCCAGACGGGTCGTCAGCAGGAGCGCCGCGAGCGCGTCCTCCGAACGAGCTCCCGCACCCATCGGAGGAACCATAGGCCGGCTAGTCGCTCACGGCCTTCGCCAAC
>DATFFS010000111.1:0-2921 GCA_035249945.1 Gemmatimonadota bacterium
CGGGGACCGGCCGGGACACCGGGCGGGTATTCGCTCACGATCGCTCCGCTTCGGGCGATCGTGCCGAGGAGCTCTCGGCTGCTCGCGGGATAGGCGACGTCGATGCCCGAGCCCAGGACCGCGACCGTGCGGCCCCCAGCCAGGAGCGCGCCGCGATGGGCGGCGGCATCGATCCCGTGCGCCGCGCCGGAGACGACCGCGAGCCCCGCCGACACGAGAGCCCGCCCGAGGTCCTCCGCGACGGAACGGCCGACATCCGAGCACTTCCTCGAGCCGACGATCGCGACGCGGTCGGGAAGGTCCGTTGTCGACAGCCCCCGGAGGAACAGACCCACCGGCGGGTCCGAGAGGTCGAGGAGCCGGTGGTCGTACTCAGCATCGGCCGGTGTCACCAACCGGCCCCCGACGTCCGCCACGCGCACGGCGGTCGCGGCGGGGTCGATCCGAAGGAGCCACTCCCGGTCGCCGTCGCTCCCGAGCCTGCCGGACCGCACGGACTCGAGGCATCCATCCGCCGTACCCCGCTCCCATGCTTCCGCGTGAAGGGCGAGCGGCCGGAGACTCCGGAGCTCGGAGAGCGCCAGGATCGCGCGACGTTCGACCGCTCCCGCTCCGAACCCGGGCGGCCAGCCGCGAGGCGGCGGACCCTGCGGATCAGACGGCACGCGCCAGTTCCTCCGTCCCGAACCCGGTGCGGTACGACAACGCCTCCGCGAGATGCTCCGTCTCGATCCGCTCGGAGCCGGCCAGGTCGGCGACCGTCCGACCGACCTTGATCGCCCGATCGAAGCCTCGACCTGTGAGGGCGAGCATCTCGACCGCCTTCGTGAGGAGCGCTTCGGCGCCGGACGACATCGAGCAGGTCCTTCGCGCGACCGGTCCCGGAAGGTGCGCGTTGCACGACACGCCGAGGGCGGTCCATCGGCGGCGCTGACGATCGCGGGATTCCTCGACGCGCGTGCGAGCGACGGCCGAGGTCTCCCCCGCCGACGAGCCGAGCAACTCATCCTTGGTCAGCCGAGGGATACGGAGGCGGATGTCGATCCGATCGAGCAGCGGCCCCGAGAGTTTGTTGCGATACTGCTGGACCCGATCAGGTCGGCACACGCATCGCCGCACGCCGTCGCCGTCGAACCCACATGGGCAGGGATTCGCGGCGGCGACGAGCGTGAACCGCGCCGGGAACTCCACCGAACCGACCGCTCGTGTGATCACGACTCGGCCGTCCTCGAGCGGCTGGCGGAGGCCTTCGACGGCGTCGCGGCGGAACTCGGTGAGTTCGTCGAGGAACAGTACGCCGTGGTGCGCGAGACTCACCTCGCCGGGCCGCACGGAGGTGCTGCCTCCCCCGAGCAACCCCACCGTGGACACCGAATGATGCGGCGCCCGGAACGGGCGGACTCGCAGGAGTCCGCGTGACGCCCCCAGGAGCCCCGCGACCGAATGCAGCTGGGTCGCCTCCAGGGATTCCTCCCGCGACAGCTCCGGAAGGATCGTGGGCAGCCGCCGCGCGAGCATCGTCTTGCCGGCACCCGGCGACCCCACCATCAGCAGGTTGTGACCACCGGCAGCCGCGACCTCCAGGGCCCGGCGGGCCTGCGTCTGACCGCGCACCTCGCAGAGGTCGACGGTCGCGCCGGCCGGCGTGTCGTCGACAGCATCGGCCACGTCGGGCGCCGACCACGTGCCGCGGAGGAATCCCACGGCGTCAGACAGGGTCTGCGCGCCGATCACGCGGAGACCCTCGACCTGTGCGGCCTCCACCGCGTTCGCGCTCGGCACCACGATCCCCTCGAGCCCCGCCCTCGCGGCCGCGATCGCGACGCTGAGGATGCCGGGGGTGGAGAGCAGCTCGCCCCTCAAGGAGACCTCGCCCGCGAACGCCAGCGCGCGCAAGCGATCGTGGGGGATCTGATGGGTCGCCGCCAACACGCTCATCACGAGCGGGAGATCCAGCCCGGGCCCCTCCTTGCGGACGTTCGCGGGCGCGAGATTCACGACGACGCGCCGCAGGGGCCACTCGAGCTTGGCACCCTCCACGGCGGGACGGACCCGTTCGCGGGCGTCCTGGACGCCTGCACCGGGAAGGCCCGTGACGATGAGCGCCGGAAGTCCGCGACCGACGTGCGCTTCCACGGTCACGAGGTGCCCCCCGACGCCGAGCACCGCCACCCCCAGGACCCGCCCGTACATGGGCGCCGGACGATACCCCTGCCCACCGACACGAGGCGGTCACCCCGAGTCCTCGCGCTAGCATCCCCGCCGATGGCCGAGCCGCTCGACCACCCGGAACCGGAGCTGATCGACACCCGCGATCCAGAACGATCGCGGGCGGCGCTCGAGCGACTCGGCGAACGGACCTGGACCGAGGCGCTCGACTGGCTCTACGGACGCGCTACCGATCGCCCCACCGCCCCCGACCTGTACCCGGAGATGCGGCACACGTTCTTCGGCGAACGCGGCCGCCCCGGCCCCGCGCCGTCTCAGGGCTCGACGTCTGACGAGGTCTTCTCCGAGTTCCGCGAGCGCCTCGCGCCGTTCGCGTATGCGGCGCAGCATCCCGGCTCGAACAGCTACTTCACCCCGCCGCCGCTCCCGATGTCGATCGCGGGCGAGACGCTTTCCCGCTGGCTGAACCAGGGCATCGACCTCTGGCTCGCGGGGATGGCGGGCCCGTTCGTGGAGGAGGAGGTCGTCCGATGGCTGTGCGACGTCTGCGGCTTCCGCGACGACGCCTGGGGCGTCCTGACGAGCGGCGGCGTGATGGCGAACCTCATGGGGCTCACGGTCGCCCGGGACGTCCACCTCGCGAGGCTCCTCGGCGGACGTCCCCGGGGCGCCGCGCTGGAAGGGATCCGCGTCTACGCCTCCGACCAGACGCACTTCTCGGTCGAACGATCCGTCGATCTGCTGGGCTTCCC
>DATFFS010000112.1:0-1433 GCA_035249945.1 Gemmatimonadota bacterium
GTGCAGTTCGCCTGCAGCGGCGCCGACTGCTGGCCGACGCGAACGAGCCGGCCCGCGAGCCTCACGCGCCACGTGACGCCGATCGAGGATCCGATCCTGTCGACCACGCAGAACCGCCGCGTGTAGAGGGTCACCAAGGGAGTCGTGGTGCCGCGGCGGAGCGACATGGCGAAGTTGCGCGCGTCCAGTGGCCTCGCCGCCGACGAGAACCTCGAGGGAGACGCGCCCTTGTTGGCACCGGCCTGTGTGTACAGCCCCGAGTCCCAGGGTTGACCGGGATCGTCCTGGTAGACGAACCAGATGAACATCGTCACGAATGGGTACGTGCGCGCGATCGCAAGCGCCTGCCGCAGGAAGACGGCCTGCTTCGCGTACGAGACGCCGAGCGCATCCTGCGGTCTCGTCTCGTGCCCGTACTCGGTCACCCAGATCGGAACGCTCTTGCGCTTGAAGAGCAGCCGGAGGCGCTTCTCCAGCTCGGGAAGCGAACCGAGCGTGACGTTCGGCCACCGAACCTTCTGCGCCGGGCTCAGATTCGGCCTGAAGGGATACGGGTGGTGCGCATAGGCATCGAACTGCAGGCGCGGGTTTGCCCTCGCGAGCGCCTCCAGGAACCGTCCCGGCGAGTGCACCGGGCGGATTCCCGTGGGATTGTCGGTGCCGCGCGCCGACGTCTCGCCGAGCGCTACGAGCGCCCGCCGGTTCCCCGCCTTGATGCCGGCGCGGCCCGCGGCGTAGAGACGTGCGTAGTTCCTTGGTGCGACCGAGCGACCTCGCCGGTCGAACTGCGGGGCGAGGAAGAGCTGCAGGTTCGGCTCGTTCCAGATCGACCAGAACCGGACGAAGGGATACCCCTCGAAGCGGCCCGAGTAGCGAGACGCAATCGCCCTCGCGAACGCCGTGAAGTCGGCGAGTCGTCGCGGCATGACGTTCGGCGCCTTCCCGCGGTTCGCCCAGCGCGGCGTCCCGACGAGCGAGAGCAGCACCTCCATGTCCTGCTCCTGGGCGGTGCGGATGGCGTCGTCGAGATCGTCGAAGCGGTAGGCGGCATCGAACGGATCCGACGCGAGCGTGGGCCTCGCCGGTGCGGTCTTGTTCCAGTGCACGAGCAGCCGCATCACGGACGCGCCCTGGCTCGCGGACGACTCGATCCGGCTCGCGCGGTCTCCAACCCAGCGGAAGCTCGGATCGTCGTGGAACCCGACCCACATCCGGTCGGCGGCGAGCGTGGCCGGCGCGACGAGCGCCGATGCGGCAAAGAGCACGAGAACCAGGCGAAGTGTTCTTCTCACGGGCATTCCTCCTTGCGATCGGGGTCTGCACGACACGTGCAGCGGCACAAGGCTTCGGCCCAACGTAGCGGCTCTCCTGTGAGCGATGCGTAAGCAATGCGTTCGGATCGCTACCGTGGCGGGGTGCTCCGGTGCGTCGCG
>DATFFS010000113.1:0-1815 GCA_035249945.1 Gemmatimonadota bacterium
AAGACGAGCGTGTTGGCGCCGTGCCGCGAGCTGGGGGTGATCTGGGCCACGATCGAGATGCCCTGGAAGTTGTCGGTCACGAAGGCGAACGTCGGCGCCCCTTCCCCCGACCAGGGCGCGGTCGCTTCGTAGCGGGTGACCGAGCCATCGAGCCTCCCCAGCATCAGGTCGAGCAGCCCGTCGCAGTCGAAGTCGACCACGTTGGGGATGTTCTGGCGGTCCGAGAAGATCGGGCGGTCCTGGTCGTCGCGAAGCGTGTCGGCGATCGACACGAAGCGCGGATCGGCCCCCGGCCCGCGATTCTCCCACGCCTGGATCATGCTGTACTTGGCCTCGCCGAGGAGGTCGAGGTCGCCGTCGTCGTCCAGGTCCGCGAACCGATACCACTCGCCGACGTCGAGCCCCTCGTAGCGATCGGTGCGCCAGTCGAATTGCACCTCCGGACCCCCGACGCGTTCGAACAGGATCAGCTCGCCGGCAGCCTCCTGCACGAACAGGTCGAGGTCCGCGTCGCCGTCGATGTCGACGAGCTGCGGCCGCGGGACGTTGAATCCGCCGAAGAGGGGAAACCGGTAGGCCGAGCCCAGGGAATCGGCGACCTCGAAGGGAGCGACCCGCCGCTCGAACGCGGACAGCGACATGGCGGCAGGCGACTGGGCAAGGGCGCATGCGGAAGCGCAGCTCACGAGGGCGGCGGCGAGGGCCGCGACGCGCGCTCCGACGGCGGCCCGCATGGTAGTGCTGGGTTTCAGCGCGGGGCGGGTATCGTCTCGAGGCCGGTCGCGTTGGGGCCGACCTCGATCACCTGGACGATCTCGCGCGTGCCCGTGTCGACGACCGCGACCGTCCCCACACCGGGATCGGAGCCCGTCGCGACGTACGCCCCCTCGAGGTTGTTGTTGGAGATGAACATCCAGCGCCCGTCGGGAGACGGCGCGGCGCCATGAGGCTGGGCGAGTCCGCGGCCTTCGATCCGCTCCACCACCTCCCAGGTCTCCGTATCGACGACCGCTACCTGGTTCGCGCGGTTCAGCGGCACGTACACCGAGCGCCCGTCGGGCGTGAATGCCGGATGCCACGGGGCACCGCCGATGTGGACGCGCTGCACGAGCCGCGGCGTGGAGGGATCGACCAGGTCGAACACCATGAGGACGCCGCTGATCTGGCCGCCGGCGACCATCCATCGCCCGTCGGGCGACAGGGCGAACTCGACCAGGGTGTGCGGCGTCATGCCGGCATGCTCGGCATGCTCCATCCCGGCGGTGTCGATGGTGGCCGGCTCCGGTAGATCGATGAGCTCGACGTCGCCGCTGTCGAGGTCGATCACCCCGATCCTGTTCTCGGCCAGGCTCGCGCTGTAGGCGTACTGCCCGTTGACCGCGTCGGCGTGCGGCCGCGCGAAGAGCACCTCGATCTCGTCGAGAAGGGTCATGTCGGAGCGGCGGATGAGGGCCACCGAGGAAGGCGGGTTCACCGCTGACATCGAGCGCCCCACGACGAGCAGGTCGCGCGTCGGGTGCGCCACGACGAGCCCGGGGACCTCCATTTCCACCTGCCCAACGAGATTGTTCTCCCGATCGAACTTGAGGACCCGGTTCTCGCCGATCAGCGACACGTACCAGAACGAGCCGTCGGGCTCGAGCGCGGTGTCGTGCGGCTTGGCGTTGGAGCCGAAGCCCAGCTCCTGCAGATCGACGCGCGCCACCTCTTCGCGGCGCTCGACGTCGATGACCGAGACCGAGGCTCCGTTCTGGTTGGTGACGTAGAGGAGTGCCGGCTCGGCCGGCCCACCGGCGGGCGCCGCGCTTCCGCCCG
>DATFFS010000114.1:0-12877 GCA_035249945.1 Gemmatimonadota bacterium
CCGAGCGATACTGATCCCCGACGTCGGGGCCCTGCCGGTTCAGCGTGGTCGGGTCGTGGCAGCTCCAGAACGCCTCCAGCAGCTCCTCGTACGAGATCCGCGCAGGATCGAACTCCAGGTGGACGACCTCGGCGTGGCCCGTCCGGCCGCCGCAGACCTCGCGGTAGGACGGGTTCGCGGTGATCCCGCCCATGAACCCGACCGCCGTGTCGAGGACGCCCGGCAGCTGCCGGAACGTCTCCTCCACTCCCCAGAAGCATCCCGCGGCGAACGTGGCCTTCTCCATCATCATCGGATCCCCGTTTCAGCAGGTTGTGTGGATCAGCGCGCCGACCTCCGGCGCCACGTCCCGCAGCCGGTGGTACGTCTCGACCGCCTCCGGCGTGGGCGCGGCGTAGAGCTCGACCCCGCGCGCCTCGAGCGCAGCCCGCGTCTCCGCGGAGACGTCGAGCCGTCCGTGCATGCCACGGCCGATCACCACCGCGCGCGCTCCGTGCGCGAGGAGCTCCGCGACGTCGGTCAGCTGGACCCCAGGCACGTGGCGCGTGCCGGTTTCGTTCCAGTCCCATTCCCGCGAGCCGCCCGGCCACAGCTTCGCGTCCTTGTAGGGCTCGGATCTACCCTCGACCTCCAGCACGCCCCACTCGAGCGCGGCCACGCGGGGCGGCTTCGCCGTCACTCCGCGCTCCCCGCCCGCGTGAACGTCACGGTCTCGGCGCTGAACGAATCCGGCCGCACGCTCGCGTCCTGACCCGGGCCCGCCGGCTCGAGGTCCATCCGGAACGTCTCCTCGCCCGTGAACTCGTAGATCCCGTACGTCGTGGTGCCCTGGAGCGGCTCGAAGTCGAAGTCCGAGAAGTCGATCGTCGCGGGGTCCGCGGCCTGGTCGGTGACATATGCCATGCGGATCGTCTCGGGCGGGATCGTGGCGCCCGGCACGTTGGGCTCGAGGATCCATTCCGCGCGCCCGTCGCCCTCGAACACGAACGTCATGCCGTTGCCGCCCTCGTCGGTCCCGGTCCACCGGCCTTCCAGCGTGCGGGATTCGCCGCAGCCGAGCGAGACGAGGAGCGCGAGCACGGGTGTCCAGCGGGAGAGGGGCATACGCGTCCTTTCGTGAGTGTGCTCAGGGGTCGAAGCGGTCTCGTTCCAGAAGCACCGCCGCGCTGCGATCGCCGAACGTGAATACGGACTGGAAGATACCCTCGATCCCCACCCGGGCGCCCTCCCGCGGAGAGCCGCCGCTCTGCGTCACGACGGGCAGCGTTCCCGTCCCGTCGTCGACCTGGAACGCGCCGCGGCCGAGGGCGCCGAAGGAGAAGCCGGTCACCCGTCCCTCGACCCGCACCCGCTCCCCGTCGTAGCGGCCGGGATCGTCCAGCAGATCGCGGATCGGGACCGTGCCGCGACAGGCGGCGAGCAGGAACAACGCGGAGGCGAGCAGGACGGTCGCGGCGGAACGGGTCGGCATGGGTCCTCCTATTCTGAGGTCTGCCTCCCACTACCACCCATTCGCCCGCGGCGTTCCCGCGGCGACGGCAGCGTCAGTGCTTCTGTAGCCTCCGATAATCCGATAGGTGCTGGATGGCTTCGTCGGGCCGCCCCGCGCGGTCGTAGAGGCGCGCCAGGTTGTAGTGCGCCTCGGCGTGGCGCGGGTCGAGCCGGATCGCCCTGCTGTAGAGCTCGATTGCGGTTTCCTCCTCGCCGAGGTCGTCCAGCGCCACCCCCAGGTTGAAGGCCGCGATCGCGCTTTCGGGCGCGGACTTCAGCGCCAGGCGGTAGTGCTCGGCGGCGGCCAGCACGTCGCCGGTCTCGTGGACGAGCCGGCCCAGGTTCAGATGGGCCTCGACGTGCCCGCGGTCGAGCTCCAACGCGCGGCGGTACGCGTTGGCGGCCTCCACCGGCGCCACGATCTCGAGGTCGACCCCCAGGTCGAACCAGTCGTCGGCGTCGAGATCGCCCTCCCGGATGCGCTCCTCGGCCGCGCGGCGTGCGATGGGGGCTACCTGCTCGGCGAGATCCGACACCTCGAAGTCGATCTGGAACTGACGCGACCGCGGTTCCCACAGGGAGCGGTCGTCCCGCACCAGCACCCGCTCCCCGTCCGCCAGGATGCGGACCGAGGTCAATGGCCGGCCGCTGGGAAGCTCTGCGCGCAGGCTCTCGAGCGCGCGGCGGACCCGGCGGGGGGAGATGTCGGCCTCGAGGAGCTCGCGGATCGCCTTGAGGAGCACCAGGTCGCGGAAGGAGAAGCGGAATTCTCCGCGCGGGCCGCGCTCGGGCGACAGGATCCCGGACCGCACCCACGCGCGGACGCTCGACACCGGCAGGCCGATCAGGTCGGCCACGTCGCGTGTCGTGTAGGCTGTCAAGAGACGGCCGGCGCGCGGCCTAGCCGCGGGCGGACTTTCTTCGGGCGGGCTTCTTCTCCGCCTTCGCCACGGCGGACTTCTTCTTCGACGCGCGCGTGGCGGGCTTGCGGCCTTCCTTCTCGGAGAGGCTCGCCTTGAGAGCGGCCATGAGGTCGATGATCTGTGGCTGCGGGGTGTCGGAGGAAGGCGCGGCGGTGATCTCCTGGCCCTCGACCTTCCGCTGGATCATCTCCAGCATCTGCTGGCGGACCTGATCGTGGTACTTCTCGGGTTCGAAGGCGTCCGCCGACGACGCCTCGACGAGCTGCCTGGCGAGCTTGAGCTCCGACTTGACGACGTCCCCATCCTCGACCGGCACCTCGGAGAACCGCCGCACCTCATCGGCGTAGCGGAGCTGCTCCATCACCATGCCCCCGTCGCCGTTGCTCATCGGGCGTACGAGGACGAGATACATCTTGCCGCGCGCCGCGTAGCGCGCGATCGCCACCCTCCCCGTCTCGCGCAGCGCGGCCGACAAGAGCCGGTAGGCGCGCGACCCGCCCTTGTCCGGACCCAGGTAGTAGGACCGCTCGAGGAAGACGGGATCGACCTCCTCGGCGGGGACGAACTCGGTGATCTCGATCCCCTCCGACTGCGGCGTCTCGATCGCCTCCAGCTCCTCGGGGGTGAACAGGACGTACTGGTCCTTGGCGAACTCGTACCCTTTGACGATCTCCTCCTTCTCGACGACGACGTCGCAGCGGGGGCAGATGTACTGCTGCCGCAGGCGCGAGCCGCACTTCTCGTGTACGAGGTTGAAGGAGACCTTCGATCCCGACTGCCCCGTCGCGTACAGCTTGACCGGCACGCTGACGAGGCCGAAGGAGATGGTGGTGGAGGCGATCGGTCGGGCGGCCATGGGGGAAACCTAATCGCCGGTCTCGGGGGGCCGCAATGACTCCAGATGCGGTCGACCACCCCCGTTCGGCAGATTTCGTCTACTCGATCGCGAACTCCTGCACCAATCGGTCCGCCGAGGTTTCCGAGATCCAGGCGTAGCGACCGGGCTCGAGATCCGCGCGGAAGTAGGCCGTCTCCCCGGCGGGCATCTCCTGGGTGCCTCCGAGGAACGGTGCGGGCGCCGGCGCCCGCAGCCCGCCGAGGTTCATCCAGTCCATCCACGGCACGATCTCCTCGATGCCCGCATCGTCCAGCCGCACGAGATGAACGTCGTTTCCGAGGCCAACCTCCGGATGCTCCTCGAAATGCACGGCCACGGTTTGCTCGCCCGCCGTGGGCTGACCCTCGACGACCATCTCGGCGTTGTTCAGGGTGATGCTCAGATCCGGAGTCGGAGCTTCCCGCCCGGAGACATCCGTCGAGACGACGATCGGCATCACCATGCCCAGCGCCGAATGGAATGTCCCGTCCGCAGTCTTGACATAGCACTCCATGACGTAGGTTCCCGGCTCGAGGCGCGTGGTGGCCCGCGCCGATCGGCCCGGGGCGAGGAGACCGACGCCGCCCATCTGCTCGACATCCCCGTACCAGGCGGGAAGGAGCCGGCCGAGCATCGCGCCCGCCTCCGCTTCGTCCACCGCGCCGCTCGCGAGCGCGTTCCACACGCTGTCGAACGGGGCCCCCACCTCCGCGCCGTAGTCCTCGATCGTCTTTCCGTCCGGCAACCGGTTCAGCAGGAAGAAGTGGGGCTCGCGTCCCTCGTTGACCATGCGGAACGTGGTCCACCCCGCGGGGAGGGTATCGGGGGCGGAGAAGGCGTAGTCCCGCGCGACGACTTCCACCGGGCCTTCCGCCGCGGCCGGCTCGACTTCGGCCTCGTCGCCGACGACTTCGGGCTCGCTCGCCTGGCAGGCGAGCAGGGCCGCGGCGAACAGGGCGTAGAGCATCCGAGAGGCGAGGTGAGAGCGCACGCATCCTCCTGAGCTGGGAGCAGAAGCTGATTTGCCTGGCGAGCGCCTAGACTAGGCCCTTTGGCGGGAGGGTCGCAACCCGATGCGCGCAGGGAGTACGTTTCCGGGCGTGAACCGGCTCGAGAAGTATCGCGCCAAGCGCAGCCCGTCGAAGACTCCCGAGCCCATGGGCGGGGCGGTCGAGACCGGCGGCCGGCTCCTCTGCGTCCAGCAGCACGCCGCGCGCAACCTTCACTGGGACCTGCGGCTCGAGATGGGCGGCACGCTCGTCTCCTGGGCGGTGCCCAAGGGGCCCTCGCCGAATCCCGCCGACAAGCGGCTCGCGATGAAGGTCGAGGATCACCCGCTCGAGTACGGCGACTTCGAGGGCGTGATTCCGGCCGGCCAGTACGGCGCGGGGCCCGTCATCCTGTGGGACAAGGGGACGTGGACGCCGGTCGAGGACCCGGTGGCCGGGCTCGACAAGGGCAAGCTCCTGTTCGACCTCCAGGGCTACAAGCTGCGCGGCCGGTGGACGCTCGTGAAGACGCGGCAGGCCGAGAACTCCTGGCTCTTCATCAAGGAGCGGGACGAGCACGTCGACCCGCGCGGCACCGATGGCTATCCCCACGACTCGATCTACTCCGGCCTGACGGTCGAAGAGCGCCGCGATCCGGGCCCGGTGCGGGCGGCCATCGCGGAGCGGCTCGCGGCGGCGGGCGCGGCGCGGCGCGCCGTCCATCTCGGCAAGCTCTCGCCCATGCTGGCGGTGTCCGCGGAAGCGCCCTTCTCCCGCGCGGGCTGGGTGTTCGAGATCAAGCTGGACGGCTACCGGCTCCTCGCCGCGCGCGAGAAGGGAGAGCCGCGGCTCGTCTCCCGCAACGGAAACGACATGACCGTGACCTTCCCCGAGATCGCGCGCGCGATCCGGGGGCTGCCCTACGAAGGGCTCGTCGTGGATGGCGAGGTCGTCGTCCACGACACGCGCGGGATCCCCAGCTTCCAGGAGCTCCAGAAGCGCGGACGGCTGACGCGCTGGAGCGACGTCCAGCGCGCGGCCATAGAGCGCCCGGCCACGCTCTACGCGTTCGACCTGCTCGCCTGCGAGGGCTTCGACGCGCGCGAGCTGCCGCTCATCGAGCGGAAGGCCGTCCTGCGCGAGGTGCTGCCGTGCTGCGGCCCGATCCGCTTCAGCGACCACGTCGAGGAGCGGGGCGAGGCGGTGTACGAGCAGGTCACCGCGCTCGACCTCGAGGGAATCGTCGGGAAGAAGGCCGACGCGCCCTATCGCGCCGGGCAGCGCTCGCGGGACTGGGTCAAGGTGCGGGCGATGCGTGCAGGCGACTTCGCGGTCGTCGGCTGGTCCGACCCCTCCGGCTCGCGCGCTGGCTTCGGCTCGCTCCACCTCGCGCAGTACGATGCGGACGGCGCGCCGGTCTACGCCGGCGCGGTCGGGTCGGGCTTCACCGGGAGGCAGCTGGGGGCGCTCTTCCGGCGGCTGTCCGCGATGGAGCCGGCCTCGCCGCCCGGCGGCCCGCGGCCGGCCGGCCGTGGACACCACTGGGTGCGGCCCGAGTTCGTGGTGGAGGTGCGCTACAAGGAGGTCACCGAGGAGGGGCTGTTGCGCCAGCCGACGTTCCTGCGCCTCCGGGACGACAAGTCCCCGGCGGATTGCCTCCAGCAGGGCGTCCACGCGCCGGAAGCGGCGCTCGCACCTGCGGAGGTCGCGCCGCCACCCGCGCCGGTGCGCTCGATCCCCTTCACGAATCTCGACAAGGTTCTGTACCCGGCATCAGGCTTCACCAAAGGCGACGTGATCGCGTACTATCGCAAGGTGGCCGACTGGATCCTCCCGTTCCTGCGCGACCGGCCACTCGTCCTCACGCGCTACCCGGACGGCATCGCGGGGAAATCGTTCTATCAGAAGAACGCCCCCGAATGGGCGCCCGGCTGGGTGCGCACCTTCCGCGTGTACAGCGAGGGTTCGGAGCGGGATCTCGACTACTTCGTCGTCGACGACGTCGAATCGCTCCTCTACATCGCCAACTCCGCGGCCCTCCTGCTCCACGTGTGGTCGAGTCGCGTGGAGACCCTGGGGAACCCCGACTGGTGCATCCTCGACCTCGATCCCAAGGACGCCCCGTTCGAGCACGTGGTCGAGATCGCGCGGCTGCTGAAGAAGATCTGCGACGAGATCGAGCTGCCGGCCTTCGTCAAGACGAGCGGCTCGACCGGCCTCCACGTGCTGGTGCCGCTGGGTCGCAAGGTGACCTACGACCAGTCGCGCACGCTGGGCGAGCTGCTGGCGCGGGTAGTAGTGCGGGAAAAGCCGCGGATCGCGACGATCGAGCGCGTGGTCGAGAAGCGGCGCGGCAAGGTGTACGTCGACTTCCTGCAGAACGGCCACGGGAAGCTCCTGGTTGCGCCCTACAGCACGCGGCCGATTCCCGGGGCTCCGGTGTCGGCCCCGCTACGCTGGAGCGAAGTCAAGCGCGGGCTCGACATGTCGCGCTTCACGATCGAGTCGATGCCGAAGCGCGTGCGCTCCATGAAGCGTGACCCGCTCGCGCCGCTGCTCGACCTCGATCCCGACCTGGTCGGCGCGCTGGAGCGGCTCGGCGGGCGCATGGACGGCCGGCGCGGAGCCGCGCGCGGGTGAGCGGGCCGCGCCCTCGCGAGCCTCAGACCGGCCGGTGGACCAGGAAGCGCCGGAACCACTCCTCGCGCGGGTACGACAGCGCGGCGCCCAGGAGCACGACGGCCACGGCTACGGCGAGCACGCCGACGCTTCCCGTCAGCAGATGTACCGTGGCGCCGATCAGCCCCACGGCCTCGAGGAACGCGTAGGCGGCGATCAGCCGCGAGGTCACTCCGCGCGGGCCTCTGCTCAGCTCGACCTCCGGCCGGGCGACGGTCGAGGGCGTCGGAACGCGAGCCCGCCCCCAGATCACCATCCAGCCGAGCACGCCGATCAGCATGACGGCCACGAACACCTGCTTGAGCACGTCGGCCGTCCCTGGATCGACCCCGGCCACGCTTCCCGTGCGCCGCAGGTAGAACGCCACCGCGGCGTACAGGAGCACCGCGGCCACCAACGCGCCACACACGATGCGCGCGCTCTTCAACGCCTGCTCGACCTGCGCCGACCCGCCCCCCGCATCCGGTCGATTCATCGGCTCACCCTCCGCATCAGCCGGTTCCAGAACTCGAGCGCCTCGTAGAAGCGCTTCACCGACACTCGCTCGTCGCGGCCGTGGGCCCGGGCCTCCTCGGAATCGTCGAAGATCGCTCCCGCGCCGTAGACCGGGATGCCCGCGTTCCGCACGTAGAGTCCATCGGTGGCTCCCGTGGACATGACCGGCACGACCGTAGCGTTCGGCCACATCTCCTCGACGATCGCCTCGATCGGCTCGAGGATCTCCGGTCGCAGCGGCGAGGGCGGGCTCGCGGTCGGCTCGCGCTTCCGGGTGACCCGGATGCGCGGATCGGCCAGGACAGCATTCAGAGTACTATCCACGGCGTCGATCGGCTCGCCTGGCAGGATCCGGCAATTCACGGTCGCCCGCGCGGTCTGGGGCAGCGCGTTGTCGGCGTGACCGGCCTCGAGCCGGGTCGCCGTGCAGGTCGTCCGGAGGAGCGCGTTGTAGAAGGGCGACTGCGAGAGCCGCGCGGCCGCGGCGGAGTCGGGCGCGATCGCCGCCACCGCCCGCATGTCGGCGGCCACCGGTCCCTCCTCGAAGGCGGCCGAGCGTTCGAAGAAGCCGCGCGTCACCTCGTTCAGTGTGACCGGAAAGCGATACTCGGCGAGGCGGACCAGACCAAGGGCCAGCGCGTCGATCGCGTTGTCCGGCGTCGGACGGGAGCTGTGGCCGCCGTCGTCGTCGACCTCGAGCTCGAACGTCAGGTAGACCTTCTCGCTCGCCTGGACATTGAACATGACGTCGCGTCCGTCGAGCGTGATGCCGCCGCCCGAATCGGTGTTGAGCGCGAACTCCGGCTGGCCGATCCTCTCCCGCCCCTCGGTCACGAGCCAGCGGATCCCCGCGCTCTCGGTCTCCTCGTCGGAGGTCAGCGCCACGACCCAGTCACGGTCGGGAACGAACCCGTCGCGCTTCGCGCGGATCAGGTTGAAGACGAGGAAGGCTGCTCCGGCCTTGTTGTCCTCCGTGCCGCGGCCGTACCACCAGCCGTCGTCGAGGACGAGCGTGAACGGGTCTACGGACCAGTCTTCCCGCAGCGCCGGGACGACGTCCAGGTGTGCGAGCAGGAGGAGTGGGGGCCGCTCTCCCGTTCCCGCCAGCCGCGCGACGAGGACCTGCGCGCTGTCGGGCCCGGCGATCTCGGTTTCGATCCCCGCGGTCTCGAGCCGAGCGGCCGTGACCGCGAGGATCCGCTGCGCGTCCTCGCTTGCGGAGACGGACGGGATCTCGACCATCTCCGCGTAGATCTCCGCCACCAACAGGCTGTCCTCGGCGCTCAGCGCCTGGCCCGATGAGGCGGCCGGACCGGCCAGAAGTGCGCCGAGAACCAGCGGCCCGAGCCCGTGGGCCGTCGGCGCGCGGCGCGTCGATACGCCGCGCCTCACCGCGATGCCGGTGCGGGGTCTTCGGGCTCCGGCGGCGTGTGCTCCTCGAGATAGCGGGTCAGCAGGGTATACAGGTGGAGCGTCGTGTTCTCTCCCTCGAAGATCCCGTGCGTTCGATTGGGATAGGCCATCATCTGAAATGGCTTGTTGGCCGCAACCAGCGCGTTGATCAGCCGCTCGGTGCCCTGGAAATGAACGTTGTCGTCGCCGGTCCCGTGGACGACCAGGAGATTGCCCTCGAGCTGGTCCGCGAACGTCAGCGGCGAGCTCTGGGCGTAGTCCTCCGGGTTGTTCTGCGGCAGCCCCATGTATCGCTCCTGATAGATCGTGTCGTAGAGCCGGATGTCGGCCACCGGCGCGACCGCCATGCCGGTCTCGAACACGTCGGGATAGCGGAACAGGGAGTTGAGCGTCTGCGATCCTCCGCCGCTCCAGCCCCAGATCGCGGTGCGATCGGGGTCCACGTACGGCCACTCCTCCATCGCGTCCACCGCGCCGGCGATGTCGCGCGACGTCAGCGTGCCGATCCGGCGGTAGATCGTCTTGCGCCACTCGCGGCCGCGGGGCGCCGGCGTCCCGCGCGGGTCCACGCTGGCCACCAGGTAGCCCTGCTGGGACAGGTAGAGATGCCACAGGTACGTGCTGCCGCCCCAGGCGTCGTCGACGGTCGTGCCCCACGGCTCGCCGTAGACGTGGACGAGGAGCGGATACTGCTTCGAAGGATCGAAGCCCGGGGGCTTCATGATCCAGCCGTCGATCATCACGCCGTCGCCCTGGTCGACGCGGAAGAACTCCACCTCCCCGCGATCGAGCGCGGCCACCTTGTCGCGATACACCTGGTTCGCCGCCAGAACGCGCTGCACGCGGTGGTCGGGCAGGTGCACGAGCTCGGTCATGGGCGGCGTGCCGAACGACGACTGGACATGGAACGCCCACTCCGCGCCCGGGCTCGCTTCGTAGGCGTGCGACCCGTTCCGGTCGGCCGGAGTCACGCGCTCGGGCGATCCCTCGCCGTCGAGCCGTGAGCGGAACAGGAACGCGCGCGTCGGATCGTCGGGGGAGGCGATGAAATAGAGCCAGCCGTCCTCCTCGTCGATCCCCACGATGTCGATGATGTCGAACTCCCCCCGCGTGATCAGCCGCTTGGAGGAACCGTCCCGCGCGATGACGTACGCGTGGCGCCAGCCGTCCTCCTCGCTGATCCAGGCGAACTCGCTCCCGCCGTCCAGCCACTCCATGAGCTCGACCCGCATGTCGACCCAGGCGCTGTCGCGCTCGGTGTGGATCGTCCGCACCTGACCGCTGGCGGCCTCCCCCAGCATGATCTCGAGGGTGTTCTGAAGACGGTTGAGCCGCTGCATCACGATCTCGTCGGAGCTCGCCGCCCATTCCATGCGGGCGATGTAGTTCTCGCGCGGATCGCCGGGCACATCCATCCAGCGCGTCGGCCCCCCCTCGGCGGGGACGACCCCGACCCGCGCCGCGGAGTTGGTG
The DNA here is from genome assembly GCA_035249945.1 of Gemmatimonadota bacterium. GTDB lineage: Bacteria > Gemmatimonadota > Gemmatimonadetes > JACCXV01 > JAHWKZ01 > JAICNR01. Next base: position 10,341 of record DATFFS010000114.1, read on the forward strand.
GTCCCCGCCTTCGGGTACTGCACTGGGATGGTGAAGGAGTACAGCGAATCGGTCGAGTTCAGCAGCAGGAAATCGCGCACGCCCGTCGCGTCGAGCTGCCAGTACGCGATGCGCTCACCGTCCGGGCTCCAGCGCCAGCCGTCCTGGAGTCCCAGCTCCTCCTCGTAGACCCAGTCGAACGTACCGTTGATGGTCGTTCGCGAGCCGTCGGTGGTCAGCTGCGTGATCAGGCCGCCATCCAGGCGCTCTACGTAGATGTTGTTCTCGCGGACGTATGCGATCCGATCGCCGTCCGGAGAGAACTTCGCGAACATGAGCGTCGACTCCGGGGCTTCGCCACCGAGCTGGTGGAGCGACCCCGAATCGAGGTCGAGAACCCAATAGTCGCCGCGCGTGTTCTCGCGCCAGACGCGCTCGGAGTTCGTGAAGACGATCAGCTTCGAGCCGTCAGGCGACCAGTGATAGTCCTCGATCTCGAGCGGCGCGTCGCTCCCGGCCGCAACCAGGCGCCCCGCCGGGACCAGCACCGTGCGCTCGCCGGTGGCCGCATCGTACCGCACGATGTCCATGCCGTCGGCGCCCGCGGCGGCAGGCTCGAGCGTCGTATACGCGTCCCCGCCCTCCAGCCAGCGGGCCGGCCCGAAGCGCTCGTTGCGAAACTCTCTCGAGCCGAAGATGCGCTCGAGGCTCAGCTCGGCGGGGTCGGCGGCTTCGCTGCCCGGGTTCTGCTGCGCGGCCAGCGGGCCGGCGGAAAGGAGTAGCGCGAAGACGACGATTGCGCGGAGGTGTGTGCGTATCATGGGACTCCCTTGAAGGTTGTTCGAGCGAGGTGGAGACGCATCCGGCCGGGAGGCATAAGATATCGCCCCGTTCAGCGCTCCGCAGCCCAGCGGGCGGTGCGTAGTGAGAGCTCGTCGAGCACGTCGGCGTCCGTTCGTCCGGAGCGGGCCGGGACGTGGAACGAATGGTCGGCGCCTTCGACCACGTGGAGCGTCGCGCGACTTCCGAGCTTCCGGATGACCGGCTCGAGGAGCTCGAGCTCGGCGAGACGGTCGCGCGAGCCCTGCAGAAAGAGCATCGGAACGCCGACATCGTTCAAGTGGGCGCCTCGCTCGGCTCCGGGCTTGCCGATGGCGTGGAGCGGAAAGCCGAAGAAGGTGATCCCCCGAACGCCGTGGAGCGGATCCTTCGCCGCCGCCTGGGAGGTCATGCGGCCTCCCATCGACTTGCCGCCGGCCAGGAGCGGCAGAGGCCCCGCGAGCCCCGCCGCCGTCTCGACCGCGGAGCGCACCGTCGCCTCCAGCAGCGCGGGCGGGTCGGGCCGCCTCGATCCGCGCTCCGTGTACGGAAACTGGTAGCGGAAGCTGGCCACGCCGCAGGCTGCCAGGCCTGCCGCCAGCGCCTCCATGAACGCGTGCTCCATCCCCGCCCCCGCCCCGTGCGCGAGGACCAGCATCGAGCGGGCGCCTTCGGGACGGGTGACGAGCGCGGACACCTCCCCGGCGGAGCGCGAGGCGCGGAACCGGATCGGACGGGTCCCGCTGCCCCGCGTGGAGGGTGACGGGCTCACGCTTCGACCAGCTCCCGGAACGTCGCCGCCAGTCGCGGGCCGGTCGCCTCGTCCTCGTGCTTGAAGAACGCGAACAGGTCGTCCCACCCCGGCGCGGCGAGGCGCTCGGCCCACGCCTCGAGGTCGGCGTCGCCGTACTCCACCCGGCGCAACCGCGCGTACCCGAAGGTGGCGGTGCGGACGACCGGCGGATCTCCCTTGCCGGTGTCCGACACGACCAGCGCGGCGCCACGATCCTCGAGCGCGGCGTAGACCTCGTCGTCGAACCACGACGAGCTCCGGAATTCGAGTGCGACGGGGAAGTCCGCCGGCAGGAGGGACAGGAACGCGGCCAGGAGCGGCACGTCCTTCTTGAGCCAGGGTGGCAGCTGGACCAGGGTCGGCCCCAGCCGCGAGCCCAGTGCGCGCGAAGTCTCCGCCAGGTAGGCGACCTCGTCGCTCGCGTCCGCCAGCTTCTTCTGATGGGTGATCTTGCGCGAGGCCTTGAGCGCGAATCGGAATCCCTCGGGCACCTGCTCGGCCCAGCCCTCGAGGAGCTTCCGGCTGGGCATCCGGTAAAACGTGTTGTTGATCTCGACCGCCGGGAAGCGCTCGGCGTACCAGGCCAGCATGCCCGAATCCGGCAAGTCCTCGGGATAGAAGCTGCCCTTCCACTCCTTGTAGGAGAACCCGCTCGTTCCCGGCCACAGCCGCATGCAGCCGAACCTGCCCCCGCCGACGCGGGCTGTCCAGCCGGCCTGCAGCGGGCTCACCGGGTGCGGGCTGACTTTTCTCTACAAAGTACTTGACTGATACGAAGAGGCCGGCTAGGATGCGCGCCATGCTGACGCGGCAACGGGCTCTCGGCATCGCGCTCTCGGCCGTCGTGTTGGGACTCCTCGGCGACCTGCTGCTGCGGCCGCGGCCGCCCGGCCTGGGAGCCGCGGCCTGGGTGGCGGCCTGCGCGGGCGCCGGGATCGCTTTGCGA
>DATFFS010000115.1:0-10072 GCA_035249945.1 Gemmatimonadota bacterium
ATCCCACAGCCAGCGCTCCGCTGTCGTCTCCGCACTCTCCAGCTGCTCGTGATGGTCCTGCGCGAAATAGCCGGGGCGCGTGCCGTGTCCCCACTCGACCGTGCCGTTGTCGGCCTCGAGCTCGGACATCACGATCTTCAGGAGTGTCGACTTGCCGATGCCGTTCGGTCCCATGATCACCAGGCGGTCGCCGCGCTGCACCTGGAGGTCGACGCCGTGCAGCACTTCATTGACGCCGAACGCCTTGCGGATGCCCCTGATCTTCAGCACGTCCTTGCCGCTCGGTGTGCCCTGTCTGAAGCGGAACTTCGGGTACCGGCGCGAGCTGCCCGGCAGTTCCTCGAGGTCCTCGGCGATGCGCTCGATCATGCGCACCTTGCTCTGTGCCTGACGCGCCTTGCTGTTCTTCGCCTTGAACCGGTCCACGAACTTCTGGTGATGCGCGATCACCTTCTGCCGGCCCTCGATCTCCTTCTCGCGCCGCTCGCGCTCCGCAATCTTCTGTTCGCCGAACGTCGTGTAGTTGCCGTGGTACAGCGTCACCGTCGCGTAGTCGACGTCGAGGATCTTCGTCGCGACGTTGTCGAGGAAGCGATGATCGTGCGAGATGATCACGGCCGGGCCCGTGAAGTTCTGGAGGAACTTCTCCAGCCAGCGGATCGACAGGATGTCGAGGTGGTTGGTGGGCTCGTCGAGCAGCAGCACGTCGGGATTGGCGGCCAGCGTCTGGGCGAGAAGGACCCGCAGCTTGAAACCGCCCGACAGGGTCGACAGTGGTCGCGAATGCACTGCCGCGGGAATCCCCAGTCCTTCGAGGATCTCGGCCGCACGGGCCTCCACGGAATAGCCGTCGTAATGGAGGACGATCTCCTCGGCGGCCGCGTACCGCTCGGCATCGAAATGGTCGGCCGCCCGGGCGAGGACCTCCTCCTTCGCCTTGAGCGCCTCCCACAGCTCCCGGTTCCCCATCAGGACGACGTCCAGGATCGGGACGTCCTCATACTCGAAATGGTCCTGCCGCAGCATCCCGACGCGGGCGCGGCGGGGGACCGTGACCGCGCCTTCGCTAGGCTCCGACTCGCCCGCCAGGATCCGCAGGAGCGTGGACTTCCCCGACCCGTTGGCGCCCACCAGTCCGTACCGGCTGCCCTCCGTGAGTTGGAGAGACACCCCCTCGAACAGGGTCTGCGCGCCGAACGACTTCTCCAGGTTCGCGATCGTGATCATAGTCGCAGAAATAGGTTCATATGTTTGGCACTAAGATACATCGCATCCGTTAGTTAGGAAACTCAAACATGACCGATGGGTGATAGGCGGACGAGGCCTCCCGAGAGGGCCTATCCTGCGATCGCGTCTTCTGGGGTGAGGGCGAGGGCTATCGCCTCCGCCATCGACAGCGCGCGGCCTTCGTCCAGGGCCCTGCACACCTCCTCGTCCCCCAGCGCCTGGCGGCTCGCCACCTCGATCTCCTCGAAGGAGCGCTCCTCGACGGGGCTCGTCGACAGGGTCGCGCGGCGGTGGATCTCCCGTGCGGCACCGAGCAGGACAGCCGCCCGCCGGTGGTGCCCTTCGGCCGCCTCCACCCCCGCCAACCCGAGTAGCGTCAGCGCGGCGGCGGGCAGGTGACCGAGCTCGTTGACCGCCGTCAGCGCCTCGCAGAACAGATCGCGCGCCTGCGACCAGTTCCCGCGCTCGCGGGCCACGATTGCCAGATAGTAGCGCGACCACGCCATGCCCGGCCTCGCTCCCAGGTCCTCGAACTCCCTGCGGCTCTCCTCGTAGAGCTCCTGGGCGCGGTCGAGCTCGCCGTCCATGACCGCCATCGTCCCCAGGTACTGCAGAGAGAACGCGTACGTCGTCCGCGCGGCGCCCCGGCGGGTGAGCTCCCGCGCCTCCTCGAAGTACGCGCGCGCCTTCTCGCGATGGCCGCGCGCGCTGTAGAGATCGCCCAGGTTGAGCAGCGCACCGCCGTGTCCGAACGCCTCTCCCAGGCCCCGGTAGATCTCCAGCGCTTCGAGGAACATCGGCTCGGCGTCGTCGAGCTCGCGCACGCGTCGCTTCAGGTTGCCCAGGTTCATGAGCGCCCGGGCAGTGCCCTTGCTGTCTTCGAGACGGCGATAGATCGCCAGACTCTCCTCGAACGCGGCCGCCACCTCGGGGCTGTTGTCGCCTCCGATCTGGCGGATCCTTCCGAGGAGGTTGAGGGCGCGGGCCCGCGCGCGCTCCGATAGCCCGGTTCCCATCGACAGGACCCGCTCCAGCCACACCTGCCCCTCTTCCAGCGTGCCGGTCCGGAACCAGAGCAGCGGGAGCGAGACGCAGAGCCGCACCGCCAGGTCCGCCTCCCCGTGCGAGGTGGCCCATTTGAGGGCGGCACGCAGGTTGTCGACCTCGAGGACCAGCCGGTCCAGTCGGGCCTTGGCGTCCAACTGCGTGGCGTTCGACTCGTCCGCCTGGTCCGAGAGCGCCGCGAAGTGCTCCGCGTGCCGCCTGCGCCAGCGGTCCGCTTCACCGCTCGCCTCCAGGCACTCGACCGCGAATGCGAGCACGGTGCGCAGCCGCTCGAATCTCGGCTCGCCGGAGGACGTCGGCCGCTGCCGCAGCAGGCTCTTGTCGATCAGCGACGAAAGCCCCTCGAGGACATCCAGCGGATCCTCCGGCGGCGAGCACACGTACTCCGCCGAATCGAGAGTGAACCCGCCGTCGAAGACAGCCTGCCGCCTGAAGAGCGCCTTCTCGTCCTCGTCGAGCAGGTCGTACGACCACGCGATCGCGTTGCGCAGCGTCCGATGACGGTCCGGGACGTCGCGCGCGCGGGTGGAAAGGAAGTCGAAGCTCTGCTCCAGCCGCTGCAGCAACGCCTTCGGCGTGAACAGCTGGATGCGGGTGGCTGCCAGCTCGATCGCCAGCGGGAGCCCGTCGAGCTGCCGGACGATCGCCACCACGTCGGCCGCGTTCTCGGAGTCGAGCTGGAAGTCCGGGCGGATCGCCTGCGCGCGCTCGACGAACAGGGCCACGGCCTCGTTTGCGGCCACGCTATCGGGGTCCGCGTCCTTCGATCTCGGCACATCGAGCGGCCCCAGGGGGTACGCGTGCTCGCCGCCGATCCTCAGCGCCGCCTGACTGGTGACGAGAAGCGTCAGCCGCGGCGCGTCCCTGAGGAGCGCCCCGATGCGTGGCGCCGAATCGACGATCTGTTCGAAGTTGTCGAGGATCAGAAGGACTTGGCGGTCGACCAGCCACTTGCGGAGCGCCATGTCCGGGCTCTCGCCCGAATCGGGCATGACGTCCAGCGCCTGGAGGATCACCGCTGCCAGACGCTCGGGCTCGCGCACCGTCGTCAGGTTCACGAAGAAGACGCCGTCCCGATAGGCATCGATGACCTCCGCACCGACCTGAAGCGCGAGGCGCGTCTTGCCGGTCCCGCCGGGGCCCGTGAGGGTCACGAGGCGTGCGCTGTCGCGAAGGACCAGGTCGCGGACGGCCTTGAGCTCGTGTTCCCGACCCACCAGCGGCGAGGCCTGGGCGGGAAGATTGTGCGGCCGGACGTCGAGTGTCCGGAGCGGGGGGAACTCGTCGTCGAGGCCTTCCGCGACGAGCTGGAAGATGCGCATCGGCCGGTCCAGGTCCTTGAGCCGCCGCTCGCCCATGTCGCGAAGCGCGGCGCCTTCCGGAAAACGGTCCTCGACCAGGCGCTCGACCGCCTGGCTCAGCAGGATCTGCCCGCCGTGCCCGGCCGCGAGAACGCGTGCCGTCCGGTTGAGCGTCGGTCCGAAGTAGTCCCCGTCGCGCTCCTGCGCGTCGCCGGCGTGGAGCGCGATCCGGACCCGGATCGGATCGGGCGTCTCCCAGGTCTCCGCCTTGAGCGAGCGCTGGATCGCGATCGAGGCCATGATCGCCTGCGCGGGATCCGCGAACACCGCATGGAACGCGTCGCCGACTTCCTTGAACACGCGTCCGCTGCAGGCGGAGATGACGTCCCGCATGACCGAGTCGTGTCGCTCGAGCGCGCGCGGCATGACGGCGCGGTAGCGCTCCCACAACTCGGTGCTGCGCTCGATGTCGGTGAACAGGAACGTCGCCGTTCCTGCCGAGAGAGCTTCTGTCCGGAGCGATTCGTCCACGGAAGTCAACCTGCGGGCCGGCCTCAGCCGGCTACTTGCGAGCCGGGCACGATCACGTTCGAGCCGTCCGGTAGGCGCAGCAGGGCTTTCCGGCCGCCGTCGTAGTCGGCGGCCCAGGCGAGCACCGGCACCGGCCGGCCTCGGTACCGGACCTCGTCGACGGCGGCCGGATCGGTATCCGACAGCGCCACGCGCCAGAACGGGTTTCCGGCCTTCTCCTCGCCCACCGTCGATGGCGGTCCGTGGCCGCACCACAGAATCGTGTCGTCGGGCAGGTCGTCGAACACCTCGCGCACGGTCTCGAAGAGATCGGTCGTGCTGGCGTCCTGTCCGTCCGTACGTCCGCTGCACAGGCGGAAGAGGAAGTCGCCGACGAAGATGTGCTCGTCGATCTGGTAGCTGACACTGTCGGCGGTGTGTCCAGGAGTCGCCGAGACGAGGATCGAGCGCGCACCGAAGTCGAGCGCCTCGCCACCCGATACCGGCCGGTCCACGTCGTAGTGACCCGCCGGGGGTCCCACGATCTCACCGCCGATCCGGGCGACCATCGGACGGACACCCGCGCAGTGATCGGGATGGGAGTGCGTCACGAGAATCCAGCGCACGTCGCCTCCCCAGTCCTCGGCCGCCCGCACCAGGTCGTCGATCCGGTCGCCGGGATCAATGATCGTCAACGCGCCCGTGTCGTTGTCGCGGACCACGAAGCCGTTGGTGAGCATGGAGTTCAGCACGAAGCGCTGGACCGTCACGCCGTGCGTCGCCGTCAGCTCGACCCCGCCGCTGCCGCAGACCTCGCTCATGCCGCGATCACCCCCGCGGACGCGCCCACCTCGGCGATCGCCTCCACCGCCCGCTCCAGCTCCTCGCGCGTGTGCGCCGCCGAAATCTGGCACCGGAGGCGCGCCTCCCCCTGCGGAACGACCGGGAACCCGAAGCCCGACACGTACACGCCGCGCTCGAACAATTCGTCGGAGAGACGGATCGCGAGCGCGGTATCGCCCACGATCACCGGCACCACGGGATGGATTCCCTCCCGCACGTCGAACCCTCGATCGCAAAGCGCCTCGCGGAACCAGCGCGTGTTCTCCCGCAGCCGCGCCACGCGCTCGGGCTCCTCATCGAGGAGGTCGAACGCCGCCAGGGAGGCCGCCACGATCATCGGCGGCAGCGCGTTGGAGAACAGGTAGGGCCGCGACCTCTGCCGCAGCGCCTCGACGACCGGCCGGGGTCCGGCCACGAACCCCCCGGCCGCCCCGCCGAGCGCCTTGCCGAGCGTGCCCGTGGTGACCGGAACTCTGCCGTGGACGCCCTGCTCCTCGGCGGTCCCGCGCCCGCGCGCGCCGAGTACGCCGGTGGCGTGCGAGTCGTCCACCACGAGGATCGCCCGCTCCCGCTCGCAGAGCTGCAGCAAGCCGGGAATGTCCGCCAGCTCCCCCTCCATGGAGAAGACCCCGTCCGTTACCACCACCCGATGCCGGGAGTCGTCCTCCGCGAGCTGTTCGGCGAGCGCGTCCAGGTCCGCGTGCGGGTAGCGATGCCGGTTCGCCTTGCAGAGGCGGATCCCGTCGATGATCGAGGCGTGGTTCAACTCGTCGGAGAAGACAGCGTCCTGTTCGTCGAGGATCGTGGCGAAAAGCGCTTCGTTGGCGTTCCAGCACGAGCCGTAGAGGATCGCGTCGTCGGCTTCGAAGAAGTCCGCGATCCGACGTTCGAGCGCGAGGTGCAGCGAGTCGGTGCCGCAGATGAACCGCACCGAGGCCATCCCGAAACCCCACTCCTCGATCGCGTCCCGCGCCGCCTGGCGGATCCGCGGATGATTGGCCAGACCCAGGTAGTTGTTCGAAGTCAGCATGATGACTTCGCGTCCCTCGACTTCCACGCCGGCGTCCTGCGGACCTTCGAGCTCTCGCTCGATCTTGTAGGTGCCCGCTTCGCGCAGCTCGCCGAGTTGAGAATCGAGGTGGCTCAGGAGCTCGCTAGGCATTTCCGCCGCCGTTCATTCCGTGAGGGTAGAAGACGACCTTGAGCGCCTCGTGCGCATCGAACGCCTCCATCCCCTCGATGAACGGCTCCAGGCCCTCGTACTCGCGAGAGACGAGGGAGCGCAGGTCGAGGCCGTCCGCCAGGAGCTCGAGCATTCGATCCCAGGTCGAAAAGATCCGCCGCCCGATGATCGCCTGCAGAGACAGTCCCTTGAAGATCAGGTCGCCGGCGAAGCGCTCGATCGTCACCGTCTCCTGTGTCGGGATCCCGAGCAACGACACCGCGCCGCCCATGCGGGCGATGCGAAGCGCCTGATTGATCGCCGCCTGTGCGCCAGACATCTCGAGAACCAGATCCACGCCGCCACCGGTTTCGTCCCGGATGCGCTCTTCGACCGCCGCGGCTTCTTCACGCCCGGTCCTGAGAACTGTCACGTTGTCGGCCTGCGCCGTCGCGCGCCACCGCTCGGCCTGGGCGATCGCCTTCTCGCTGACGTCGATCAGATAGATTCGCGCTGCGCGCTCGTGGTGCGCGATCGCCCCCGCCATGGCGCCGATCGGCCCGTACCCCGTAATGGCGATCGAGGTGCCCTCGAGATCGTGGTCCTGAACCGTGTGCACCGCGTTCCCGAGCGCGTCGAGGAACGCGCCGACCGCCAGTGGAACGACCTTCCGGTCGAGGGGCACCACGTTCCGCGCGGGAACGATGACGTAGTCGGCGAACGAGCCGTCGGCATGGAATCCGATGATCCGGGTCTTGCTGCAGACGTGACCTTCGCCCGCCAGGCACTGCCGGCACACGCCGCAGGTCACGTGCATCTCCGCCGAGGCGTAGTCGCCCTCACGGAGATCCGAGCGACCAGCCCGGGCCCCGACCGCGTCGATCTCCCCGCAGAACTCGTGGCCGTAGATCCGCGGAGGGGCGACCATGTCCCGGACGGTGGGATCCCAGTGATAGATGTGACGATCGGAGCCGCAGATCGCCGTAGCGCGGACCTTGAGTCTTACCTCGTCCTCGCCCGGCTCGGGGACGGCGACTTCCCGGACCTCCGTGCCCGCCCGGCCTTCCCGCTCGTCCACTTTCACGACCGCCTGCATGCGCGTCATCTGGACGATGCGCCGGCGACCGTGGCGGGAGCCTCGCCGACCCGCTCGAGGTAGCGCTCGGCATCCATGGCGGCCCGGCAGCCGGCTCCGGCGGCCGTGATCGCCTGCTTGTAGACGTGATCGTGGACGTCACCCCCGATGAAGACGCCCTCTACGTCGGTAAGCGAGCGTCCGGGGTTTTGCGGAACCAGGTATCCCTGCGCATCCATCTCGAGCTGGTTCTCGAAGATCGCGGTGTTGGGGATGTGCCCTATGGCGACGAACACGCCGTCCACCTTCATCTCCCACCGCTCTCCCGTCTCGTGGTTCCAGAGCCGCACGCCCGCCACCTGGGTCTCCCCCAGGATCTCGGTAACGTGCGTGTTCCACAGAAACTCGATCTTCTCGTTCGAGAAGGCCCGCTCCTGCATGATCTTGCTGGCGCGAAGCTCGTCCCGGCGATGCACGACGTGGACGCGGCGAGCGAAGCGCGTCAGGAACAGCGCTTCCTCCATGGCACTGTCGCCGCCCCCCACGATGATCACCTCCTGATCGCGGAAGAACGCCCCATCGCAGGTCGCGCAAGTCGAAACCCCGTGACCGACGAGTCCCCGCTCACCGGGGACGTCCAGCATCCGCGCACTGGCTCCCGAGCATACGATGAGCGTTCGCGTCCGGCGGGGGTCACCCTCTATCTCGACGACGAAGGGGCGTACGGACAGGTCGACGGCGGTGGCGTCGCCGGCGATGAAGCGGGCGCCGAACCGCGCGGCCTGCCGGCGCATGCTCTCGATCAAGTCCGGCCCCAGGATGCCCTCGGGAAAGCCGGGATAGTTCTCCACCTCGGTGGTCAGCGAGAGCTGGCCTCCGGCCTCGACCCCCAGCACAACGAGAGGCTCCAGATTGGCGCGCGCCGCGTAGATCGCCGCCGTCAGACCGGCGCATCCCGACCCCAGGATGACGACGTTCTCGACGGCCGGAGGAGTGTCCGTCACTGAGCGGAGGCCGCCTCCGCGCTGGCGGAGGTGTCGGCTTGCCCCTTGATCTGGAGCTTCGCCAGTCCGACGTCGGCATCCCGGAAGGCCTGGCGGATCCCCACGAACTGCCGCGCCAGCTCGACGACGGGATGGACACCCGGGATCTCGATCGTGGCGCTGGTGCGGCCGTCCGAGGCGGAACGGGTCGAGACGCGGGCCTCGGGAGCCGCCGAACGCGCCAGCTCCTCGACCTGTTTCTGGCGCGGACGGTAGGACTTGCGTGGATCGGTGTTGAACTCGACGTCGAAGGGGATCGCGTAGGCGATGGCGGGACTCGACCACTGGCCCAGGGCGGCTGGATCGGAGTCCGCGCTCGCCATCTCCTCGTCCCCCTGGAGGACCCTGATCGTCTCGGTCGAGATCGTCTCCAGGTCCACCCCCCGCTCGGCAGCCAGCTCGTGCTCGATCGTCCATCCGGCCCCGCCGTCCGTCACCCGGGTCGTGAGCCGGTAGCTGCCACTGCCGTCGCCCCTGTCCTGTCCCACCCACTCGGAGCTCACGTCGAGCGTGGCTCCGTCGAACGCGGGGGCCGTCTGGGCCCGCGCCGCGACGGGCGCCAGGACGACGGCTCCGAGAAGGACCAACTGTACGGCGTTCTTGCGCATAGATTGGCTCTCCCTGGGGGGCGTGGGGTTAAACGTGCCCCGGCGGGGACACGTTCTCCTGGTATGAAGATGAAACGAACGGGGAGCGACACCGCTCCCCGCTCGACTGGTTGGCCCGCCTGGACTCGAACCAGGAGTCTCTTGATCCAGAGTCAAGCGTGTTGCCAATTACACCACGGGCCAAACAGGCGCAAAAGGTAGGCAGAGCAAACCCGGTCGGCAACACTCACAGGAGGGGCCCGAGATGGCGAGAATCCCCGTTCGATTTGCAGTGCCCCTGGCCCTTCTCGGGTCGGGTGCCTGCGACGACAGCACGACGCTGGTGCTGGAACCCAACCCCGCGGTGCGGATCGTGATCGACTCCTCCAGATGTCCCACGGTCGACAAGTGCAGCTTCTGCGTGCTGGAGACCGAGGCGTTCGACAAGAACTCGAACCCGGCGCCGTTGCCGACTCTCATCTGGTCGTCGGCGAACGAGAACATCGCCACGGTGGAAGCGCGCCCAGGGGGTGAGGGCAGGGTGAACGCCTGGAACACAGGCGTCACGGTGGTTACGGTGGAAGTCCTGGAGACCGGAGCCACGGACGACACGGAAGTGGGCGTTACGCCACCCTCGTCACCGAATATCGTTTGCGAGCCGCCCGGTGCGAACGAGAGCGTGCCCAGCCCGCACGGGTCGGTCGCGTCATGAAGGCGGGGGAGCTGCTGAGGGGATCTCTGGTGCCTGTCGGCGCGCTCCTGATGCTGGGATGCGACGAGAGCTCGACCGGCCCGCCGGAGCCGCTCCCGGCCACCAGCGTCGTCATCGTGACATCGAGCTGTCAGGGGCTGGATCTGTGCGGCCAGTGTCCGATCGAGGTCCTGGTCCTGGACAAGAACTCCAATCCCACGCGGGGAACCATCGTGTGGTCGACGGACAATCCGTCGATCGCGACGGTCAACGAATTCGGCCGATTCCATGGCGTCCGTTTCGGATCGGTCGTGGTGCGGGCGGAGGTCGTCGAGAACGGCGTGTTCGACGAGGAGCTGTTCAACGTCCCCGATTGCTCGCTGGGCCTGTGACGGGTGGCTGCGGCGAACGGGGCGCGTAGATTTCAACGGTCAACGTCATCCAAGGAAGGACCAGGACCATGAAAATCCTAAGCACGATTCCCGCTCTGCTCGCGGCAGCCCTTCTGCCCGCTTGCAGCGAGGACGGCCCGACCGCCATCGAGATCCCGCTGGCGCGGGTGGAGATC
>DATFFS010000116.1:0-3058 GCA_035249945.1 Gemmatimonadota bacterium
GTCGCCGTCACCAGGGGAGCGAGCGGCGACTCGACGAACGTCCCTCGTTGCTGCGTCACCCGGAAGGACCGGCCGAGGAAGGCCTGGGCGGCGGTCGCGCCGAGGAAGACGAGGACCTCGGGGCCGATCCGGGCGAGCTCCGCCTCCAGCCACGGCGTGCAGGCGCGGATGTGCTCCATATCGGGCTTCTTGTGGATCCGCCGCTTCCCGCGGAGGACGAAGCGGAAGTGCTTCACAACGTTGGTGATGTAGACATCGTCCCGGGCGAGGCCAGTCTCTTCGATCGCGCGGTCGAGGAGACCGCCCGCCGGGCCCACGAAGGGTCGTCCGACGAGGTCCTCCTTGTCGCCCGGCTGCTCGCCGACCATCATGATCCGCGCGCCGCGTGGTCCCTCGCCGAACACGGTCTGCGTGGCGCCCCGGTACAGATCGCACCCTCGGCACTCCGCCGCCGCCTCTCGGAGCGCGGGGAGGCTGGTCCGCTCGGGCATGAAATCCGCGGCCGAACCCATGTGCAACCTCTACCCGGAGGAGGGCCCTGGTACTCAGGTCAGCCATTTGCGAATCCATCGCCCGCAACGTGCTACGACCTAGTACCTCACTGCATGGAGTCTCACGCGAAAGTCGACTGTGCGCGCCGGCGTAGCACTTGAGGCGGCTGTCAGATGGCCGGGCCTTAGCCTGACGTGCTCAACTCGCGCGATTGCCACTGCTGCCACAAACCGTTAGGAGGGCTGGCCCCCTCTGCCCGGCCGGATCCTCTCCAACAACGCGTCGGCGAACTGGACCGTACCAACGGCACCGAAGGCTATGAGAAAGGCGTGCGCCGGGAGCAGCAAGCGGATGTCCGAACCCGCGGTGGGGAATTGCGTCGTGTCCAACAACGCTACGAACAACAGCCTGCTCATGGCACCGACAACGAAGGCGCCGGAAAGGACGGACAGTGCGGACTGCGGCCATCGGGGGCGTGCGATCGACAACACAAAGCCGATCGTCGCCAGCACCAGCAGGCAGGGAAGGAGCAGTCGATACATACGCGAGAGGATCCGGTACGGCCAGGTGTTCGCGGTGAAGCGGCTCAACTGGTCGGCCGCCGCACTCTGGCTCGCCGGCAGGCCGCGCACGATCTGCGTATAGAGCGCCCACCTGTCTGATCTGATAGGCCTGAGCTCGTTCGGTGGGTCGTAGAGTCCTATCGACGCGATCGTCATTCCCGCCCAACGCCTGAGGTAGGTGAAGAGAGGGCCGCCGGAGACGCGTTGCAGGGACTGCAGCTCGGTTGGAAGCCGGGCGGAGCAGCTCAGCTGAGCGCTCGCGCAGGCGGACTGGATCTGCGCGTCCAGCTCACCGAAGAATCGCTGGGCGTCGGACCCCGATCGGAAGTGGCCGGCGTTCGCTGCCGCATCGCGCATAGCCCAGATGACTAGGTTGCCTGCGAGGTCGCCGCAGGGCTCTAGGATCCGGCAGCTAGCGCGGAGCCAGCGGCTATCCGGGTTCTCCAGGTACGGCTCCAGCTGCCTGGCCGCAGAACTGACACGGTAGACGGCCTCCCGCTGGGATCGCACCAGGGGAGCGGCAGTACTCGGCGTTCCCGCCTCTACCCGCGTCCAGTCAGCGTAGGCCCGCGCGAACTGACCCGATGCAAGGTCGTTGGTCAAGGGCGCACCATAGTGCCTCGAGTTCTCCCTGGTCACTGCCGCGATCGGGGTAATCAGCGCCACCCCTGCGAGCCCCAAGACCAGCGCGATACGGCCACCCTTGCGCAGAACACGGGTCCGATCCAGACGCGTTCGCGGCTTTGCGGTCCACCAGCGGACGAGGAGGCAGAACGGGAGCCCCATCGCCACGAAAAGGATAGTGGGGACGATCCAAGCCCCCTCCTCGCGGCACAGCCAGAAAGCTCCACCGCTGACGCCGGCAACCAGGCACAACGCGATCGGCCAGAACAGCCGAACGTGCGTGGCCGCTCCGTAGAGGGCGAGGAAGAGAGTGGCAACGAAGAGTGTCGAGAGGGAGGCGTACCAACCGTCTCGGATTATCTGCGAGTTGTAGGCACTGAAGTTGACCGGATCTAGCGCCAGCACCACGAAAACGACCAGAGCCGCGGCCTTGCGTCGACTCACTATCCAGGCACAACACGCCAGAGCGGCGACCGCGAAGAGATACGTTAGCTGTTCCCCGACCTTCAGCGCCAGGTTATGTCTGTACATCAACTCGATGAAGAGTGGGTAGCCGGGGCCCTTGGCCAGGGTGAGCTCGTCGAAAGGACCCAACCACTGCCCACGGGCCAAGAACGTGGCGCCCCGTATGAACAGCAAGTCGTCGACGCGTCCCCCGTAGGGCGTGATGGGAACATGCTGCCGCAACCGCACGCTGAGCACCGAGGCCGCCCCTGCGAACACGAGGCAAATCAATGTGGACCACGATGGCGTCCAGCGGCTTGATCTGCGGAGAGGAGCGATCGGAAAGGAGTCTGTCATGGGAGCCTGGACCCGGTATGGCCGAGGATAGTCGGGCGGCTCGTTCGGAACCACGTCCCTCCCCATCATCGGAGGGGATGTCGTAACGAAGGTGCGCCCGGTCACACGTTGGAGGGATCATGAACCGTACGTGGGCCGGATCGGCCTCCGCGGCCGCGTCGATGCGGCCGCGGAGGCCTCCTGAGCGCGGGGAGCGTCGTGCGATCGGGGGAGGAAGTCCGCCGCGGAGGATATGCCGACTCCCTACCTCGGTCGAACCGTCCTTACTCGCTGGCGTCCGTCGGCTCGAGCCGCGCGGCTTGCAGCGTGAGGAAGCGGCGTTCGGGAAGGCTCGCGGTCCGCGTCGCGGCCCGTCGGTACGCGTCGCGAGCGGCATCGATGTCTCCCGCGAGCTCGAGGAGATGACCTCGCACGGCATCGAGCCGATGCGTATGGGACATGCGGTCGTCGTCCTCGATGGTCCCCAGGAGGGCGAGGGCCGCGCGCGGACCGTGGACCATCGCGACAGCCACGGCGCGATTCAACGTGACGACGGGCCCGGGCGAGACGCGTTCCAGGACCTCGTAGAGCGCCAGGAT
>DATFFS010000117.1:0-2767 GCA_035249945.1 Gemmatimonadota bacterium
TTCGGCGATCTGCTCGACCAGGTCCGCTTTGGTCATGACGCTCCTCCCTCTCGACGGCGCTGTGCCCACGCAGGAATGATCGGGGACTGAAGCGACCTTAAGATACGGGGCCGCAAGGACTTGTCAACACCGGGCCAGGGCTTCCCAGCGCTGCAGGCTGCGCACCTCCAGGGGCTCGCCGGGACGCCCCGCGGCGGCGCAGGCCCGCGCCGCCTCCACCGAAGTCAGGCACGGAACGCCGGCCCAGAGCGCCGCGCGGCGGATGGCGGCGTTCTCCGGAGCGGCCTCCCCGCCTCTGGCGGTGCAAACGACCAGCGAGAAATCCCCGCGGCGCACCCGGGCCGCCGCATCCGCTTCTCCCTCGTCGGCGGGCAGCGCCGCGATCCCGGATCGGCTCATCTCTACGCGCGTGGCGCCGGCCGCGTACAGCTCGGCACCCGCCTCCGAAAGACGGACAGCGAGATCGCCGGCGGCCCCCAGATCCCGCGCGGCGAGCGACAGCAGGACCCTGCCCCCGAAAGCGGCCCGCAGATCGACCCCGACTCCCAGCATCGCCTTGCGAAACGCCTCGTCCGGAAACTCGGAGAGCCCGATCACTTCTCCGGTCGAGCGCATCTCGGGCCCCAGCACGGGATCGACGCCCGGGAACTTCTGGAACGGCAGCGCGGGCGCCTTGACCGCGATCGCGAGCGGCGCCGGGTCGTCGACGAGCCCCAGCTCCTCTAGCCGCTCCCCCATCATCACCAGCGCCCCCAGCCGGGCCAGGGGCACGCCGACCGTCTTGCTGACGAACGGGATCGTCCGGGATGCACGCGGGTTGACCTCCAGCGCGTAGACCGTTCCGTCGCGCACCGCGTACTGCACGTTCATCAGTCCCCGGACGGGAAGCTCGAGTCCGATCCGCCGCGTGTAATCGGACAGCGTCGCGAGGATCTCCGGAGACGCGTCCCGCGGCGGCAGCCAGCAGGTGCTGTCCCCCGAGTGGACGCCGGCGACTTCCACGTGCTCCATGATGCCGCCGATCACCACCCGCTCGCCGTCGCCGATGGCGTCGACGTCGTACTCGACCGCGTCCTCCAGGAACTCGTCGATCAAGAGCGGGTGCTCGCCGCTGATCCGGAGCCGCTCTTCGAGCGCCGCTTCGAGCTCCGCCTCGTCGTGGATGACGATCATCCCTCGGCCTCCCAGCACGTAGGAGGGGCGCAGGAGCACCGGGAAGCCGATCCGCCACGCTTCGCTCCGCACCTCTTCCGGCGTGCGCGCGAAGCCGGCGCGCGCCTGCGGGATCCCCAGGGACGAGAGCAGCGACGAGAACCGATCGCGATCCTCGCAGCGATCGATCGCATCCGGCGTCGTTCCCACGATCGCGACGCCCGCGCGCTCGAGCGGGACCGCAAGCTTGAGCGGAGTCTGCCCGCCGTACTGAACCAGCACGCCGTCCGGCCGCTCCATCGCGACGATCGCGCCGACGTCCTCCATCGTCAGCGGCTCGAAGTAGAGCGTGTCCGAGATGTCGTAGTCGGTCGAGACGGTCTCGGGATTGCAGTTGACCATGACCACCCGGCGACCGCTCTCCCGCAGCGCGAGCGCAGCCTGCACGCAGCAGTAATCGAACTCGATCCCCTGCCCGATCCGGTTCGGCCCGCCACCCAGGATGAGGATCTTCGATCCGCTCGCCGGCCGCGCCTCGTTCCCCGGGTCATAGCTCGAGTAGTAGTACGGAGTGCGGGCCTCGAACTCGCCCGCGCAGGTGTCGACCACCTTGAACCCCGGTTGGATGCCGAGGCTCTCGCGCATCTCGCGGACGTCCTTCTCGCCCCGGTCCCAGACACGCGCGAGGTGAGCATCCGAGAAGCCGTCGCCCTTGAGATGGCGGAGCTCCTCCGCCGCGCTCCGCCCGGCGGGCAACGCGGAGCCGAGGCCGGCCTCGAGTCCGGTCAGCCGTTCCAGCTGGTGCAGGAACCACGGGTCGATGCCCGTGGCAACGCGCAGCCGCTCGACCGGCCAGCCGCGGCGGAGCGCCTCCACCACCTCGAAGATCCGCTCGGCGGACGGCACCTCGACGCGCTCGGCCAGCACCTCGTCCGACAGGGCTGCCGCAGCGGGAGAGAACGCCCCGTCGGCGCCGGTCTCCAGACCCCGCAGCCCCTTCTGGATCGCCGCGCCGAACGTCCGCCCGATCGCCATCGTCTCCCCCACCGACTTCATCGCCGTCGTCAGGCGAGCGTCCGCGCCGGGGAACTTGGCGAAGTCGAAACGCGGGATCTTCGCCACCACGTAGTCGATGCTCGGCTCGAACGAGGCCGGCGTGACGCCGGTGATGTCGTTTGGGATCTCGTCCAGCGTGTATCCCACCGCCAGCCGGGCGGCGATCTTCGCGATCGGGAAGCCCGTGGCCTTCGAGGCCAGCGCGCTCGAGCGCGAGACGCGCGGGTTCATCTCGATGACGAGCTGCCGGCCGGTGTTGGGATCCACCGCGAACTGGATGTTCGATCCGCCCGTCTCGACGCCCACCGCGCGGATCACGCGGAAGGCGTCGTCGCGCATCGCCTGGTACTCGCGGTCCGAGAGCGTCTGCTGCGGCGCCACGGTGATCGAGTCGCCGGTGTGGACGCCCATCGGATCGAGGTTCTCGATCGAGCAGACGACGACGCAGTTGTCGGCGCGGTCGCGCATGACCTCGAGCTCGAACTCCTTCCACCCGATCACAGACTCCTCGACGAGGATCTCGCCGATCGGGCTGGCGCGGAGGCCGCCGGCCGCCAGG